>NZ_JACIDV010000033.1 GCF_014196515.1 Rhizobium skierniewicense | reverse complement strand
CGATAGGACAGTGGACTTCGGCTCGCTGGGACCGGTCGGTAGATCGATGACCGAAGTTCGCTTCTTCCACTTCGCCACGGTCTTCTGGTTGATGCTGTAGCGCTTGGCCAGCGCTCTCAGGCTCTCTTGACTATGCTGTATCGCTCGACGGACTGCCGCAGTCGTCGTGGCGCTTGCGGGGTGAACCTGGCCCATAGTGCATCCTTCCATTCACTGGAAAATATCGCACCATCAAATGCCGGGATCAAACACCTAGCAGCTTTGTTCCTCACGGTTTCGAAATCACCAAGGTTTTTGGCAGCTAAGATCGCGAACAAGTTGGTAATGTCATAGCCTCCTTGATAATCGTTAATGATAAGACCATCTGTAACCAAGCTCTCGATCAAGTGATGCTTTGAGATTTTGGGGCCATAATAAAGCTCTGCGAATTTCTCACAGTAAAAATTATCCAATATCATTTCAGCGGTATAATGCGTCGCTGCCAGTCCTTTTTCGTACGAATGTTTATTCGTGAGCGCCCAGAGCATTCGCTCCTTTTCGGGATAGTTCTCAAGCCTGGTCTTATTCGAGCCAACGCGAATGTACGCAACTTTGTTGAACCTAACCGGTCGGTCGAACGCAGGTTCGATGCAGACGATTTCAACTCTCTTGCTGTCTACGAAGCAGGTTTCGAAGGAGACATTTATCTTGGGATCTAGCATTTGCTGCAGCCACATCTCAAAGGCTACGTTGCCTTTTTTCTCCTTCTTTAAATTTATATTTGTGCCAATGATATCGTGCGTGACATCGTCGATTCCGAAGATCAAGAATGCATGTCTTTTCCCCGCCAGCATTGCCGAATTGGCCAGCGCAGACACGTATTCGCCAAAGGTCTCAGGTGACCTTGCCCCGTTGAAATAATCCATTTTGAAGTAAGCTCTGGCCCATTGAGAGGACCAGAGAATGAAGCGTAACCGTTTTACAGACGAACAGATCATCGGCATTCTGAAGGAGCACGAGGCGGGCGCGCCGGTCTCGGAGCTTTGCCGCAAGCAC
>NZ_JACIDV010000032.1 GCF_014196515.1 Rhizobium skierniewicense | reverse complement strand
TCGCCCTCGGGACCCGCCACGATGGCAACCTGCGTGCCTTCGATCTTTGGGCGCTTGGTCGTCCGGTGCGGGGTCAGCGGCACGCGGGCGGGGATGGCTTCGAACTGGTTTCGATATTCCGGCTCGTTGCTGTTGGTCTCGTAGGACCTGTCCACGATCGTGTGGCTTGCCCTGATGATCACATGCTCTTCGTATTCGTGCTCGGGATGAGCCTCCTCATAGGGCGTGAAGCGGCGGCCGGCTTCGAGAATGCGCGATGTCGATGCGCCGAAGACCCGGTCGTGGTCGGCCTCGATGGATTGTGCACGCAACTTCTGCGACCTCTCGGCCTCATCCACCGTTCTGATGCGGGCCGGGTATTCGTAGAGCTCGCGCTTGGTCGCATCGGGCATTTGTACCAGCGATGGCATCATCGTGCCCGGCACCATGCCCGGTGTCTCGAAATTCCAGTCGGCCCCAGCACGCTGGCCGGGCACATAGGAAAAACGACGGGCCCAGTCGTTAATGTGGTTGCGATCCGATGATCCTTGTGCCAATCTCACTTTGCCTTCGCCTTGAGCGGAGGGTGATGGTCCAAGCCATCCATTGGCGGTATCAGCCACATGCAGCTTGTGAGAGCCGTCTTCATGCGAAAACCAGTAGAATAATCCGTCCTCTTCGAAGCGACGTAGGAGGTAATCGAGGTCCAGTTCATTGAACTGCACGCTGTATTCTTGTGCAGGCGGTGGTTTGATGATGCCCGACGTATCCGGGGCGGGAATGCCGTGCTCGGAAAACAAGGTTTCGACGATGTCGATAGAGGTCTTGTTCTGCCAGATGCGGCAGTCGGAGCGGCGTGAAAGCAGCCACATCTGCGGGCGGATGGTCATGGCGTAGGAGCGCAAGCCGCGGGTGATGGGTGGTCCTTCGTGCAGGTCGGTCACCAGACCGTTGAACGGACGGCGGACACCACTGCCCTCTTCGCCATCCCCCTGCTGAACCTCGACCGACACATCAACCAGGCGCCCGATCAGCTCTTCCGGCTTCACCGCTTCCTTCTTGGCACGGACATTCAACTGTATTTCGAACAGCTGTGATACACCTTCGCTGATCACCATCCGCTCGGGCAGCAACTGGTCTTCGCCCAGCGGCGACTTGACCTTCAAAACACGGCTGGCCTGGATGAAATCGGACGACGAAGGCTGGTCGGTCATAGGGGAACCCGGGTGAT
>NZ_JACIDV010000031.1 GCF_014196515.1 Rhizobium skierniewicense | reverse complement strand
GGGGGGTTATGATTCATTGGGACATGTTGAAGAAACCTGCTCCCGAACAGACGGCTCTCGAGATGGTAACGCTCGACAGCCTGGTCCCGAAGGATCACCTGCTTCGTAAGATCGATGCGGTGATCGACTTCTCCTTCATCCATGACCGCGTTGTCGGCCTTTACTGCGCCGACAATGGCCGCCCGCCGCTGGACCCGACGTTGATGTTCAAGGCGCTGTTCATTGGCTACCTGTTCGGGGTGCGCTCGGAACGGCAGTTGGTGCGCGAGATCGAGGTGAACGTCGCCTATCGGTGGTTCTTGCGCATGAAGCTGGCCGACCCAGTCTTCGATGCCTCGACGCTTTCCCAGAACCGCCGCCGCCGCTTCAACGACACGTCGGTGGCGCAGGACATCTTCGATGCCATCGTTGAACAGGCGATCCGCCACGGCCTGGTGGATGGCACGGTGCTCTACACGGATTCGACCCATCTGAAGGCCAATGCCAACAAGGGCAAGTACGACTTGGAGATGCTGAAGAAATCGCGGGCCGACTACTGGGCCGACCTCGACCGGGCGATCGAGATGGAGCGCACAGCGCATGGCCAGAAGCCGCTGAAGGAGAAAGAGCGCGAGCCGGAGGTAAAGGAAACCAAGGTGTCACGTACCGATCCGGACAGCGGTTATATGGTACGCGACGGCAAGCCCAAGGGCTTCTTCTATCTCGATCATCGCACGGTCGATGGCCGCCATGCCATCATCACCGATACCCATGTGACGCCGGCGAATGTGCATGATAGTATCGTCTATCTGGAGCGGCTCGACCGGCAACGGACACGCTTCGAGTTGAATGTCGGTGCTGTCGGGCTCGATGCGGGCTACGCTACGGCAGGCATCGCCAAGGGGCTGGAGGACAGGCAAATCCTCGGCGTGACCGGCTATCGCAGGCCGACCCCGCCCAGAGAGGGGATGGTCGCCAAATCGAAGTTCGTCTACGAGCCCGAGGCCGATGGCTATCGTTGTCCTGAAGGCCAGTTGCTCCTTTACGCCACCACCGACCGCAACGGCTACAAGCACTACCGCTCGGACCCGTCAGTGTGCCGCGACTGCCCGCTTCTGGCATCGTGCACGAGCAACGCCAAGGCTGAGCGGATCATCACCCGGCACGTCTGGCAGCATGCCCGCGAGCGCACCGACATGAACCGCAAGACACCGTGGGGCAAGGCGATTTATAAACGGCGGAAGGAGACGGTCGAGCGTTCCTTCGCCGATGCCAAACAACTCCACGGGCACCGCTATGCCCGCTTCCGCGGCCTCATCAAGGTCAGGTGGCAATGCCTGCTGGCAGCCGCCGCGCAGAACATCAAGAAGATCGCAATGGCGATGACGAAAGCCCCTAAACCAGCCTGGGGATGAGGGGCTCACCCCTCGCCGGATTGCGCCATCCAGCTCGCGAAAACACCACCTGAACGAGAAGCCCAAAAACGCAAAAACCCACCGACAAAAATCGGCGGGTTTGTCAGCAGTCTG
>NZ_JACIDV010000030.1 GCF_014196515.1 Rhizobium skierniewicense | reverse complement strand
GGTAAGCGGCAAGCTGAGACCGTTCAGCGCGTGTAATTCCACGGCATGAGTGCATCGAGATCGCTGCTGGGCCAACCATTGGCTATGCGCTCGAGTGTCTGGGTGAGCCAGGCCTGCGGATCGATATTGTTCATTTTCGCTGTTTGAAGGAGCGTGGCGATTGTTGCCCAAGTCCTTCCACCGCCATCGCTGCCGGCGAAGAGGCTATTCTTCCTGGTAATTGTCTGGGGCCTGATTGCACGCTCGACTATGTTGTTATCGAGCTCGATGCGGCCGTCGGTGAGGAAGCGCTCGAAGATGGAGCGACGCGAGGTTGCATAGCGGATCGCCTCGGCCAGCTTCGACTTGCCAGAGATCCGCGGTAGGGTCTTCTCCCAGAGGGCGAAGAGCTCCGTGACAACCGCAGCAGATGTCGCCTGGCGCGCGGCGACACGGGCGTCAGGGCTTTGCCCGCGAGCTGTTTCTTCCACCTGCCAGAGCTTCGCCATCAGTTCCACCGTCTCGGTGGCGATCTTGGAGCTGTCTGAGGCATGGAGCTCGTAGAACCTGCGCCTGCTATGGGACCAGCAGTAGGCCAGCATCACGCCGTCATTGCCTCCGTCAGATCTGGCAAGCTTGTTATAGGCACCATGTCCGTCAACCTGCAGAATACCGCGATAGCCACTCAGATGCCGGGCGACCCGATCGCCAGCACGGCTATCTTCGAAGCGATAGGCAACCATCGGCGGGCTACTGCCACCGAAGGGTCTGTCATCGCGGGCATAAGCCCAAAGCCAGGCCGTCTTGGCCGATCCGGATCCGGGCGCGAGTGTGGGCAACGTCGTCTCGTCAGCGAAGATACGCTCAGCCTTCTTGATCTCGGCGAGGATGTAGTCGGCCAGGATATCAAGTTCAAAGCCAAGCTTACCCATCCATTGAGCCATCAGTTTCCGGTCAAGCTCGACCTTGTCGCGAGCATAGATTGCCTCCTGCCGATAGAGCGGAAGGCCATCGGCATACTTAGAGACGGCGATCTGCGCGAGAAGCGCTTCCGTCGGAATGCCCGCCTCGATAATGTGCGCGGGTGCGGCGGCCTGAATGACGCCGTCTTCATTTTTGAAGGCATACTTCGGTCGGCGCGTGACGATGACGCGGAACTTCGCCGGCACGACGTCAAGTCGCTCCGAGACGTCTTCTCCGATCAGCACCTTCTGTTTGCCGACGTGTTCGGGCAGTTCATCCGGCTCGATCACCACTTCAACCCGTTCCAGATGCGGTGCGAAGCCTTTGCGCGGCCGCGGCGGACGTTTGCTGTCGGGATGGGTTGCGCCCTTGTTGACCTGGGCTCGGATCGCCGCGATGCCGGTCTCGATTTCCTCGAAGACAAAGGCCTGCTGCTCATCATCGATGCCTGGAGAGCCGAGTTTTTCTGATCGCCGGCCAAAGCGGGCACGATCAAAGGCTTTCAGGATTTGGGTCAGTCGTTCGATGCGTTCATCAGCATCGGCGTTTCTGGCTTTCAGGTCTGCGACCTCGCTCTCAAGAGCCTCGGTGCGCGCTGCCTTCTCGGCCATGGCAAGGACCATAGCTTTCAGGGTCTCTATATCATCCGGGAGCTGCAGATCGGGCGGCGTCATGACGTCTACTAGAGCATATTTTGCTCCGGTTTTCCTGCCCTTTCAGGCGGTTGATTCACTTTGCCGCAGGCATTTACCCAACAATCTCCGGCGGCTTCACCGCCACCGAGCGCACCCGTTTCCAGTCCATGCCGTCAACGAGCGCCAAGAGCTGGGCATGGTTGAGCTGGACTCGGTTGTGGCCTATCCGCGGCCAGCAAAACTGCGCCTTCTCCAGCCGCTTGGCGTAAAGGCAAACCCCGGATCCATCCCACCAGACGATCTTGATCCGGTCGGCCCGTTTGGCCCGGAAGACATAAAGCGAGCCGTTAAATGGATCACTGCCAGCATCCCGCACCAGCGACAGCAGGCTGTCCGGCCCTTTGCGGAAGTCGATGGGATGGCTGGCCAGGAAGACCTTTACACCTGCCGGGATCATGCTGAGCGAACCGCTCGGATGACACGCTGCAGATGCGCTTCTTCAACCTGCCGGCCAACCCGCACAACGATACCGTCAATGTCGATTTCGACGACGGGGTCAGGTGCGACGCTCTGCGGATCAACTGCCGCTGCTAGTCCAGACCCATCACTGCCCAACAGCTCTCTACGCCAGCGGTAGAGTTGAGACGGCAAGATACCGATCTGCCGCGCCACTGCAGACATGTTCACACCGGGCTGACAGGCCTGCTCAACCGCTGTGGCCTTGAACTCGTCGGACCAGAACCGCCGCAACTGTCGCGGCGACCCGTCAAGGCGATCGGGCACCGCCTCGATCATTCGCATCAACCCAAGGCCAGCCGCAGGTCTAGACATAGATCCTCACATTCAGACAACTCGTATGCCCGACATACCCTACTCAGCATCAGCCGCGCCAGATGGGGTCTCCTTGCCGCTTACC
>NZ_JACIDV010000029.1 GCF_014196515.1 Rhizobium skierniewicense | reverse complement strand
TCACCTGCTTTCCTTCCATTTTCCGTGCACACATAGCCAAATCCTTCCATTTACAGTCGATTCCAAGCCTTCTGGCTAGTTTCCATCCAAAAATACGCGCACTTATCCAGACCATCCGCATGTTCGACTGCAGATAATTTATATATTAATACGCCAATTCGATCTGCAAATATATATTCCTATATATGCAGTATTGTGAATTTAGTTATTTTATATCTTCGTATTCTATCCTTCGATTCACCTCTTTCCTTCAACAAGACGCACCTATTCGTTCACGCAGCTCATTGAGCTCGCGTCATCACCATTCGTTGCTTGCCCAACCCATAAGCTGCACAAGCCATTTCAACGGGGCGCTGAAAGTTACCTCGCAACTGTATATGTTGGCACCTCTCAGCGCCCCCCCCAACTATCAAAACGCATTTCCAGCCAGCATCCGGGCCCGCACGCCAGGCTGAAATATAATCTTCCTCGTCTTCCTACTTCTCTGCCGCTACTCGCACTCCAAACTCAGCCATGCTCGAAATACATCGACGCGCAACAAGAATGCCCGTTCTGCCCATAGGTCACCAACGGGTTATTCCGCCTGCACAGCGCGCATTTCATTTATCGAGTTCTGTTAAGACAACTGAGTACCATCAAAACAAAACCCGCCACCTTCTTCATCTGGGGGCTTCCAGCACGAGAACGCGACCTCAAACACCATAAAGGAAAAATCTCTCGTCGTAAACTAAAATATGACTATTTTCCTATTTTGATTTACGACGGTGCAACCTTTAATCGATTCTCGATAAAGAGCTGTAACCCAATTAGTAATTGCCATCGAACCATCGGCTTCGACTGAGACACTATGCTAATCTTTGCTGACATGAAGTTTCGCCTCATCCAGAGCCAGAACCAACATCATCTCAGATAAAGACAGTGGATGAACCTGTCTGTGCATGCCCACCAGAATCAATGGCATCGCCGATACGACCGGCGGACTTACCGTTTATGAAGACGGTGAATAAGCCAACGGAACGCTTGCGGTCGTGGATGGGTTTGGGCAGACCAAACAGCCATGAGGCACACAGGTGTCACCGACACGCATCAGGGGCTTGTCATTGACAAATAATACGTTTGGACTTCCGCCGGTAGCGAGTGTAGGCAGGAGTGGCCAGAACCTATACCAGTACAGCGGTAGGCCTGAGGCACTTCTTTAACTCCAAGCAGAAGTCAGGCTGCAAGGCATAATGGTAGAATAATTCCCTAATAAAAAAAGTACATACCAGTCCTGACAGCGCTACGGATCATAAATCCTAGGGTTACTGCCCATATTACTATCAGAAACGGACGAATAAAGAGAAACCGTTGTGAATTAGAAAAATTAAAATTATAAAACGTGATCCACTGGTCTATTTTTAAATGATCTAATTCACTATCAATGGAAAAATCCCATTTTAAATTTTTGTAAAAAAAATACTCGCGATACTGAGAAAATATCAAATTACACAGCATAAAAAAGAAAAGCGAAGAAACTAAACATGCTAAAAAAAAATCAAAGATTATCAATTTAGATCCTTTCAAAACAAACACCGATAGGATTGCACACCACCTCAGACCAATAAATTGTATTATTTCACGCTAAAACATATTTTTACTGCTAATAGTATTATTCACACAACTGTCTGCGAATGAGAATTATTAAACCTTGCAAAGGAAAAGATTTCCTGAGCAGCATTACGAAAATCTTCTCTCGACAGATCGATAAATGTTTCTTGGTTGGACGCCGAGATGAGAATGCAACAATATAAAGTACCACGCTCCGGCTGATCCAGAATCGATCTTAACGAGTTGGCTTTCGGTAAAACATTACGATTGATAAGCCTTGTCGCTCTGACGAATGTGGCGGTTGGTACAAGGGGTACTTTCGTACGTCGCCACATCGCGACAACGTCATCAAAGGTAGCTCCCTGACACCACGATAACGCCGATGCGCCGTAAATTGTCTCACCAGTTCCGGCACAAAGTAGCTGCCATGCTTTTGCAGGACAATCGTTCAAGTATGCGAGATTTCTTTGATCAATTTCATCAATTGCTTTCAAGTTGTGATGTGACGGCGAAACAGAGGCAATTTGAGCCCAATGATTTGCATTACGATGGAGCCACTCCCACACGTTAGCAAGCATGATGTCAGGACCGAGTTTCCTCGCTCCAAGATAAACCAATTCATCCATAAGTTATGCCTCTATTGCGCAGGAAGTGGTTCTTCAAAATGTCTAGATACCAGCGTGTCAGATATAGGATACCCGACTATTGGCAGTTGCCTTAAGAACGGATGGATGTTGTTCGCCATCTTTGACAAGGGTTGAATATTCGGGCTCTCTGCTGGTCTATGATCAAGCTTAAGGGACGCTAAAGCTGCTTCAGAATATTCATGCCAGAGGTCGTAAGTCCGCTCAACGTTCCACTTACCATCAAGGCGACTAACACTTACGCCGATCGATCCGTCATCTAAGTTGTAAACCTGCTGATCTCGGACGTACATCCGTTCACCAGCAATTACATCCGGCGAAATATCCAGTCTATATAATTGCGCGCCAGCAACCATTACATCGACTGAGAATCCACTTATGGTGCCCCAAGCCTGACTTAAGTCCCAAAAAGACATGGGCATATCAGTGACAAATTCCGTACCGTTATTATTCAATAAAGCTAACAACTTAAGGCCAGTGTCAGCTTCTTCAACAGAACGGACGTCGTTGAAGTAATCGCTGTAATTGACGACGTCCTCATTACGATCGACAGCACGCTCCAAAGAGGGATCTCGTATTCGACCCGCCTTCCCAGTGCCTCGTAATAGTTTCCCTGTCCCGAATCCAACGCTCGGTCCGCAACCAGCAAGATGAACCACCCCTATTTGAAGGTTATCGTGGGCCAAAAAAATTAGAGAGTGAAACCCGCATCCAAGGCTGATAGTCGAGCTATATGCTGCGCTCCAACGACGTGACGGCGAATTATTTAAGCCCAACCATTCAGTTGCCTTTTTAGGATCTTTTCCAAATGGAAAACTATTGTTGTCACCCATTTTGCGCCCTCGGCAGAACGATGCAAATCGCATCGTTATTTACGTTGATTGCGTAAGTCCGGCAGGACTTAGCGCCGAGATTATTCATGCAGGCCCGAAGTGATTCCGATTCTATTTCGCTCCGCGTACATTTTTTAGATGCGCAGTAAAACAAATCTATTTTTCCGTTATCGAAATCGGCGTTTACCAGCGATGTCCTACCAGGATCGACGTCAAGTAGATTGACCTGCTCACGCAAGCGCTCATGAATCTCTGGAGTACCAAAATGGCCCAACCCGAAACGAACATCATAAGAGTCGCGAGCAATTTTCATGATCTCATGAAATCGCGCTGATTTATCGTATCCTTCGAAATCACAAAACAATTTGGAGTTGGCTTTGCTAATTTCAGGTAGAAGAAAAATAGATACCGCCAAACAAATATATGATGGCTTCAATCGAATTCTAAAGCGCTTAGTTGATATCAACTCTACCTCCCTTGATTATAAAACCATTATCAGCTTTCTGTTCTACTTCTTTGCCGTCGAAAGAAATTTTCCCTTCACTGTTAGCCTCTATATTTCCTTCGAAATCTAGGAACAAATTAACACCGGCGATCTGTACGTCACCGTTTCTATTTAACAATATGCCTGACTTTCCGCAGGTGATATGAATTTCCCCAGCAGACGTGACGGAGAAACTAGTTTCAGCGCGCATACCTATCGCACGACCGCTATCAACGCTTACTAGACGACCAGCTGAAATTTGCTGGGTGTTGCCCGCGTGCGAGTGATTGGATAAACCAACTGAGGTGTTTTTCATCCCGAGCGTAGTCTCCATGATGCCTTTTTCTGTGAAGATTGTGAGAAATCCTCGACCAACCGTACCAATATTAGGCAAATTAAGAGTGCTGGCCACTGCAGATATTCCGCCCCATGCTTTCTTGATGGCCGAGTTGATTGCTCCCTCAGTGCGCAAGCTGCCGACATGTATACTCATGTTTCCGCCAATTACCTCGTCGTGATTTTGCTCAACTTCGAGATATTTATTATGCCCAACTGACTGAACCCAGTTTTTGTCGATTCTTTCGGTGTGATTATTGTTTGTCTTTTCGTTTCTATCCTTCTGAGCATGGATATAAACTTCCTCGCGACCTATATCATCTTCAAAGCTTAGCTCATTAAATCCTTGGCCTTTGTGCGTCTGTGTCCTGAACGTGCTCTTCGTCTTATTCGCTGGCAAATCATACGGCACCTTTTGCCTTGCATTCGGCACGACACCCGTCACCAGCGGCCGGTCCGGATCGCCATCGACAAAGGCGACCATCACCTCCATACCGATGCGCGGAATGATCTGGCCGCCCCAGGTGGCGCCAGCCCAGTTCTGGGCCACTCGCACCCAACACGTATCAGTCCCATCCTTCTTGGCCTTGCGGTCCCACGGGAACCACAGCTTGATACGGCCGTATTGATCCGGGTGGATTTCTTCGCCCTCGGGACCCGCCACGATGGCAACCTGCGTGCCTTCGATCTTTGGGCGCTTGGTCGTCCGGTGCGGGGTCAGCGGCACGCGGGCGGGGAT
>NZ_JACIDV010000028.1 GCF_014196515.1 Rhizobium skierniewicense | reverse complement strand
CGCAGTCGTCGTGGCGCTTGCGTGGTGAACCTGGCCCATAGTGCATCCTTCCATTCACTGGAAAATATCGCACCATCAAATGCCGGGATCAAACAATTTCAGACCAGCGAGATAGGCCTCACTGGCGGATCGTTCTTGTTCACGGCGGTGGCGCGGCATGACGAGCATCGTGAATCCAAACACCTATCGCCGCCGCCGGCAGGGCAGAATGCGGTGATTAATCATGTTCGAAAAGCCGCACTTGGCGCGGAAAAGCGAAAACGATTTGTTGAGAATGTACGATTCATGTTGAAAAATCCGCGCTAAGAGCGGATAGTTACGCATGGTTCACGATCAACGGTCCGCGCTGTCAACTCATATTGCACGCCTGCTCTCTGCGGGCCAAGTAGTCTTTACGCGCCAGCAGGCCGAACAGGCGCTGGGCGTCGAACGCGGCGCCTTCCTCGATGCCGCCGAGCGCCTTCAACGCCGCAAGGCTCTGATCAGGCCCCGGCAGGGGCTCTATGTTGCGGTGCCCCCACAGTTTGCCTCCTGGGGCGCGCCTCCGCCATCATGGTACATCGACGCCCTGATGCGCCACGAGCTGCAGCCCTACTATGTCGGCTTGTTGAAGGCGGCGGAGCTTCACGGCGCCACGCACCAGGCCGTGATGGAATTCCAGATCGTCACGCCCAAACGCATGCCGAAGATCAAGGCGGGCCGTAATCTGATCGTCTTCTATTACCGCAAGGACATTGCAGCTGTGGAGGTGGGCATTGAGGACCGCAAAACGGATACAGGCAGAATGAAGATATCATCCCCCGCGCTTACGGCGCTCGACCTCCTGCGCTATCCACAGGCGGCGGGGGGGATCGATAACGTCGCGACGGTCCTTATGAATCTAGTCGAAAAAATCGATCCTTCCCAGTTGGCCGCATTGTCCGATGCGACTGAGCGGCCTGTCGTTCAACGTCTCGGTTATCTGCTGGAGCGGCTGGGACACAAGACTCTGTCCGATCCGATGCATTCGGCGCTGATGGCGCGCGGTGCGACACCGTGGACGGAGCTGGACCGACATGAGACGCGCGATCCTGATTTCACACCCACGCCGCAGGAGCGCGACGACCGCTGGCACGTGATCGTGCGCCGCGCGCCGGAGGTCGATGAATGATCCCCGCTCAGAATATTGTTGCCTGGGGCAGCGTTGTGCCATGGGCGGACCAGCGTCAGGTCGAGCAGGATCTCATCATCAGCCGCGCTCTCATCGACATCTTCAATGACGATCTCCTTTCCGCCGAACTGCGCTTTCGCGGCGGTACGGCGCTGAACAAGTTGCATTTCCCCGAGCCGCTTCGTTACTCGGAAGATATAGATCTCGTCCGAACGACCGCAGGCCCGATCGGCCCAATCTTGGATCGGCTGCGGGAAATTCTCGAACCTTGGCTTGGCCGGGCGCAATTCGACCAGAGCCCGGTCGCCCCTAATTTCGCTTTCGTGTAGAGGCGGAAGACGGAAGCGGCGTGCCTATTCGTCTCAAGGTCGAAATCAACACGCGCGAAATCGAAACCTACGATCCGCCTCAAGCTCTACCGCTTCGGATAGAAAATCCCTGGTTTGCCGGCGAGGCCGCGATTCCGACCTTCTCCCGGGAGGAAATGCTGGCCACGAAGCTTCGGGCTCTCCTGCAGCGCGACAAGGGTCGTGATCTCTACGATCTCTCCCATGCCCTTGATGTGTTCGAAGGTCTTGACGCTGATCTGGTTGCAGAGCTGTTCGGCCGCTATCTGCAATTTGCAGGCCAATCGATTTCCCGCGCCCAGGCCGAAGAACGAATGTTCGCAAAGCTGGCGAATCCGCGGCTGCTAACCGATATGCGGCCATTGCTTCCGCTCGCACAGGTGGAGTCGTTGTCAGAGGACGCTACCAAGGAGGCTTTCGAGCGCGTATTTGAAGGGCTGGTTGTCAAGATCGCTGGTGATACCCGGGTTCGCACTGGCGAGATGAAAGAGCGGTTTGGGCTTGGCGGACCGGCCATTCAAAAAGCCCCATAGCCTCGACCGGAAGAACGTGGGCGTCCCCTTCGAGACGGGCTGCTGGCTGTGCTGAAGCCCCTGGTAGGCCTTCCCCATTCGGGTGGCCATCCCTGACGTCTCGACAAGGGTTTGCACACCCGCGAAAATCTACATCCCGGACCCGCAAATCGACCCTATCAAGGTAAAGAGCTGGAACTTCAATTTTAGCCCTGCACACGGCATATCAGTGCCCACGCAACCCAAACTCGGCGATAATTGCAGGCCTGGTCGCCAAGAGACGTTCGAGATGGCTTTCCGGCCACATTTCAATGCGCGGAGCGGCACCGTTTGCATTATGCTGTTCGATCCACGTTACGGCATCCGCGGTGAATCTGCCGCTGGTCGCTACAACCAGCACGTCGACCCGCGGGTTGGTCCACAGCGCCATCTGTTCTTTCGTTGCCGCTACGTCGGGAAGTCCTACACTACGACTCGTCCAGTGCTTACACTGGATAATTACGCGAAGCCGTTGCGTACCCGAAAGCTCGTCCTGGATTAGCCGTGTCACCGAAAGGTCACGGCCCCGATCGGCTGCCCTCGTCTGCATAAGCCATTCCGGATTTTCGTAACGTGGCGTGTCGCTGATAAGCGTGAAAATCAAACGTTCAAAAGCTTCGTCATCGATCTCCCACCAAGCGAGTGCTGTCGTGATTGGCCCTGTCGGTCGCGCCGCGACCAGGATCGACAGGTCCTCAACTTGCACCGGAACGGCCTCGTTCACACCGTACAAGCCCTTGCGCAGCGTGGTCTTTACGTTAGGCCAATCCATCGATTCTATATCATGGAGGTCGCCGACATGACCAAAATGGATGTGCCGCAGCATGTCAGACCAGCGTGCCGGCTTCCTAACGCTGGAGCCGAGTAACACCTCGATCTGATCCATATGCTCACGCATGACGCTCCATAGTCCTCCATCAAGCCGCTCCTGAGGATCCTCGTCCGGTCCCACCGCCGCTCGAACCGCGCGAATGTCAGCATCGATCTGATCGATCAAGCCAAAAAGCGCGTCGCGGATGAGCTCCTTTCGCATATTGTTGAGCCGAAAGCGGTACTCTCGCAGCTCGCGCCCGGGCTCTTCGATCCAGCGCTCGACGGAAACCTGTGCGCTCGGCTCATCGATCTCCATCGCGTCGAGCCTGCTTTGGGCAAGGCCATCAATATCCAGAAGCGTTGCCGTCGGCTTCCAACCTCCAATTTTCGGAAGGCTCTGGAGGAGAAGATCGAATGAGCGTCCCCGGTCCTCGTATTCGACGTTCTCACCGAACACGACTCCGGTTGGGATCATCGCGGCCATCTCATCCCAAAGCCGTTCCAACTTCACGAGATTGGCTTCCGCCCACTCGAACTGCTCAAGCGCCTCCATGATAGGATTATTTTGTGTATTCGCTGCTGACACTCACTCCTCCATCGCTACAATATAGCATCCATAGTATATGACATCAGGTGCGTATAATGAGGAGAGGACGCTTCGCAGCTCGGGTGGCACGTTACTTCATCGAAATAGGATTACCCGCATCTTTGCGGAAATTTGCCAAGCAGTCGCGCCGCAGCGACGGGCCAACGCCAATCGATGTACAAACGTGAGCTCCCAGGAACCGCCCAAAGTCTTTTGGTCATGGCAAAGCGACTTCTCGTCGGCGACATGCAGAACATTTGTTCGCGCCGCGCTAGTGGAAGCGATCGAACAGATCAACGCCGAAATGGACGTCAACGACGCCGACCGACCAGAGGTCGACCACGACACAAAGGGCGAGCGTGGCATGGTGGACATCGCCTCCACCATCCTGACCAAAATCGCCAATGCCGCCGTATTCGTCGCCGATCTGACCCCGATCGCGCAATCATCGGCAGGAAAATGGCTCCCGAATCCCAACGTCATGATTGAACTCGGCTGGGCGATGCAGAAGCCTGGTTGGGAGCGTGTGATCGGGGTGCTCAACACGGCGTCGGGCGCTGAGATCGAAGACCTCCCGTTCGACATTCGTCAAAGGCGAGTCATCACCTATGTTCTCGCCGATGGTGCTGACGCCACCACGCGAAAAAGCGTCAACAAAAAACTTGTCAGAGAGCTGAAAGGCGCGCTCGAAGTAACCTCTCCGAGAGGGCCGAACAAATCGCCGTGGACAAGGTGATAGTTGGTGCGCCCGCCAATCCGCAGAATCCGTCGATCTGGGCTTCAGCCAAAGAAACGCTCACACACAACGACGCATTCGGTCGGCCAGGCCGCACAAAGATCCAGCTTCCCGACGTCCCGCGCTCCTACATGAGGATCATCCCAGCTGGCTGGAATACACACCCTCCATCGGTCGCGGACATAGCAACGCTTCACAACGGAATGAGAGTTGAAGCGCCCCACGACGGGGCAGCATCCGGCGATTTCGGTGCGACGGAAGAGGGCTTCGTCAGATATTGGCTCACCGGTGAATACGGACAGCCCTCATCGACGTCCAATGTTACCATGTTTTTTGAGGACACTGGCGAGTTTTGGTTGCTCCACGGTAGCGTCATAGCCCCGACTAAGAACTACGCGCTTCTCAAGGACCACCTCATGCTCGGACAGTGGTCGCAAGTCTTGCGTCGATCGATGCAGGTGATGGATCGCTACGGGGCGCTTGGTGCGCGACGGGTAGAGGCAGGCCTCTACAGTGTCCGCGACCTTCGCTGGTTTGCTGAGTGGGAGATGGATCGAATCCAGTCACGCCGCAATGACGTGATGACGATGCGACAGAGCCGTGATTGGGACGGCAGCGCCCAAATTACGTTTCTGACGGATGCCTACAATCGCGTGCGCGGCCTTTTCGCGCTACCTCGCCTCTCCGAAGCGCAGGTTTCCGAAATTCTTGCAAATTTCGACGCAGAGCGTTTCCGATTGAATGATTGAGCCCGCGAGACCAGCAATCCACTGTCTCCAGTGGCCGCCGGCAATTTGCTTCGCGTTTATCGACACGGCTGCGAGCGAACGGATCAACGACCGCGCGGATGCGAAAGAATCGAGATGAGCACCCGCGCGATGTAGAAAAGAGGACAACGTGGAAGAACCAGAAGAGAGCCGCGGGAGTACATCGTCTTTCCTGAAGAGGCCATCAAATATCTGCCCGAAGAATGGCAGTAGCAGCTTTATGCACTCAAAGAGGAAGGCCAAGGCGTTCTGGAGACAGCAGATGACAATCTGAGGATCTTGATCGTCTCGTCCATGCGTTCCCGACTATGGCGAGCCTTCGCTACATCCAGCATCGGCTGTCCTCCAACAAGTTCGAAGCGACGATGGATTGGGCGCTCGAAAACGACATGCTGACGTTGGCGTTCGTGACGACTTACTCTCGCCTCATTGACGGTGGCATAGCAGCGGCGTTTCTCGCAGCGCGTTACCGCCCGAGCTTCGTCCGGTGCATGACAAAATCATAGAGCTTCGCAATAAGCGCTATGCCCACAATGCTGGCCACGACTTGATAACCGGCAACCTAGTGACGTTGCCCCCAAGTTTTATCCAGTTTTGAGTTCGCTCCAGCGGTTTTGGGTTGCTGTATTCGGGGCGGTAGCGGCGGGTTGCGGTGCGGAG
>NZ_JACIDV010000027.1:0-2500 GCF_014196515.1 Rhizobium skierniewicense | reverse complement strand
CTGAAGGAAAGGACATCAACCGAGACTCCGTAAGTAGTGGCGAGCGAACGCGGACCAGGCCAGTGGCAATAAGGAATAAAGTGGAACGCTTTGGAAAAGGTGGCCATAGCGGGTGATAGCCCCGTACACGTAGAACACTTATTGTCCTTGAGTAGGGCGGGACACGTGAAATCCTGTCTGAACATGGGGAGACCACTCTCCAAGCCTAAGTACTCGTGCATGACCGATAGCGAACAAGTACCGTGAGGGAAAGGTGAAAAGCACCCCGACGAGGGGAGTGAAATAGAACCTGAAACCGGATGCCTACAAGCAGTCGGAGCTCGAAAGAGTGACGGCGTACCTTTTGTATAATGGGTCAACGACTTAGTGTAGCAAGCAAGCTTAAGCCGGTAGGTGTAGGCGTAGCGAAAGCGAGTCTGAATAGGGCGTTTAGTTTGTTGCATTAGACCCGAAACCGAGTGATCTAGCCATGAGCAGGCTGAAGGTTGGGTAACACCAACTGGAGGGCCGAACCCATATCTGTTGCAATAGATTGGGATGACTTGTGGCTAGGGGTGAAAGGCCAATCAAACTCGGAAATAGCTGGTTCTCCGCGAAAACTATTTAGGTAGTGCGTCGATCGAATACCCTCGGGGGTAGAGCACTGGATGGGCTATGGGGACTCACCGTCTTACTGATCCTAACCAAACTCCGAATACCGAGGAGTACTAATCGGCAGACACACGGCGGGTGCTAACGTCCGTCGTGAAGAGGGCAACAACCCTGACCTCCAGCTAAGGTCCCCAAGTCATGGCTAAGTGGGAAAGGATGTGAGGATCCCAAAACAACCAGGATGTTGGCTTAGAAGCAGCCATCATTTAAAGAAAGCGTAACAGCTCACTGGTCTAAATAAGGGTCTTTGCGCCGAAAATGTAACGGGGCTAAAGCCATGCACCGAAGCTGAGGATGTGACAGTTATAGTGACTGTTGCGTGGTAGCGGAGCGTTCCGTAAGTCTGTGAAGGGGGACCCGTGAGGGCCCCTGGAGATATCGGAAGTGCGAATGTTGACATGAGTAACGATAAAGGGAGTGAGAGACTCCCTCGCCGAAAGACCAAGGGTTCCTGCTTAAAGTTAATCTGAGCAGGGTTAGCCGGCCCCTAAGATGAGGCAGAAATGCGTAGTCGATGGGAACCACGTTAATATTCGTGGGCCTGGTGGTAGTGACGGATCTCGTGTGTTGTTCAACCTTATTGGATTGGTTGGGCGGCGAAGAGGTTCCAGGAAATAGCTCCACCGTATAGACCGTACCCGAAACCGACACAGGTGGTCAGGTAGAGTATACCAAGGCGCTTGAGAGAACTATGTTGAAGGAACTCGGCAAATTGCACGCGTAACTTCGGAAGAAGCGTGACCCTGTTGTACGCAAGTATGTCAGGGTGGCACAGACCAGGGGGTAGCGACTGTTTATCAAAAACACAGGGCTCTGCGAAGTAGCAATACGACGTATAGGGCCTGACGCCTGCCCGGTGCTGGAAGGTTAAAGGGAGGGGTGCAAGCTCTGAACTGAAGCCCCAGTAAACGGCGGCCGTAACTATAACGGTCCTAAGGTAGCGAAATTCCTTGTCGGGTAAGTTCCGACCTGCACGAATGGCGTAACGACTTCCCCGCTGTCTCCAACATAGACTCAGTGAAATTGAATTCCCCGTGAAGATGCGGGGTTCCTGCGGTCAGACGGAAAGACCCCGTGCACCTTTACTATAGCTTTACACTGGCATTCGCCAAGGCATGTGTAGGATAGGTGGTAGGCTTTGAAGCGGGGACGCCAGTTCCCGTGGAGCCATCCTTGAAATACCACCCTTATCTTCGTGGATGTCTAACCGCGGTCCGTTATCCGGATCCGGGACAGTGTATGGTGGGTAGTTTGACTGGGGCGGTCGCCTCCGAAAGAGTAACGGAGGCGCGCGATGGTGGGCTCAGACCGGTCGGAAATCGGTCGTCGAGTGCAATGGCATAAGCCCGCCTGACTGCGAGACTGACAAGTCGAGCAGAGACGAAAGTCGGTCATAGTGATCCGGTGGTCCCGTGTGGAAGGGCCATCGCTCAACGGATAAAAGGTACGCCGGGGATAACAGGCTGATGACCCCCAAGAGTCCATATCGACGGGGTTGTTTGGCACCTCGATGTCGACTCATCGCATCCTGGGGCTGGAGCAGGTCCCAAGGGTATGGCTGTTCGCCATTTAAAGCGGTACGTGAGTTGGGTTCAGAACGTCGTGAGACAGTTCGGTCCCTATCTGCCGTGGGTGTAGGAATATTGACAGGATCTGTCCCTAGTACGAGAGGACCGGGATGGACGTATCTCTGGTGGATCTGTTGTCCTGCCAAGGGCATAGCAGAGTAGCTATATACGGAATGGATAACCGCTGAAGGCATCTAAGCGGGAAACCAACCTGAAAACGAGTGTTCCCTATCAGAGCCGTGGAAGACGACCACGTTGATAGGACGGGTGTGGAAGTGCAG
>NZ_JACIDV010000026.1 GCF_014196515.1 Rhizobium skierniewicense | reverse complement strand
TTGCGCCATCCAGCTCGCGAAAACACCACCTGAACGAGAAGCCCAAAAACGCAAAAACCCACCGACAAAAATCGGCGGGTTTGTCAGCAGTCTGACCCGCCGGTGTTATCGGCGGGTTCTTTTTTGTCTCGACTTTGGTGTCTGCCTATCGCGACATCAGCGTCAAGGCTGTTGTCTTGTCCAGAACGGTGCGGGTCACGCCGCCGAACAGCATCTCCCACCAGCGGGAGTGGCCGTAAGCACCCATGACCAGTAGGTCGATGCTGTTATCGGACAATCGGGTTTCGATGGCGGTCTTTGCAGAGACGCCGTGCGCCTTTTCCTGGGAGGTGACAGTCACATTGACACCGTGGCGGGCGAGTGTGGAGGCGAGGTCGGTTCCAGCGAGGGCCTTGGTGTGGTCGTCGCTGTCATCGGCGCCGAACGAGAATATCTCGACACTTTCAGCTGCGATCAGAAATGGCAAAGCATCGAATGTCGCGCGCGTTGCCTCCCGCGATCCGTTCCAGGCCACAAGCACGCGCTTGATCGGTCTGGGGTTGGCCAACGTGTATGGCACAAGAAGAACCGGGCGACCGCTGTCATAGAGAAAGCTGTCGATATCTGCGCGACTGTCGGACAGGGCCGAGGTGTTTGGCTGCCGTGCTATGACGAGGTCGGCGCAGCGAGCGCTGTCGAGTGCAGAGCTTGCTGCATAGCCGACAGAGGCCATGAAGCTTCGCCACTCATGCGAAACGCCACCGTCCGACATTGTTCGATTGAAAATACGTTCGACGTCCGTGGTCTGCTGATGCGCGACCTCTTGAACAGCCTGCACCGTGGCAGGATCCGGCATCTCCATCGGCGCGACAAGCGGGACGGTCGCAAATGTCTCCATGTGGAGACCAACGACATGGGAGGAGAAATCATTGGCAAGGGAAACCGCGAAGTCGCCAAGTCTGTTGGCGTTCTCTGCAGTATCCATCACGGCCAGTATCGTTTTGTAAGCCATAACCGGGCTCCTCATTCGGGTGAAGCGCCGCGCTAGGGATTCAGCGCCAGCGCTGTCGTTTTTGCCTGTGGTACAAAGCCGTCACGACAGTAATCGTGAGCAGACGATATGCTCAAGGCACATCAGCCATATGTAAAACGTCTGAACCGTCGATCTGTTCAGGCCGACAGAGCAGCTTTCTGCTGTGCGATGGTTTCCAGCATAGCCTCGACGTCTCTTGCGGCAGCGCTCAAAGCATCCGCTTCGCGGGCACGCACAACGATCTCCGTCGAAAAGCGCTGCCCGTCATATTTCGGATAGGAGCCAATGCTGGTTTGTGGATGGGCTTTCTGAACCGCGCTCAACGGCGTTCCGATATCGCCTTCGCCGTAAGGGGAATGAACGGCCTGAGACAGCACCTTCGCCCCCGTGCGCAACGTTGGCATCACGTTGTCCAGCATGGCCTGAAACACCTGCGGAACGCCGGCCATGACGTAGACGTTTTCAACGATGAAGCCGGGCGCCACGGAAACCGGATTGACGATGTGTTGCGCCCCGCGCGGCATCCGCGCCATGCGCCTTCGTGCATCTGTGAATTCCATGTCACGCTTCTGGTACATCTCGCCGAGAAGCCGCATGGCCTCGGCATCGTGCTCGCAGGGTAGGCCGAAGGCGGCTGAAATGGCATCGGCCGTGATATCGTCATGGGTCGGGCCTATACCACCTGACGTGAAGACGTAATCGTAGCGCGCGCGAAGCGCGTTCAATGCCTCGATGATGTCAGATTCTTCGTCTGCAACGATGCGAACTTCCTTGAGGTCAATGCCTGACATGGTCAAAACATCGGCGAGATGACCGATATTCTTGTCCTTCGTTCGGCCTGATAAAAGCTCGTCGCCGATGGCGAGCATGGCTGCGGACACGAGGCTGGAAGCGGAAGAAGGTGCAGACATGAAGGGGCGCTCTCAATGGAATGTCCACGGACGTTACCGCGCAACGTACGGATTGCAACACGCCGGAAGACGAAAGGTAGAGAAAAGTGAGATGTGCGAGAGCAAAACGGAGTTGAAGATGGACAGTCTCGCGATGAAAAACAGTTTTTGAAATCATTTAAAGTAGGCGTCGTATCCAGTCGAATACCGCATTACATGATCGGGTTCGCCATCATCAGGCACGTGACGATGACAAAGCCCAGTACGG
Source organism: Rhizobium skierniewicense (assembly GCF_014196515.1). Classification (GTDB taxonomy): domain Bacteria; phylum Pseudomonadota; class Alphaproteobacteria; order Rhizobiales; family Rhizobiaceae; genus Agrobacterium; species Agrobacterium skierniewicense. Next base: position 3,816 of record NZ_JACIDV010000026.1, on the reverse strand, counting down.
AGAGTTCAAGCACACTGTTCAGACCGTCACGCATCTTTTTACCTTTCATGATTTGTGAAAGAAGAACGTGCAAAAGTTAACGAAGTTCCATGACAGCGGCGTGAAATCGAGGGTTTTCTATTGGAGCCGTAACACCGAAATCAGGTCACAAGCAGCGCGAAAACCCAGTGGCCGACAATGCTGATGAACAGACAAGCGATGAGCAGAATGAAAAGGATTTTTTTCTTCATGATGAGATGCCTTGGGCGTGGTCGGTGCTTTGTCTAGTGTTTGCGTCTAGGGCGCTTGTGTCTGGGCGAAGAAACGCTCTAACGGTTTGTGACACGAAATTTAAGACCTGAACGCCACCTGCGTCATTATGACTTTACGTCTAGCCCGGCTTCCATGGCCGCTTCTATGAAGGCTTGACGAGCATCTTCGGGTTTCTTTTTACCCGCATCGACGGCTGCAAAAACGAGGAGCGCGCGATCCAGCTTCTCACCATCCTCTTCCGGCCAGTCCTCAATGAGGGCCCAGGATGCGGCCTGCGTCGATTCGATGCTGACATAAACACCAGGTTCTTCCAGAGCGACGAGGACAGGTTTTTTCCAAGGGGTTTGCATGATTGATCCATAACGGCCACGTTACAGCGCGTTTAGAAGGTTCCGGTCGTCAGTACAAGGCCAATCCGCTCGGACCGTCTGTCCGCATCAGTCGTCGCGACCGAACATCGACCAGCTTCTGATGATCCGTCGGTCTATGATCTTGAGTGAGCGGTCCGGCTGGATCTGGTAGGTCTCCACAACCCGGTCGTCGAAGCGTCGGAAATTGTGCGTGAACGTGCTACCGACTGGCGACTTGGTCAGCTTTGTGCGAGGCTGGCCGCGATAGGTGATGCTGCCGGGGATCGGCTCGAGACTGTAGGAGGAGATTGCCGTCGCGCTGAAGCCTGTGGCGGTGCAGCCCGCCAGAGCGAAGGCCAATCCTGCACTAACCAAAGCGATGGACAGTTTCATGATTCTCTCCGCGTCTGTGATGGGTTGCCACTCTGCGCAACGATCCTGACAGCCTAAACTGCCGAGTGGGAAGGATGTTCCAAGCGAAATACAGATCCCGGACGGCCATTGATCCCTCGGTGAGTGTCCATGGGATATAGTCTCATCCCGAGAGGTGATGACGAGACGGGGATGCCATCAACCACACTTGGCGAATGGCCATCGGTGTCGCGTCGCGGACCGACAAATCGTTAGACCGCACCGCGGAGAATGTTGCGCCATGTGACAGCGTGTCATCATAAGCGTGCAACACCAGCGTCCCAACCCAGATAAAGGACTTGGGAGACTCATCTCTATCACGATTGAAAATGGAGTGGTTTAAGGAAATTTGGAGGCCTCGCCCGGAATAGGAATTTCCAACTATTCCAGACGCTTAGTGGACGCTCTGCCAATTTTCACTTGAATTAATTATCAAGCGTTATCAATCGACGCTGCCACACCCTGCCACACCATTCTGTGGTTCATCCTCAATTACCAGAAGCTTCGAGCCGACGCCATCCCAATTGATGCGTCCCACGGTCTGACGGGCCAACCGCGCACGCTCTGCGCTGCGGGTGTATATCTTCGAAGTCTTCCCATCCTTCCAGCCAAACATCGCTTCCAACATGCTGTCTGTCGCCTCATTGTGTGCCACGTCAGTTGCCAGACCTTTCCGAACAGAGTGAGAGGTGAGGTGCCCCATCCCGGCTTGTCTCCACCAATCCGATATTCTGTTGCCGAGTCCTTTGACGGAAAACGGCTTGCCGAACTCTGTCACCAGATAGCTCAAAGCGGTGACTTTGTGCGTTGCCAGAACAGCCTCAAGAATAGGGTGGATGGCGATGATGATATCCACGGGCGTCCGGTTTCTGTTCTTGAATAGCCGGAACCTGAATTCATCCTTGCGCCGATGCTGTGGTCCGAGCGCGGCCAAGTCCGAGACGCGAAGCCCGGTATACATCTGGATCGCGATATAGAGCGCCGCCTTAGAGCTGGTGCCGTGGTGCGCGATGAATTTCTCTATGTCTTCCGGTGTAGCTGTGGCGTGGCCATCTGTGTGAGCGTTGAACGGCTGCACAAGTCGCGCAATGTTAGCGACGATGGCTTTCCCATCCTTCTTGGTATCGAAAACCTGGCGCAATACCTTCAGGCGCTCATCCGCGGCGAAAGGCACGTCGCGCTTGCGATCCCGCAGAACCTCAAGGTTCGACACGTCAAGCTTGGAGAGCGGCATATCTGCGAACTGTCTGGCATCGGAATCAGTAAGTGTTTCGGTCCACATGCCTTCCATGATGTTTCGGCGCCGAGTACGCGTGGTCTCATCAAGAGCCAGAAACGGGTTGCTCCGCATGTATTCCATGCACAGCCATCGGAAGGTGTTGGGTTTAACCACGACAGATATTGGCTTAGGCTCGCCAGACCGCTCCATGAGCGGCAGTGCAGCCTTGCGGGCTCCCCAATATGCTTTGTTGAAGGCTTCGCTGTCTATGTCATCTGGTAGTCGGCAGATACGCTTTCCATCGATGCGAAGGTAATATCGCATCGTGCCGTGTCGGTTCTTGTTCTTCTCGACATAGGGAAGATTGATATTGGCCACGTCATTCATGCAGACGCCCGCCAGTCATCACCGTCGTCAGCGCCTTCCTCTGGTTTGCTTCCGCCTTCTTCGGGCCACGCTGCCAACGCTGCAACGACATCGGAAACCAGCCACACCTTGCGTGTGTGCCATTTCCTTGGTTTCGGAAGAAAACCCTCCTCAACCATCAGATCGACCGTGTTCGCGCTGACGCCGATTGCGTTGGCAACCTCTGCCCTGTTCAAGCCAAGGCGGGGAACATTGCGGGATAGGTCAACTGTATTTGTCATCTATCCCCGCTTTCCTTGTTGTCATCAACAGGTCTATTCACAAAGGCGAATTCCCCGAAAATTTCTCTTGACGCTTTTATGTACGCATCAGATGCCGCCTCAGCGGTGTCATGCAGCCCAAGGTTTTTTCGAACCCCATTCTTTTTGATGCGCGCTAGCCATTTGCCCGTTGGCTTGTGCAAGTAGATCCCTTTGAACTTAGAAAAACTGTTTCTCTGGGGCGCAGCATTCTGAGAGTTCTCAGAACGGGTAGCAAGACGAAGGTTCGCTATCCTGTTGTCGTCTGGTTTCCCGTTGATCTGCCAATAGCCAAATCTGTTTTTGACACCAACGCGACTGCCTTTTTTAAAGATGCCAATGTCCTGGCTTCTATAGAAGTGGCCATCTTCAGCGTCGTAGATGTAGTTTGTGAGCAGATATTCCCGTGTAGCGATGACAAAAAGATCAGACACCGAACCGTGACATGACAAAACGGACGATGAAACGACCTCGACATCGGCATCTGGGATAGCCACAGGAGAGCTAAGGACAGAAGCGACACGCTCCAGTTCTCTCTTCAACGAATGTATTTGTTTAAGCGCGAGTGCTGCTGCTGTCATCCCTCGCTCCTTTTAAGCGCCGCTTTGGCTTTCAGTTTTGCTGGTATCTTCCGGCTCTGGCTGAAAGCTTCACGGATTTTTGCCTTGGTTTCATCAAGACATGCGCTGGCTTGCTGCGCGTCGTCATCGATCAACTGATAAACCATCAGTTCACCTCGCTCATGGCGCGTGCAGGCCCGGTGCCATCCTCATATTCGGACAGGTCGTAGCCGTTGCGCTGGAACTCAAGGATTTGCTTGGCGCGCTCTAGGTGTTTGATCCCGGCATTTGATGGTGCGATATTTTCCAGTGAATGGAAGGATGCACTATGGGCCAGGTTCACCACGCAAGCGCCACGA
>NZ_JACIDV010000025.1 GCF_014196515.1 Rhizobium skierniewicense | reverse complement strand
CCCTTCATTTGCAGTCGATTCCGAGCTTTCAAGCTGGTTTCCGCCCAAAAATACGCACACTTATCCAGACCATCCGCATATTCGACTACAGATAATTTATATATTAATACACCAATTCGATCTGCAAATATATATTTCTATATATGCAGTATTGTAAATTTAGCTATTTTATATCTTCGCGTTTATCCTTCGATTTCACCTCTTTCGCTCAACAAGACACACCTGTTCGTTCACGCAGCTCATTGAGCTCGCGTCATCACCATTCGTTGCTTGCCCAACCCATAAGCTACGCAAGCCATTTCAACGGGGCGCTGAAAGCTACCTCGTAACTGTATATGTGTGGCACTTCTCAGCGCCCCCAACTATCAAACCGCATTTCCAGCCAGCATCCGGGCCCGCACGCCAAGCTGAAATATAATCTTCCTAGTCTTCCTACTTCTGTGCCATCATCCGCGTTCCAAACTCAGCCATACTCGAAATACATCAATGCGCAACAAGAAAGCCCGTTCTGCCCATAGGGTCACCACCGGGCTATTCCGCCTGCTCGTCAAGCATTTCATCTATTGAGTTCCGCTCAGATGCCTGAATATCATCAGAACAAAACCCGCCACCTTCTTCATCTGGTGCTGCCAGCAGGAGAACGCGACTTCAAATACTATAAAGGAAAAATCTCTCGTCGTAAATCAAAATATGAATATTTTCCTATTTTGGCACTCTTCGATATCAGACTCTTGCATCGCAAATTTGGTGCACCGAGATGGGGTTTGATTGCGCTAACCTAGCAATGCAGAATGTGGAAGACAGTTCCAGGACACGTAGCGGCAACTGTCTGCTAGATGCCCATACAAAACAACATTCACTAATCACCTATAGTCGCCTTCGACGCATAGCTACCGGTGCCCATTATGCGGATCACCAACTAATGTGAAGGGACGACATCGTGTCCGATTACCACCCAAACAGCGCGGTCACAGATTAAATTTTGTGAAAACAAGTGGGACGCTAAGAGGCTCACTTTTTAGATATCTCGTCCCCAAGTCCTGCTCTAGCAAGCAATGCTTCATATATAACCAAAGATTGGGTCAGCAGTAACTTTGAAGTATCCAAAATGGGTTTTGGGTCGTCACCGGGCTGAAACGCGAGCATATCATTCTGTAGCGCTCTTAAAGTTCTTTGAAATGAAACAATATCGGCCGACTGTTGGGGAACCACGTAAAGTAGTTGCGTTCCGGAAAACTGCAACTTTGCAATATTTGGATTTATACTTGACACCAATTCATCGTACTTAAATTTACTTTTCTCATTAACGCTTTTGGCTATCACATCAATTAGATTCTTGGTGTCACCAGAGAATGACTCAAGGTTTTTCACTAAGTACTCACGACGAGCCGCCTGCACCTCAAACTGAGCATTTATTTTTGGTGCAAGCCAATAAGTGGCTATCGCTCCAGCCACCATTAACACGAGTGACATCCAGACAGGAATCGTATCCTTCACCAACACATTTCCAATGTGGGCTAACAAACGTCGCACCAGATACGCCCCTCTAATTTACAGGCTTAGTTGAGCTTTGCAGGCCAATTACGGACTTAGCTTTACGAGCAGTATCGGTAGCCTGTTCAAGTGGCAGTTTTCCGACAGAATCCAAAAGAATATTCATTGACTCCTGTAGATCTTTTGCCGTGCCATCTTCCGGAGAAACCGAGTTCATTACTTCGATTCCCCCTTTTAGGCTTGCTGACGATTCACCAGAAGTAAAAACCGCAACCCCAAGTGAAACGAAGGCCGCCAATGAAACTGTCGCGCCCACAATTCGCCAATGCCCCGGAGACGCAAAATCAACCTCAATATTTTCGATAGGTGCTTCTTGAAAATGCTGCTCAGTAAAAGCACGGATGTCACTGATAGTTCCCGGCTCAATACCTTTGGAAATAACGGCATGCGCTGAAACAAGAAACGCGATCAATTCACTTGACTGGTTTAAAACAACAAAGTCTCTGGCATCATACTTATCCGCAGTCACGAAGCTGCTTGAATTTCCCTCAAAGATATAGGAATCGTATGCATACTTCAAAAGTTCTTCGTTATCACGATCAATTTTTACTTCGCGTACCGCTGGCGGTTTGCCAATGCGCTTCTCAAGCTCAAATGTAATCGACTTACGAGGAACAACGTTGAGCCATCGGACCTTACGAAAGGGGACTTGCTGCGATGACAGTTTCGAGCCGCTGTAAGTCTCAGACGGATTGAAGTCGGAAACGATTTCACCCAAGCGTATCACTGGTTGAGCGATGCCTTCGGAAAAATCCCTCCCAGGCACAATAACCAAGTCGCCTTTTTTTGCTAAGCCGTAAAGGCGGTTGATGCTCCCGCTCAGCGACTGAAGATCAGTCTCTTTAAAGGTGTCTGCATCATAGTCAGATAATATCTCACTAGGTGCAAAACTCCCTGTCGTTTCAGCGTGTTTACGCCAAGCAACTGCACGCCTAATAGCGCGCCGAAGATTGCTCTTCGATCTTACAATATGATTTTCAAGACGGAGGTACGGCGATTCCAAGAATACAATGCCATTGTCAGAGAAATCGCGATAATTAACACGCGCTCGACCTGCATGAACTACCCAAGCCCTCTGAGACGGAGAGACCAGCTTAGCAGCTATATCGAATTTCATGCGTTACCGCCCCCCAAAAAAACTTATTAACCGTTTAAGTTGAATAACAACGTCGATCAAGTTCTTTTTTTGGGTAGCCGTCACCTGTTAACTGCATAAATCCGGTGACTGATACGAACATTTATGACCTCAATTGGATCGCTAGCTGCACCCAATCCGCACCTTCTATAAGTTGGAAAACTAAATTTGTGATGATTCAAATTCTGATCAAATCCATGTGTCACTGATCGATTAGAGGTTGAAAACAAGTTTTCCGCCCTTGTTTTGGTGAGATTATTATAGTGATCTTTAACTCAACCAAAAAATGTGGGCCAGATGTCTGTATTCGATCTTCCTCTACGAAAAGCGCTACAACTATTCTATGCGCCTCCTGCGTTACGTCGCAAAATTTTGAAAGCCGACATCAATCTTGACCGCAAAAAGGAAGCTGGCGGTAACCGTAGCCAAGGGGGAGATTATTATGCGCCCTTCTGGTCAGATGTGAAGAACCACATCTCGGGGGAAGGCGATCTATCAGAGGCAATCAGTAACCGTATAATTTCGAACAAAAACTTCACACGTTTATATCCTTTGCTGAAAGATGGTATTCTTGAGCTGCTAAGTGCAAGATTGAGATGGTCAAATGAACTGGTTGAAATCATTCCTAAAAGTGTACACGGCAATCTTCTAGTTGCCGATTTAGGTACGATCCGAATAAAGGATGCCTTGCACGCTCGCGTGAGGGGCGAATATACCCGTGTTGTGTATCCTTATTTTAGCGAGGAGCCTGCATTATCAGACGAGGGAGCACGATTGGGCTTGTGGGTTATGCAACGCGCGCTGACTAAGCTTGACGCAAACGACATGCGCATTATTGACCCGCTTCGTAAGGCCTTCTTTTCCCCTCAGACAACTCCGCTACAGGACGATGAAGAAGTCGTGTTCCGCGAAAAATACAAATCATTGATCGATGAGTGGCAGCGTTTACGAGACGAGTAAGATAGATATCACGTCAGCGAAAGTCAGGTACTTGCTTTGCCGTTCTTGAGCGATTATTGGACTTAAAACAGACATATATCTGGAATGCCCACTTTGATATTCACCACTGTTTTACATTGCAGGTCGAACGGGAATCCTTTAATATTTAAGGAACACTGTGAGCGCGACTTGTATTGAAATCACGCGATTACAAACAGTGGAGGCAACACATGAACCGCTTTTCCTCTAACAAAACCAAAGACGTCGCATGGCGCGTCAACCAGATGCACGCCAACAATGCCATCGAAGGCGTTGAGAAAGATGAAGCACTCGCTGCTTTGGTTGAAGAATGGAATGTAGCTGGCGTTGCTGACGATGAGCAGGTTGCGCGGCTGGTGCAGATGGCAAAAAACGCAATCGCGCTGCCGCTTAATATACGTCGACAAATATTGTGAACGCTCTCATTTTGGGGGCGTTTTTTATTTAAGGCGCAGAGTTGCGTGAGCGAAAAGGCTATTTACGAGCGATATATGTATCCCCTGGCCTGAGCCGAGGGTTACAATCAATTTATTGGGTGGAGCGACAAAAACGGGCCATAGCGAAGTCAATCGGAAGATCGATACAGGTCTACCAAATAAGTCTAAGTCATCTACTTGTGGCATATTATCTACCTTAATCACCAAAAGTGATTGCGGCAGCTTTAAGCCATGCATCAGGACCGACCTGAGAATCCCCGCCATTCCTACACAGCAGGGGCAGTTCACGCCGGTCTTCCGGCCATTCGATTGATTTAACCTCGCTCCTGGAAAAATCACATAGAATAGGACTACTGCTAAGAAATTGGTCAGGGAACTTGAGCACTATATTTCTTACACAAGTGGCTCTCTCAGTTCCTCTGCCGGGACATAAAAGCCACGTGAAGCCAGCGAGAACCAAGTCATTGCGATACCGAAACGACCCATCTACATCATACTTTTTTTCAGCAAGCTCTGGTTCACTGGCTTTGGCGATATAGGATACGAGTATTGCCTCTCTCCTAGCTTCCGCAACTTCTACACTACTACTCCTAGACATTTCGACAATCGAACGGACAGTACTACTTTGGCAGGAGTCACCAGGAGCGTCTGATCGCCCGTTGCGCAAGCCACTGAAATAGTCGAGCCAAGGCTTTATTTCTCCTATGGTCTCGAGACTGAAAGTCTGCCGCTCGCAAAACGCCTTACCAGGGTCAAACGCCTCTTGAGCATGAGTGCTTGAGGCTATCCCCGACCATCCGAAAACGAATGAGATTATGCCGAACCTTATCATATGTATTAATTCAGACATATCTTATCACCTTCAAGCCGAATTAGCGTTCCTTTTACCGACATCTCGCCGTCGGGACGCACCATGATTTCCGCAGCTGCCTCTCGAAGTATCATGGCTGCATCCGATGCAAGCACGAAATTGCCGCCAGCAAAGTCATTATTGATTTGGCAGCAATCAAACAAACGGTTTCGCCAGTAGCCACGGTAAAGCTCTCTTGCCCACTCAAAGAAATGCTCTAGTCGGCTCCTATCGATATATCACTTCCCGCGTGGACCATAAATTCAGTTGCGCTGTGAAGATTCATGAAAACTCCGCCGCTCCCAACCCACAAGCACAAGGCTTGCAGCGGCGATAAGAACTGCGCCGATGAAGACGTTGATTGCCGGGATTTCCGTCCAGATGGCGTAGCCATAGATGAAGGCCCAGATCAGGCCGGTATATTCCACTGGTGCCAGCGACGAGGCGGGCGCATGTCTGAAGCCTTCATAGAGAAGATATTGGCCTATCGTCGAGACCAGCCCGACCCCGATCATGAGCAGCCAGCCTTGCGCATCCGGGTTTTTCCAGAGCCAGGGCAAGGACAGTGCGCAGGCGATGCCGAACAGGGCACTGGTGGCATACATCTGCGTCAATGTCGTTTCGCTTCTGCTGACGAGGCGAATGAGGATGGTGCTCCACGCCCAGCAGAAGCCTGCGACGATGCACAGTGTTGCGGGCAGCCAGTTTGGCGAACTGGCCGGATTGGCAGCGGCGACGACACCGACGAAACCGACCGCGCAGGCTATCCAGCGGCCTGCCCCGACCTTCTCCTTCAGCACGAAGATGGAGAGGACCATGACCATGATCGGCGCGGAGAAATAGAGCGTGGTGAGTTCCGCCAGCCCCAGATATCGGGCGGAGCTGTAGAACAGCACCCAGGCGGTGAGCATGAGCGCTGCGCGAATGACGACGGTGCCGCGATATTTGCTTTTGAGGATGGAGGGGTGGCGATAGCGATATGCCAGGACGCCGGTAATCAGCACGATGAGTGCGCTTCGCACGAAGAGGATTTGCGGGACCTGGTAGCTTTCGACCAGCCATTTGACGAGCGCATCCTGCAACGCGAAACAGGAGTAGCCCATGGCCGCCAGCCCGATGCCGAAAAGCGGCCTTGCTTCCAATGATCCTGCCATGCGTTTCACCACGATCCTGCTGATGTTCTGTCCTAGCCGAATCCCATGGTATGATCCATGGCGATTGAATCGTTTCCATCGCAGCCAGCGATTGGTGCGCACCAGAAACCACTGGCAGCCGCAAATTCGGGAGCTTTGGCTTGTTGCACGTCAAAAAGGTTTGAGATCCGCTTGCTCACAGATAACGTTTTCGCGATGGCAAGTGAAACATCTCGTGCTCACCCATCGCTGTGCCTATGTAATTGGCTGACATTAGAAGAGGAGAAGGAATGAGCGAGAAATATGGTCCCCACGTCCTGATGGGAACACTTGCAGAGCGAATGGCAGCCCACTACCAAACAGATGCAAACCTGGAGCTGGGCCCGCACCTTGCGCACTACATGGAAGAGGTCGAGATCAACATTGCGGCTCACAGTTTCGACCACGTCGGGTTCATGTCGAAGATTCACGAGCGACTGGAAAAAACGCTGTCGGCACCATCGGGTGCTCGGCGAGACGCTTTTCTGCAGGCCGTTGTTGCCTCGCTTCGAGACCGGATAGACCGACACAATGTGGTGGCCGCCGGTTAGCATTGCGGGAGCTTCGTGCGAATGGCCAGCGCTCGGTTTGCTACAGACAGCGCATGTCAGTGGGCAGGGACGGGTTGCGGCAAAACGACAGACTGTTGGCGCCGCAGTTTGGGCGTAGCGCGCTGTGACGACAGAGCGTGTCGCGTGATAGCCTGGAAATGTTCACATGATGAGTCCGGATTGGGCCAACTGGTTCCCATAGCCCTCTCGTCGCTCAAGATTATCATGGTGCGTGGTGAGCGCGCGGGCAAATATCTTATTCACCCTGACTCCCTGTTCGTTGTCTGACCTTGGGAAGAAATCGCGTCCACCGGAGGCCCGACCAGTTCTTCCGGTTTGACGGTTTCCTTCTTGGCGCGGACATTCAGTGGTATCATGAAGAGATCGACACACCTTCGTTGATCGACATGCCATCTTTCAATGTGTCAACCGACGAGAATGTGTCGATTTATGCAAAACATACACGTTGAAAACACACGATGCCAAAAGGGACGGTACAGCGGAGGTTGCTGTTCAGATCGAAGGTTTTAGCGCCCGTTCACAGACAGCCAAAACCACATCCTGCAACAGTTTGACGCGCTCTGCCAGCCACGCCAGTTCCTCGTCCGTGATTTCGTATGAGGGGGAATATCGGGCATCGACATAGGCGCGTTCCAAACGGCTGAAGCAGCGTTTGGCGAATTTGGTATCGTCAGGCCAGACCGCACCGAGTTCAGGTGCGATACGCTCTGCCTGTGAGCGCAGGAATGTCAGCTTGTGGGATTTGGGGCTGTAGAGTGAAATTACGTTCAGCACGCAATGGTAAAGGCGCTCGGCTGTTTGGTGGAGATCAAAGACAGCTTCCTTCAAGAAATCTCTCTGAGTAGCTATCATAGCCAATTCAAACCGGTGCGCAGCACTCGGAAACCAGTGGTCAAAATGCTTCTGCGCCTCGGCCCTCGCCTCCTCTGGCGTCAGATTTTTCGGCGAGGCCAGAGGATGACCGGGGGCATCGTAAAGCGGGATTCCGTCACGGGCGATATCCACGAAAAACGGCCATCCCCGTGCCAGCAGCGAGTTCACTTCTTCATACGAATGCACAATGAAATTCACTGGCGCGGAGAGATGTCCGGCGATATCGAATGCCTGCACGAAGCGTGCGGCCGCCTTTTCCCAGGCCTCGTATCTTTCGGCAAACTGTTCATGATTGACGACGATCAGCAGGTCATAATCAGAGAGATAGCCGCTTTTGCGATCTTCCACCCAGTTGCCGCGCGCATAGGAGCCGAACAGGATGAGCTTCAGGATTCGCCCGCGCTTGGCCTTTTCCGAGAGCTTGGTTTTCAGGGACTCGTCGAATTCTTCGAAAATGATCTGCGCGACACGCTGCAACTCGCGTCGCTTCTTTTCAGGCAGATGGCTGAGCCCGTCAATTTCCATTCCGTGATCCCTGAACCCAAACGTCTCGACGGTCGGCAATGCCACCCGGGGCAGGCGATGATCGAGCAAAAAAAATCAAGATTCCGCCCCATCTTCCTGCAAGCGCGCTCGCCGTCACATGCGTCCCGATTGTGACTTGCATAGCATATTGCGGTTGCACAGCGAGTGTTTCATTTATCGAGTTTCGCTCGACACATTCAGAAAATCGTATCGAGGGCCAAATGCGCGGGCGTGCTCAAGGCATGGATGGCAGTTCCACATTGAGGGAGGCCCAATAATTGAAATAGTCTTTGACCTGCTTTTTCGGTTCAACCACCCCGCTTCTGACCAAAGAAGAATATGTCTTGCCGCCGGCACGCACGATGTCCTCGACGAGTTTCGACAAGGTGTCCTCTTTGGCCGCAACGACAAATATATCTCGATCATCGCTTATGTAGAGGGCCGAATGGTTTTCAACCGCTATTATCTTATCGACATCCACGAATTGACTTTCCAGCCTTACAGCATCTTCAAAAGATGCAAGCTCAGATGGCTCAGATGGCTCAGATGAAGCTTTATTTATGTTGAACTTCAATGTTTTATTGTCAAAAAACTTCTCGAAAGCCTCAAACTCGGAATCGTCCAGCCAGTCTGTTCCAAAAAAGATTTTATAACCGTTATCTTTACAGAACGACTTACTGAATCCGTATTGATCGAAATGCATCACAAACCTCAACTCGATGGCGCGCCGGGATATCTATACTTACGAAAAGGCCGTCCATTCGGCTTGATGATGTCAAGCGTCGGACCGTTGCTCTTACTGTTTGGACGAACGGTTACTGTTCGACCATCCGAGAGATTTCCTATTCTGACCCCGTTCCCCTTATCTACAAAATCGCCGCTGACGAGATCGTCAAAATCCTTGTTGGCGTCGTCGAACGTACCAGGCCGGTCTTTGTTGAAGTCTTTATCACCCGGCTTTTGGGTCGAATCAGAGTCCATCTTATCGATCTTCTCTTGCTCTCTTTTCTTCTTCGCTTCGGCACAATCACCAGTACACTCGCCGGGGTCCTCATCGGAAGTCTCCGAGTGGCTTTCGTTGTACATTTGGTAGAGCTCATAAGCGCCGTAGGCAAGCAATGCCGCGCCAAGTGCAATTCCAAGCGGACCACCGATCAAGGCCGGAGCGGCACGTGAAGCTAATCGTCCCGCCACACCTGCTGCAGCCCGGGCCTCAACGCCGCCAATTGCCAGTGAACTCAAGCCCTTGCTCCCGTCATCGCAGCGTTCGCCATGAAGCCCATCATCTCGTCTAGACGCTTGTCCGGGCTTCCGCTTTTCAGGTGATCACGAATTTCGGGCGACTGGATGAACCGGCCTTCACTGGAACTCATCAAATAGGTCCACTGATAAAAGCCGCGCTCGGTGCGAAGTCCATGGGCGCGGGCCTGCTGCTCATAGCGCTCCATGCAGGAAAGCGCCTCTTCATCGTTCAGACCTTCGAGAAGGTGCGGCGTCGAGTTCCGAAACAAGGCAACCCGCTTTCGCCGCGACGCCTCAAGGCGAATATCGGCCATCGCATCGATGTTCTTTTCACTCAGGGTCAAAATGCCATGCTGCTGCGGGACGCCGTCCCTCTGCCTCGCACGCTTCACGCCGCCACCCCATGTTGCATCCGGCGCAAAGATAATCTGCTCCGCAGGACCAAAGAGGATTGCCGTCTGCATTTCGTCCAGAACAGGAATGACCTGGATCATGACATTCGCATCGGCATGACGAAAAATCACGCGCTCATAGCCACGGAAACTCGAATAGTCTTCACTGTCTTCTTCTCCACCGGCTACAACAATCTCGCGGCCACCACCGCCACCTAGCATCTGCGTATGTTTATCGCCCTTATCTGACGGGGGCACGCGGACCGTATTCATACAGCGCAAGTGTCGATAAAGTTCTTCAGCAGTGAAATCTCCATCGCCTGACCAGACGACGAGAGCTGGCTTTCCATCACTCAACTCGATGATTTTCTGTAGGCGCTCGACGACAAGTGCCGGATCAGCCTCTTCCCCCGGCAGCATGCCGCCGCCGGTTGGATCACCCGCCTCTAGGGAGGACACCATCTGCGCGGAGAGAGCCGAAGAGCGCGCCTCGAGCTCGTCATCGGAAAGATCATCCTCGGCAGCATCGCTGGAAGACGTGTCGTTCGAATGCGAGAATGCAGCCTGATAGGGATTGACCAGCCAAGGCCCGCCGACGATGACGGCGTAGTCTCCGCCTGCATAGCGGTAAAGTGGGCGGTGGGAGACACCGGACTGCTTCAGTAATCGCGGCAGATCCTTGAACTGCGAGCCGTCCATGACCGCATAAACGCGCTTGTCACGATCGGAAGCAAGTTCGGAAACGCTTTTCAACAAAGCCTGAGCAACTGAAGACAGTTGCCTCTCGTCAATAACGTTCGGCATCATGCCATCTATCCCCGCACCATCGGCATCGATTGGGAGGCCATGTTTTTCTGGCACTCCGTTCCACCAGAACCAGCACCTGAGCCCGAACCAGACTCATCTCCAATGAAGACGTTGGATGAACCCGTTTGTGCCTGTCCACCACAGTCAATCGCATCGCCGATACGACCGGCAGGCTTACCATTTATGAAGACAGTGGACGAGCCAGCGGCCAGCTTGCGACCATGGGTCGGTTCAGGGCAGACCGGGCAGCCATGGGGTACATAGGCGTCACCGACACGCATCAAGGGCTTATTGTTGACGAAGACATTGGGGCTGCCGCCTGTAGCAAGGGTGGGAGGGAAGTGGCAGGAGTGGCCGGAGCCAATGTCTGTGCGGCGATGGGCTGGAGACATCTTAATACCTCAAAACTATCCTTTGGTTTTCACAATTATTGCACGCAAGTCCCGGCCTATACTGTATCAAACGTTACTCCGCTGAAATAAAAGCCTATGACCGAGAAATCGGCACCCAACAAAACCTGATGGTCCTCCGTGTTCGAGCGAAAAATCTCACCGGTCCACGCCTCAGCATCGATCACTACAATGACACTCTCACTATCGAAGCAAATTAGTGGGCAGGAATTTAAAAACGACGGTATACTGAAAACACATTCTTTCAAAACGGATGCGCGCATCCTGGCACAGTTATATTTTAAGAAATTACTATTGTCTGGTCTTATCCTGGTTTCAACTCGAGTAAGATATACGAGACCATCTGCAGCCTTTTCCACGAGTGAAAATACGATATCAATATCATTCCAGGTGACCACAAGCACTTCTTCATTGTCGATATGAGGAAATAACGACTCGCTGATTGAACCTCGGAATGAGAATGAGTAGTAGTTCAATCCGTAGATTGTTTGAACTTCACCGAATGGCCCAAATATCACTTTAGATGTGTCCATCGAATCACTACTTGTACAAAAAATGGAGAACTGTCCAATCGTCCATACGCATCACCACCTCAAGCATATATTTTTTGGCATTTCCTTGCTTGTCATACTTTTCGATTTCTAGAAGAAATTTCATCGCTCCTTTTGCACCTTGAGGATCCGCAACACGCCGCCCATATCTAACCGCAAGGTAGAGGATGTGAGTGGGAACATAACGCCCGGCTTCCGCCATATGAGCGGCAGTTGTGCCAGTGAACCTAAAAATCTGCCTCTGTGTTAATGTACGAAACGCGACTCTTAGTCCAACTAGGGCTGATCTACTAATTCGGGCGGCAGCTAGCCCTATGACAGCAGATCGACCTACCTGACGACCTGCGGCGGCGGCTACCTCGCCACCTCCACGTAAGATCCAGCGTATCTCCGTGATGCCCACAAAAAGTAATATGATGTCTTCTACAACATAAACATTCTCGAGAGGCTTTTCCTCGATTGAGACAAATTTACCTTCGATGTCATATATAGTTTTTACGCCGGCTCGTTCATCTATCCAACCAATAACGGCATTAGATTGCTCATCAAAAACTGGTTTCCACGACTCGGAAACACCGGGTAGCCTTGCTGCAAATATCTCATCAGATTCATGATGCTGCACATCTGCATCAAGTTCCACACCGACTTCTGTTCCATTGTAAGTCATCTTAAAACTCGGACTAATTCAAATCGATTCTGGCGCCGCGTATCGCTACGGATAGACCCTCAACTTCTATTTTTCCGTCGGATGTCATCTTGATCTTTGACTTCCCGCATCGAAGCTCGATGCTTTGCCCAGAGCTCACGATGACGTGTTGATTGCCCGAGATAAGGACGCTTTTTCCGGATGCGATCGATTTAGAGCCATTGGATATCTCTGTACTATTCCCGACGACTCTCATCGATGATTTGCCAGAAACATGTACCATAAAGTCGCCAGCTCCTTTGAATGGGTCGTCTAGAATTTGATAGGCATCCTTAAGCTTTAAAAATTGGTCAAAGACCCTAAGATCATTGTCGGTCCGAGCGTCCACCGATTTGGAGAGACCGACTGATAGCCGAAAGTCTCCCTCTACTTGAGTAGTTTTGTTTTTTCTGATTTGAGAGGTGAAATCTTTAGATACGACCGAGCTTTTATTTCCGTCTACCCTCTCAAAACTATCGTGTCGTACATAGGAAACTAGGTCGTTACCGACGACTTGAGAAGAGTTATTCTCGACTTCAACATCCATATCACGCTCCGCATGCATATAAATCTGCTCTCTCAATTTGTCATCTTCGAAGCTCAGTTCGTTGAATCCTGGACCTTTGTGCGTCTGCGTTCGAAATATGCTCTTCGTTTTATTCGCTGGCAGTTCATACGGCACCTTCTGCCGCGCATTCGGCACCACCCCTGTTACCAGTGGCCGATCAGGGTCGCCATCGACAAATGCGACCATCACTTCCATGCCAATCCGCGGAATGATCTGGCCACCCCATGTGGCGCCTGCCCAGTTCTGGGCGACCCGTACCCAGCATGTATCTGTGCCATCCTTCTTTGCTTTGCGATCCCATGGGAACCACAGCTTGATGCGACCATATTGATCCGGGTGGATTTCCTCGCCCTCGGGACCCGCCACGATGGCAACCTGCGTGCCTTCGATCTTTGGGCGCTTGGTCGTCCGGTGCGGGGTCAGCGGCACGCGGGCGGGGAT
>NZ_JACIDV010000024.1 GCF_014196515.1 Rhizobium skierniewicense | reverse complement strand
TCAGAATGCCGATGATCTGTTCGTCTGTAAAACGGTTACGCTTCATTCCCTGGTCCTCTCAATGGGCCAGAGCTTACTTCAAAATGGATTATTTCAACGGGGCAAGGTCAGCACGGCTCCCTGGTCCGGTGGTATGAGACGATTGCGGAGGCGATACCCGATAGTGTGGTCTGAGATTTGCTGCAAACACCTCCGCCGATCGCGACGACCGGCGTCCCTCATCGATATGATCTTGCAGTATTCGACAGGTTCATCGGCCGCTTGCCCCGCGCAGAGTTGAGATAACAGGGCATCCCTACGCCGGTGCATTGCCGGTCGATCTATATGTGATAATGTCCTTTATCATATATAGATCAGTATCTTACTACGGGTCGTTCGTGGCGCTTCGCCTTGATGAGAGTCGAACCAGCGACCTGCAATTTTAAAGGCTTAGGCGGCCCAGGGATTGATAACTCTCAATCCGGCTGCTTCAAATGGGCTTGTATCTCGCGTCGCGACCGCGAGATGGCTTTCTGCAGCCGTAGCAGCAATGTGTCCATCAGCCTTCCCGATCGCCTTTCCGGATGTTCGGCCGCTGGCCATCAGGTCCGCGTAGAACTGGGACGTACCTGCGTTAAAAGGCAGAATGCGCCCGTCAAAAATCGGTAGAACTTCACCTTCAAGGCGATCGTGGAGAATTGTCTGGCGCTTCCCCGATGGCATTGAGGCAATCCCGAAACGAAGTTCGGCAATTGAAATAGCAGAAATGAATAGCGTTTCGATGGCCTGCGCATCCAGCCAAGCCAGCACAGCGGTGTCAGGAGCCGGCTTCCAAGGCTCAGATATTACATTAGTGTCTAGCAAGATCATTCGAAAGTCATCGGTACTGCCGGAGTCCTGTCGCGCTGTTGTTGCAGCGCTTCGACGTCGCTGTTTGACATTTCGGCGTCACGGCCAATGGCCGCGAGAAGCGAGCCGAGTTTCACGCGTCCAGATGGACGAACAGCGGCTTCGAGAATGTCACGAATTTCGGCCTCCGTACTACGACCGTGGTAAGCTGCTCTTGCGCGTAACGCCCGATGAGTTTCATCAGAGAGGTTTCTTATGGTCACCGCCGCCATTTATCCAATCCTATCAACATCTTTATTGTGATATCAATACCACAGAAATGATAGCGTTCTCAAGTCGTACTATGAGAAGGACACGGGTAATTGTGCGCGGTCGTTCGCCTTAATAGGACACGAACCATCGACCCGTTAGGGGAATCCGACTGAAACTTGTCAACCTGGCAACAAGCCCACTTCTTTATAGCTATCGATCATCGCGTCGAAAAGCGCAACGTCGGACCGACTGCGGGCATGGAGCTGCGCTCCCGCGACGGCGGCGAAGATCGCCCTCGCCCTCGAATTGCTCGCCGTCTCATCTGTCAGACCGGCGTCGATAAGCCGTTCCGCAAGCCAGGCGATGTTCACGTTCGCGAAGGTCTGCACCTGCTTTCGGACCGGTTCGGGAAGATCGTCATATTCTGCGCCGAGAAAGCTACCGAGGCAAAGGCGATTGCCATTCTCCAGCGACATCCGGAACGTCTCGGGATACTTTCGCAGAGCAGCCGTCGGATCACCCTCCGCGTCGGCGACCTCTACAAGCCAAGCCTTTGTATCCTGCCAATAACGCTCGGCAATCGCGGCTGCGAGATCCGCTTTGCTCGGAAAGTGGTGGTAAATGCTGGCAGCTTTGATGCCGACTTTGGCTGCCAGTTCGCGCATGTTGAGTCCCCCATAGCCGTGCGCCTGAGCGCTCAGTCGTCCCGCTGCAAGGATAGCCTCTCTGGCATTGCCGCTCAAAATATCGCTCCTTCGTCCCAAGCTAACAAATGTTAGATAGGGGTTGACGAATGAAATGTAAAGTCCTAACTATTTCAAACCTACCAATCGTTAGTTAGAGAGAGTGTTATGAGCAACAAACTGATTTTTTCCGATGCCAGCAAGCTGGCAGAACTCATTCGCAATAAAGACCTATCGCCTGTCGAAGTGGTGCAAGCCCATCTCGACCGCATCAACGCAGTCGACCCCCAGGTCAAGGCGATTGTGACTGTCGCTGACGGTGCGCTTGAAGCAGCCCGTCAAGCTGAAGCCGCAATTCGTGCTGGTGAGGAACTGGGGCCACTGCATGGCGTGCCCTTCACCGTCAAGGATTCGATCGACACTGCCGGTGTCCTCACTCAGCGTGGTTCACCGATCTTTAAGGGCCGCACCCCCGATCGCGATGCGACAAGCGTCGAACGCATGAAGAAGGCAGGCGGTATCCTTCTTGCCAAGACCAACCTTCCGGAATTCTCTTATTGGATCGAGAGCGACAACCTGCTGTCCGGGCGTTCCAACAATCCATGGGATTTGGAGCGCACGCCAGGCGGTTCGAGCGGTGGGGAGTCCGCTGCCATCGCTGCAGGCATGTCGCCGATCGGTCTGGGAACTGACCTTGCAATCTCCGTCCGCGGTCCTGCTGCACAGACCGGAATCACCTCGCTGAAAGCGACCCATGGCCGCGTGCCGATGACCGGCATCTGGCCGCGTGCACCGCGCCGCTTCTGGCACGTTGGCCCAATGGCTCGTTCAGTGCGTGACATCGCACTGGCCTTCTCTCAACTCGCCGGAGCCGACGGACAGGATGCTTTCTCCTCAAGTACCGTACCCTTCGATGCCGGCATTGGCCGACAGCCATATCGCCAGCTTCGCGTGGGTTGGATGGTAGGACCAGGATTCGGCCCTGTCGATCCCGAAGTTACCACCACCGTCAAGGCTGCTGCCGGAGCGTTGAAAGACCTGGGTATCTCGGTGGAGCATGTCGGCATCCCCGCCCTGGAGAAGGATTTCGCACTTGACGTATTTAACCGTCTCCATGTCATGGAAATGAAGCCAGCCTTCCGCGAAGCGACCGAAGGTCGTCGGGAAGACGAGCTTTACAAGATGGCAAAAACAATGCTGTCCCTGCCCGACACCTCCATGGAGGATTACATCGATGCCGAACAGGCCGCCGAGCGCTTACGAGATGGCTATGCGGATTACTTCTCCCGCTACGACGCTCTCATCACCCACGTCTTGCCAATTCCAGCCCACAAGCATGGCGTCGAGGAATTTGTCATCGATGGTCAGACAGTCGACGCAACCTACCTCCAGGGCGCTACCGTACCTCTCAATGTCACGGGTCTCCCAGGCGTTTCAATGCGGTTCGGAACAAGCAGGGAAGGTCTGCCGATCAACGTCCAGATTGTCGGCAAGTGGCAGGCAGAGTCAACGATCCTGCACGTCGCATCCCTCTTGGAGGCCGTAAGCGCGACGCGCGGCCTGCGTCCCACGCTCTGAGCGCTATTGTCTATCGGGCACGGCCTTCTCCAGTGGAAGACCGTGCTCCTTCGCCACCTCGGCGATCAGAAACCTCAGCCATCTGTGTGCCGGGTCGCTGCGGTAGCGAACATGCCAGCCGAGCTCTACAGGAAAGGTGCCGAGATCGACAGGCGCCGGCAATGTTTTGAGCCTTTCGTCGCGCGCAAGGCGCTCGCAGATCAGGCGCGGCAGCGTCGCACAGTAATCGCTGACGGCGACCATTTCCGGAACCGCTAGGAAGTGCGTGACCGACACGGCCACCTGGCGCTTGAGGCCAGTCTGCTGTAACGCCTGGAACAGGCCGATGCGCATCCGGCCGGGCGGCAGCACGTTGACGTGCTTCATATTCTCGTACTGCTCTTGCGACAATTGATCTTTCACATCCGGATGATCCTTTCGCACAACGCAGGCGAGGCCATCGTCCATGATGTGCTGCACCACCATGTTGTCCGGCGGATCAACAATCCTGCCGAGCACCATTTCCGTCGCGCCGGATACTGCTCCGGTCTCTACCAGATCGTTACCGAAGGGTATCAGACGTAACCGGATACCCGGCGCGAGATCCTTCAGCCGAGCAACGATGATCGGCATCAAAACGATCTCGACATAGCTGTTGGGAGCAATAGTGAACTGGCGCGTCGCGAGAGCCGGATCGAACGCCTGCTGTCCGCCGATTGCGTCGTCCAGGCTGGAGAGCGCCGCACGCACGATCGGCGCAAGCTCCTTGGCCGTCTGTGTCGGCTTCATACCGTACCGCTCGCGGATGAAGAGCGGATCGCGAAGTGTGTCGCGCAATCGGTTCAGTGCATTTGACAAAGCGGGCTGGGTCATTCCGAGCCGCTCTGCGGCACGGCTGACATTGCGCTCGTCCATGAGGGTCAGGAAGACAGGCAGAAGGTTCAGATCGTACTTCATTCAGTCATATTGCTGGCGATATATCTGAAATCAAGAAGATAAATTTCCGAAATGTCTATCGAGGGTGCATCTTTCTCTCATCCGAACAGTCGGACAGATCGGAAGGATCCGCCAAATGAAAATCCTCATGGTTCTCACCTCGCACGACCAGCTCGGCAACACCGGCCACAAGACCGGCTTCTGGCTCGAAGAATTCGCCGCGCCCTATTACACTTTCCTTGAAGCCGGCGCCGACATCACAGTCGCCTCACCGAAAGGAGGCCAGCCGCCGCTAGATCCAAAGAGCGACGAACCGCACTTCCAGACCGAGCAGACGAAACGTTTCCACGCCGATCCGGCCGCGCAGGCCGTGCTGACATCAACCGTGCCGCTTGCCTCCGTATGGCCGGATGATTTTGACGCCGTCTTCTACCCAGGCGGCCATGGACCGCTCTGGGACCTGGCGGAAGACAAGGACTCGATCGCGATCATAGAATCCTTGTATCGCTCCGAAAAACCGGTCGCCTTCGTCTGCCACGCGCCGGGTGTTCTGCGCCACGTCAAGGCCGCCGACGGCGCGCCGCTGGTGAGGGGCAAAAAGGTGACCGGTTTCAAAAACACCGAAGAAGACGGCATCGGCCTGACCAACGTCGTGCCGTTCCTCGTCGAGGATGTGCTGAAGCAGAATGGCGGCGTCTACTCCAGCGGGGCGGACTGGGGATCCTATGCTGTCCAGGACGGGCTCCTGATTACTGGCCAGAACCCCGGCTCCTCCGTTGAGACTGCACAGATCCTTATCAATATCTTGCAGACTGCTTCCTTGACCGGCCAGCGGGCACTCTCCGACTGAATGTGTCCGTCGGAGCGGCCCGCGTCGTACTACCCGCAATTCTTCCCGCCGTTGCAGAAATAGCCTGACGGCACAATATCTCGAACGACTCATCCGATTCAACTGACAATCAAGTCAATCGAGTCAATCGAGCCGTCAGCGCTGAAGTCGTTGCCCATCAAGCAGGTCATGCCGTCTAGGGTCTCGCCATCCCGCTCATGCAAACGTCGGGCTAATGTGACCTAACGGAGGCCCAACCCCTTGGGAGTTTAGAGGTTCAGCTACTCCGTCAGAACTTGAGATTTTGGCGCTCATGACCGTTTGTGGGCTATTATAGCCAACTTATGGACCTGTGGCGGCTTGGCCATTCAAGTGGGCATCCCGTCCGCCCTTATCGTCAAAAGTGTCGAAGATAGCGAACGAACTTGGACCTTCCTGGATTGCGTACCGGGAAATCGTGCCCGGCTCCGCGTTTACTAGAGGAATGGCTGATCGCAGAAAATCGGCGACGATCAGATCCTGAACTATGCGAGCTAACGACCAAACAGGCCGCTAGTTATCGAAGCTTTTACTCAGCCGCGTCGACCCCAAAAATCTTCCGGCTCTCCCATTCTTGTGGCGTCAGCGTCTTGATGTCGAACTGGTCGCGGGTGCGAGCATAGGTATGTCCGCCCATGCGGCCAACGGCGTCCATCATCTGTTGGTCGATATGCAGATTGGACGTGTTTACTGCCTCGCTACGCACGAAGACGCCGACGACTTCGCCCAGGATGATCTCGCGGGCGGGACCTACCTGCAAGGTGGTATGACGACGGCACTCAAGCGCTGCGGGCGCTGCGAGAATGCGTGGGCTAGCCACCATTTCACCCGGCACGGTTTCGAGACCCGCCTCCTCCATCTCATTGATGTCGGGACCGAATTTAATGGCGCATATCTCCATCTGGTCCACGAGTGCGCTGTCGCAGATATGCACGGTGAATTCGCCGGTTTCGCGAATGTTGCGCGCCGTATCCTTGAAGCGCATGTCGGCGTAATTCTCGACGCCGATCGCAACGATTGCCGGATCATGGGTCAGTACATTGAAGAAGCTGAACGGCCCGGCATTGGGGCGGCCTTCTCTGTCGACCGTTGTCACAAGCGCAATCGGACGCGGGATCACCGTGCCGATCAGGATCTTGTAGCGCTCGCGCTCGGTAAGCCTGGCGAAATCGAAATGGGTGTGGGCAGGGGTCGTGTCGGTCATTTCAGGCCTCGGCAGTAATGCGATGGGTTTCAAGCGGAGTGTGGCGCGACAGGTTTTCAAACCCGTCTTTGGTCACGACATACATGTCACCAACATTGCAGCCGGCCGAGAGCGGCTCAAGCCACTGCGTGTGGAGCACGAAGACCATTCCCTCCTCCATCCGATCGTAGTTATGGGAGGATATGTTGAAGCTGTTCTGGCCGCCGGCCATCCCGACCGAATGGCCTAGATTTGGATTATGCGGGCCATGCGTCGCCGGATAGACATGCATGAGTGTGCGGCCCTGCGCTTCCCAGTCGATGTTCTTCACATATTGGCGCGGGATAAGCCTCGCGCTGCTGTCATCCATCGGCGCCCAGTTATAGGGCATGGTGCGCGCTTCCGGCGACGCCAGCATACCGCGCTCGATCATCGGTTCGAAGGCTGCATTGTTGATATCGCGCATCAATGCGCCGGGGCGGATCAGCTTTTCCGCACGCTTCACACCTTCGGTGCAGGCGGCGAGCACCTCTTCCTGGTGCTTGGTAATCTCGCCGATTGCGATCATCCGAGCGGTCTGCGCGGTGTAGCCACGATAGGTGACATTGGAGACGTAAAGATTGATCAGGTCCCCAGGTCGCACCACATGCCCATAAGGCTTGCCACAATGGGTGCCAAACTCGTTAATACCGATCTGGTAACCGTCACCGGTCTCGCCGCCGAAGGAGAGTTGCGCCTGGGTGAAGGCCGCATAAATCTCGTGGTCGGTCACGCCGGGTTTTGCCACATGATACGCCGCCTGCGTGGCGATGCTGACCAATTGGGCGGCAGCCCGAAACATCTCGATCTCGCGTGGCGAGCGCACCTTCTGCATGCGGTCGAGAATGGCATTGTCCGCGACGAATTTTACGCTTGGCATCAACGTGTCGAGACCTGCCCAGAAGGTCAGCGAGGTGCGGTCACCAATGCGGCCGATCTGGGCTTTGGATAGCCCCATCCCGGCCAGCAGTTCGGCACATTTTTCCGCGGTCTTGATGACGCTGTCGCCGGGACGGTCGGCATATTCCCGGCCGATCGGGCCGATCTGCCAGATGTCCTCTACCAGAACGGGTTCGCCGCCTGGCGGCAGAAGGACGGACTGAGTAAAGAAGGACAGCAAGACCATGGGCTTGTCGACGTCGGTCGGGATGATCAGCACGCCTTCCCGCATCCAGTCGCAAATATAGCGCAGATAATGGTTCGACATGTGAAACCAGCCCACACCGCCAGTATGGACGATCAGCGCGTCATGTCCGGCCTCCACCGCCTGCCGGCGGATGCGCCGCAGACGATCCTCGAATTCCTCGACCGGTAGAGGCAATGGTGCGGAGAAATCGAAATCAGGCTGGAAATCCGCTAGCAATGATCCGACGCGGTAGGAGCCGGTCTTTTCGGCACATAAATTCATGGGTGTTTCTCCGATTTTTTGAATTTCGATCAGGCCTGACGTGTCGGTGCCAGCACCCGCCTTGCCACCAACATGACGATCAGCGTCACACCGATCAGCAGGCCAGACATGGCAGCCACCCGCACATCGAGCGATTCTTCGATAAGGGCGAACATCCTGAGCGGCAGCACCGTCGTCTGGGCATCAGCGAGGAAGAGCGAGACGGAAACATTATCGAGTGACTGGATGAAAACGAGGAATGCGCCGGCGAGAATGCCCGGTGTCAGCAGGGGCAGGATCACGCGCCTCAGGGTGGTGAACCATGTAGCCCCCATCACCGTCGAAGCTTCTGCCAGCGAAGGATTGATGCCCTGAGCAACAACGGAAGCGGCGCGGTACATCAGTGGCCCGAACACGACGACATGGCCGATCACGGTCAGCCAGAGCGATGGCTGCAGGCCGACGAAATTGGCAACGATCAGCGCGGCCAGACCATAAACCAAGCTCGGTAGCACCAGCGGGGCGAGAAGCAGTGGCTCGATCGTGTTGACCGAACGACGTTGCATCCGCGCCATGCCAATGGTGGCGGGCACGGCAAAAAGCAGCGAGCCGAGAACAGCAAGGCCTGCGATCTTGAGCGAGTTGCCAGCGGCGATATGTTCGGTCCCGGAACGGACGGGATCGAGCAACGCCTCATACCAGCGCAGCGAGAAGCCCTCTGGTGGGTATTTGAGTGTCTGCCCTGACGTAAACGACATGGTAATTGCGATGACGATCGGGGCCACCAGATAGATCAGGCTCAAGCCGCCGAAGCCGAAGACGAATGCCTTGTAGAGCATGGCAGGGACCGGGTTTTCGGATTTTCTACGCATGGCCGACAAGCCTCCGGTGACGGGAAATCATGGTCATGCCGACGAGAAGAATGCCGGTCGATATAAGGAGCACGACAGCGATGGCAGAAGCCATCGGCCAGTCGAACAGCGTGCCGACCTCGCGGTAGATCAATTGCGGCACATAGACGTTGCGCGCGCCGCCGATCACCGCCTGGGTGACGAACGAGGCACTGGTGCTGGCAAAGACGAGAATCCACCCGGCCAGAAGTCCAGGCAGCATCATCGGCAGCAGGACCGTGACGAGAATGCGCCATGGCCCGGCGCCTGAAACCTGCGCAGCCTCGGTGTAGGTCACGGGGATGCGCGACAGGATCGCCACCAGCGGCAGGATGATCAGTGGTAGGTCGATCTGGCACATGGCCATCACAAGACCTAGTTCCGTTGACATCAGAGTGAACGGACGCTCGGCCAGTCCAAGCGCCACGAACGTCGTGCTGATCGGCCCCTGCCGCCCGAGAATAACGATCCAGGCAAAAGTCCGAACCACATTGCTGGTCAACATCGGGATCAGCGTCAGGAAAATGATGATCTGGCGTGCGGTCTTGCCGCTGTGCCAGTAGAACAGCGCGATCGGCACACCGAGCAGCGTCGTGGTGACGATAGTCTGTACCCCCAGCTTGGCGGTATTGACGAGAACGCGGTAGTTGAACGCATCGCCAAGAAATCGTGCGTAATTGTGCAGGGACAGACCGTCGGGGCCGATAAAACTGAAGCCGACAAGGACGGCGAGCGGCGTCGCAAAGAACGCCACCGATAGCGCAAGCATCGGGATAACGTAGGGGAAGCCGCTCGCCTTCATGGTTTACCCTCAACCGGCCACGAGGGCGTCGAACTGGCGGATCCATTCCGGCCGGTTCTTGTTGATCGCCGCCCAGTCCGGATACACGAGAGAGGCGAGCTGTTCGCGCTTCACATAGGCCTCAATGCCGGGTGTCAGTTCCACTTCTTTGTTCGTCGGGAACATTTCGGTTGGCGGCATTTTGAGCTTGTCCTGAGCGGCCTTCGAGATCGCGGCGTCCATATAGGCGTAGGCCGCGTCGACGTTCTTGGCGCCCTTGGTCAGATGGATGTTGACGGGAGCCGCGGGCGAACCCGTCTCCGGCTGGACGAATTCGGCGTTCAGCCCCATCGCCTTCAACTTGGCGACATTGCCGGTCGAGCACATGAAGACTGCGATTTCGCCTTGCTGGAACAGTGTCATCTGGTGGTTCGTGCTGGCTACCACGCCCTTGATCTGTTCCGGATGCTCCTTGAATAGCTTGAAGACGGCATCCATGTCAGTTGGGCCCGAACCAAAAATCTTGGCGATCTCGGTATAGGCCATCACGCCTGTATTGGAGGCAAAGCCGGTCCACGACACGAGGCCTTTGTAAGCCGGATTTTCAAAGAGATCGCGGTAGCCCTTCGGCGCCGGGACGAGATCTGGATTATAGGCGATGCCGTTGACTTCGACCGTCACGGTCAGGCCGTACTCGCCCTGGAAAACCGGATCGAGCATCCCCCAGTTTTTGAGCTTCGAGGGGTCGATCTTCTGGATGAGATCGTTCTCGATGGCGATGGCCATCTGGCCGGGCGACATCAAAAGCGTGTCGTAAGGCGGGTTACCGGGGCTTGCCATGACCTTGGCGAGCTGGTCCTGCGCCATTGCCGGGGCGACGGTCAGGTCGAAACCGACCTCCTTGACGAGAGGCGTCAGGACCGTACGGTAGCCGTCTTCCCAATTGCCTGGAAAGGTCGCGGCAACAGCCGTGCCACCGGCTGCACGGGCAGCAAAAGGAACGGTTGCTACCACAGCCGCACCGGCGGCAAGCAGTCCGAAACGGCGTCTTGTGATGTTGAAATCTTGCATCTGTTCACCTCTGTTGTTGTTATTCACGGAATGCTTCCGGTTCGCTCGGAAAGGCGTGACACCTCATGGTGTCTATCTCGGCAAAGAGCTGTGCTCCCGGCGCGGGAATGAAGACCGAAGGCCCGCGGACCTCCGAGGAACGAAGGTTGGTCCCGTCTTCGAGAAGAAGATCGTGGACAAGGGTGGGTCCAAGCGGGACGGACACCGTCAATCGCGCCGGTAGGGCCGACGCGCTCGGTGTCGCAGACAGGCGAACGTTTTCGGGACGGAAGGTGATCGTGACCTTGGAGCCCGCGGTGAAATTTAGACGACGCGGGAGGACGAGGGCCCTGCCATTCGCAAGCGTGACCAGGGTTGCCTCGGCATCCAGGCGATCCACCGTTCCATGCAGCACATTGGCCTGGCCGATGAACGTATTGACGAACAGCGTTTTCGGCCGGTCATAAACGGCCATCGGCGTGTCGATCTGCTCGACATTGCCCTTGTTCATCAGCACCAGACGGCCAGCGAGACTTTGCGCCTCCTCCTGATCATGCGTGACGATCAGCGTGGTGATGCCAAGCGTCTTCTGCAGATGCAGAAGCTCGACCTGTAGATCGAAACGAAGCGCCCGGTCCAAGGCGCCGAACGGTTCGTCGAGAAGCAGAAGCGATGGCCGTCCGGCAATGGCACGGGCCACCGCAACACGCTGCTGCTGGCCACCGGAAAGCTCACGCGGCAGGCGATGGCCAAATCCCTTCAACTGCACCAGCGACAGCATTTCCTCCACCCGCTCGCGGCGCTCGGCGCGCCCCACCTTCTGGCAGGCCAGCGGATATGCGATGTTCTCGGCGACCGTCAGATGTGGAAACAGGGCGTAGTTTTGGAAAACCATGCCGATACCGCGCGCACGCGCCGAAACATTGGCAAGGTCTTCACCTCCGAGCTGGATCACGCCGGTCTTCGGCCGGATCAGGCCTGCGATAGCGCGCAGCACGGTGGATTTGCCGCAGCCGCTCGGTCCAAGGAGCGCGACGATCTCACCGGCCTTTACCTCGAAAGAGATATCGCTGATCGCGTTCTGCCCGCCATAACTATGGGTCAAGCCACGAACGCTGAGCTCTCTGCCTTCTGCTGCCTTCGGGGTCTGCGACATGAGTGTTCCCTTGGGTTGCGGCTGCATAGCCGAGCGCGTCGAGCTCGTCGGTATCCAGCGGAGATGTGGTCGATCGGTAATTTTGAGTTCGCTTTGGGTCATGAGAGGGTAGTTGCAATCGGCGTGCCAACTACGTCAATTGAGTTCGCCTAACGAAATCAAATATATGATTTTATTTATTTATTTTTGATTTATCTATTTTCGTAACTTTGCAATAATGAAAAAAATGATATTCATTAAAATTTATTTATTGTGCATTTCTGATGAGAGACGATGATTTGTTGTGCAGATTTTTTCTCCCTCGACCTTTGAAGCGAGTCAATTCGGTGTTTTTCTCCAGGGCCGCGACAGCGCAGCGTACCGAGTAGTCAATATTATTATTCACCAATATCAATGCGTTATAATAAGTCCTCTTCAAAAAAATAATTAGCGCATTCGTGCGGATGATTCTCTCATCACAAACTTTCGAAAATTCATGCGAAAATAAACTCGAATGCTCATCTGATTTCTATGTAAAAAAGAATCTAGCAAAAACAGTCGCATGAGAGCAGTGAGGTCGAACTGGCATACTGATTGCATCGAGAAATCCTAAAAATTCACGACAACACAAATGTGAAAAAGGGGTTCCGCATGCATAGCTTCAAGAAAACTCTTACCGCCATCTTAGCAGGCATCGCCTTCGTTCTGCTCGCCTCAACCACCCACGCCGCAGAAGGCTCGCCCGTAAAGATGGTGCCGGAGGCGGATGTGGCCAAGCTTCCAGGCGTCGCATTCAATCAACAACTGGCAGATCGCCTGCCCGCAGCAATCAAGGAGAAGAAGGTCCTGAAGGTCGCGACGGATCTGACGCCGCCGATCAGCTTCCAGGATGAGGCTGGCAAGCTGATCGGTATCGATGCCGACCTCGCGGCAGCGCTAGGCGTCATTCTTGGCGTCGATGTGCAGATGACCAATGTCGGCGCGGGCGCAGCCATCGTCCCCGCCGTGCTCTCCAAGCGGTTCGACATGACGCTCTCCGGTATCAATGACGATGTGGAACTGGAAAAGCAGGTCGACGTAATCGACTACATGTATGACGCAACGACCATCATGACGGTCAAGGGCAATCCACTCGGCATCAAGAGCATGGAAGACCTCTGCGGCAAGAAGGTTGCCGTGCCTGTCGGGACGTTCCAGAACAGGCTCGTCGTCGCTGCCTCGGCAAAATGCAAGACCATGCCAATCGAGATCATATCAATCCCGAAAATGCCTGACGTCCTTCAGGCTGTGCGAACGGGCCGCGCCGATGCGACCGTCAATGGTTATGCAACGAGCGTCTACACCACCGAAAAGCAGACCGGCAAAGGCGTTGGCCTGCAAGCCTTGCCCGATGTCCGCCTCGCTGTCGGTTATCTTGGCATGCTGGTCTCAAAGGACAATCCGGAGCTCCGGGATGCCGTGATCGCCTCGCTCCAGCACATGGTCGACAGCGGCGCGTATCAGGCCATCATGGCGAAATGGAGCCTCGGGCCGCTTGCCGTGAAGACCGTCAAGTTCAACGACGCCGCCTCGATGCCGGTGGATTGAGCTATGGCACTCTTCACTCAACCGATCAGCATGACCGTCGCCCCGCTAAACGGCAAACCTGTAGGGTGGGGCCAACTTACAACTGGAACCATCGCGATCCTCGTGCTGGCCCTCATGGTTCTGGCTGTCGGGCGAAATCAGAGCGTCCAATGGAGCGAGATCCCGCGCTACATGATCGACCCCGTCATTCTTGGCGGCGTCGTCCTGACGCTCGAGCTGACAGCGGGCGCCATGGTCGCCGGCATCGTCATCGGTTGTCTCGTCGCCGTCATGGCAACCAGCCAGAACATCGTTCTCAAGGCGATCGCCGTCGCCTTCGTCTGGTGGTTCCGCGGCGTCCCGCTGATCGTCCAGATATTCTTCTGGTTCAACATCGCGCTCTTCGTCCCTGAGATCGGCTTAGGTTCCTGGTCGGTTTCGGTAAACGACATTGTCACACCCGCTTTCGCAGGCTTTCTGGCGTTAGGTCTACACGAGGCGGCAAATATGAGCGAGATCATTCGCAGTGGCCTGACTGCCGTGGATCGTGGACAGCGCGAAGCCGCATCGTCCCTGGGCCTCAGACCATTGCAAACCCTGCGAACCGTGGTCCTCCCTCAGGCAGTCCGGCTCATCGTCCCGCCGACTGGAAACCAGGCGATCGGGATGCTGAAGGCGAGTGCCATCGTCTCGGTCATCGGCATGCAGGACTTGTTGACACAGGCGCAGGCGATATACGCCCGCAACTTTCTGGTCATCGAGCTCCTATGCGTTGCCTCCCTTTGGTACCTCGGGATCACCACAGTCGCATCGATCGGCCAGCACTATCTGGAACGGAAACTCGCGCCGAAAGGTCGCTCGAACAGCTGCAAGAATTGAGCATGTGGGGCCAGCGCGCAGACAATGGCGCCACAAAATCAACCAAACAAGGGATCGCCACTGCAGCGCATCCCACCAGGAAACACCAAGGAGAGACCGTTATGAGACTGGGTATCGACAGCCAGAAACTTCCCGAGTTCGTGAAACGCGGGCCGCTCGCAAGCCTTGACCTTGTCAAGGAGCTCGGCCTTTCGGGCCTGTTTTTCCCGACAGTTCTCGACATGAGTCCGATGCTCGACAGAACTGCACTCCGCGCCATCCGCGAGAAGGCCGACGAACTCGGCCTCTACATCGAAAGCGGCGTCGGCAAGATCAACCCCTATTGCAGCGCCGAGGCTCCGGAGTTTCGCGCGATCGGAGATGGCGACGTTATTCTGGGCTTTACTAGGATGATCGAGGCAAGCGTTTCCATCGGCTGCCGCGAACTATGGGTCTCGCCGGGCAACTTCAAATCCGAGTATCGTGGCAGGCTGGCGAACGACCGCTTCCGCACCGACGTCACCTGGGACGAACAGTTGCTTGCAATCGAGAAGGTGTTGCTGAAGCTCGCTCCCGTCGCGCGCGCCAATGGCGTCCATCTCAATATGGAAACCCATGACGAGATCACGTCCTTCGAGATCGTGCGATTGATCGATAAGATCGGTGAGGACTGCTTGGGCGTTGTCTTCGACACGGCCAACGGCCTGCAGCGCGGCGAACATCCAGTTTACGCCGCAAAACGCGTCGCGCCCTACGTTCGCCAGACCCACATCAAGGACGCCTATGTGGGCCACGCACCGGGAGGCCTTGATTTCCAGACCCGCCCCGTCGGCCGCGGTATCGTGGATTTTGCTGCGATCATTCCGATCCTGGCTACGGCGAACCCGGATCTCAATCTCTCGTTGGAAGTTGCAGCCTCCGTCGAAGACAAACCGCGCAAGGCCAATCCGCGCCAGTGCATCGAGATTGACGACCCCGCGTGGCGCGCTGCCCACCCGGACCTGAATACGGAAGAGCAGGAAGCCTATCTTTCCCTGGTCAGCACCTTCGAAAAGCGCGTTGCATCCGACGAGATCCCGGATTGGGAGACCTATGAGGCAAACAACTACGGCTACCCGACATACGAAAAGCAGACCTATGGCTTCGGCGCGGCGATAACGTTCATTCGTAATTCGGCCGAGCATATCCAGACGATCTGCGCCGACAACGGCATTGATCTTTCCGCACCCCTCACAAAACGGCAAGCGGCTTGATATTGTCTTGGACGAGGACGGCAGCGATCTCCGCCGTCCTCGTGCAAAACCCCAAGATCAAGTGGATTTCCAGTGCGTATCAATGTACGCACCAATATGTGTATGGATGTGATAAGATCGAGCGACCGGCCGCTCGACTGAGTACGGAGCAAGACATGAAGAAGACACGTCGGCAAAACCCTAAAGCCGCCAAGGCAACGAGCGCGGCAGAAGCCACTGAAAATGCCAATGACGACGTCTCCGAGCGCATCCGCACCACCCTTGCCAATGCCATCGGAGAAGGGGCGCTGAAACCCGGCACCAAAATCCTCGAAGATGCCATTGCCGACCATTTCGGCGTCAGCCGCACCGTCGTTCGTGGCGCGCTCGGCGTGCTGGAAAGCGACCATCTGCTGGAGCGCAAGCGCAATCGTGGCACCTTCGTCGCAGAGCCGGGCATCGAAGAAGCCAAGGCTCTGTTCGAGGCACGCCGCAAGATCGAACACGCGATCCTCGACCTTGTCATGTCCCGCGCCACCACTGAACAACTCGATGCGCTGGAAAAATTGACCGACGAGGAAGAGCACATCCACCACCACGGTGACGAAAAATCGAAGACGGTGCTTTCCGGAAAATTCCATATTGTTCTGGCAGAGCATGGCGGCAATGCCGTCATGACCGAAATGCTCTCCAAGATCGTCGCGCGCCTGTCCCTCGTCATGGCGCTCTACGAAGAAGACAAAAAGGACGATTGCGGCGCCGACCACCACCGAATGATCGTCGCTGCATTGAAGGCAAAGGACTTGGCCAAGGCGCAACAGTTGATGGATCACCACCTCGGCGATATCGAGGAGCGCGTAAGGCTGACAGAAGGTCAGGGAGATCGGCATACGTTCTTGGCGGTGTTGGAGAATTTTTCCTGATCATCTAGCCTTGAACCAAATCGAACCATTGACACGCGTTCCTAAGGAATTTTCATCATCCGTGGTATTCAGGACAGACGCCGTGAATCAATGGATAACGCATCCAGAACTTCCAAAGTCGATTGAAACAAGATCTGCGCGCCTGCGACCCTATGTTCGGGTTCGACATATTCCGCCTCATTATGACTAAGACCCTCTCTGCATGGTACAAAAATCATGGCGGTCGGAGCGAGGCGCGATATGTAGAGAGCGTCGTGAAACGCACCGGACACCATAGGCTTGAAGGCCAGTCCAAGGTCACGGGCCGCGGTTTCTATACTGTTGATGCTGATGCCGGAAAACGAGGCTGGGCTCATATCGAATGTCTTGTGAAGATCAATCTGGCATGACTGCGCGGCAGCAGACACCTTGAAGACGTCCAGAACTTCGGCTTCGATCGCATCGAGGCGGTCACTTTCTGGATGTCGCAGGTCGATCGTCAGGGTGACAGACCCTGGTATGGCATTGATCGAACCGGGATATGCGGCGATCCGTCCAACCGTCAGGCGTGCGTTTTCGTCCATCGGCATAATCGTGCTGTGGAGTGTGTGCAGCGCAGATGCGACAGCCACCATGGGATCGCGACGAAAGGTCAGCTGAGTGGTTCCGGCGTGCGCCGCCTGCCCCGTCACGGTAACTTCAAGCCAGCGCGTCCCTTGGATACCGGTAACCACCCCGATCGGAATGTTCTCCTTTTCGAGCGTTGGTCCCTGCTCGATATGCAGTTCGAGATAGCCTAAAATCGGAAAACACAGCTTTCGCTGCTTGGCAACGGGCAGCGCACCAAGTGTCTCAGTTAGCGCATCTTGAAAGGACACCCCGTCAGTCCCGCGGAGCTCGTGCCATTCTTCCGGTATCTGTCCGAGCGAAAATGCCATGGAGCCCATTGTTCCCGGCGCAAACCGACTACCCTCCTCATTTGTCCAGGCAACGACTTCAATTGGTACATCCGTCTCGACGCCACCATCTTCCAGCGTTTCAAGAACCTCGAAGGCGGCAAGTGTTCCCAGAGCGCCGTCATAGCGCCCGCCTGTTGGCTGGCTGTCGAGATGACTGCCGATCAGGAAGGGTGGGCTTGCCTTGTTTTTCCCTTCGCGGCGAATGAACAGGTTGGCCATCTTGTCCTGGAAGACTGTAAAACCCCTTTCGATGGCGAGACCTGCCAGAAGAGCGCGCGCCTTCCGGTCCTCTGGCGACAGAGCCTGCCGATTGACACCGCCCGCAGGCGTTGCCCCGATCGCGGCGAAATCATCAAGACGTTTCAACAGTCGCTCGCCGTTTACCTGCGTGTATTGTTTCATGGCCGCAGACCAGCGATAAAAGCGCTGACCCGCGCCTTTTCGACCTTGTTCCACCAGACGCCGTCGTACTTCAAAGAACTCGCCACGATGACGCCATCGACGATATCAAGAATGTCACGGGCGTTGTCTGGCGTCACGCCACTACCCACCAGTGTTGGCAATCCTGCGGCCTCTTTGATCATACGGATATAGTCAAGATCAGCCGCGTGTCCAGTCCGCTGGCCAGTTGCGATAATCGCGTCTGCGTCGAAGAAAACCAGATCCTTGACCTGTTCCTCGACCGGACGGTCGGCGACGATCGCGTGCGCGCCATGCTTTACGTGGGCATCCGCGAAAATCTTGATCCCATTTGCGCGAAGCTGTGCACGGTAGCGCATCGCGCGGGCCGCCTCGCCCTCGATAAAGCCTTCATTGGCAACATAGGCATTGGCCCACTGGTTGACGCGCACAAAACCGGCACCTGAGGCACTCGCAATGGCAAGTGCTGGAATGGCGGCATTGGCGAGCACGTTGATGCCGATCGGCCGGCCGAGTTCACGGCGAATGCGGTCGGAGACGACGGACATATGTGCAGCGGTTTCAGGACCGATATCGTCCGGCTTGGAAAACGGAATATCGCCATGGTTCTCGATGATCACGCCATCACAACCACCGTTGAGATAGGCACGGGCATCGTCTAGCCCCTGTTGATAGACATCCTCGACAGCTTCCCCTCTGTAGCGCGGTGCGCCCGGCAAGGGAGCCAAATGCACGACGCCGATGACGGCCTTGCTGCGTCCAAAGAGAGAAGTGATCGCATCGCCGGCACCTGGTCCAACGGGTTTTAAGGACTGTGTCATGCGCTTTCCGTTTCTGATTGTTTGATAAGAAATGATATTTCATCTACCGGCGGGCAAGAAGCGAGCGTGCCAACCCGCGTTACTGCCAGCGCCGATGCTGCGACAGCGACGCGAAGAGCGGCCTCTTGCCGCATGCCTTGGGCAAGGCATCCGGCAAACACACCGCACAAAACATCGCCCGCTCCGCTGGTATCGACAACATCAACTTTTGGCGCCGCGATATAAACCGGTTCGACGCTGGCGCTGCCGAGAAGAAGACAACCGCGCGATCCCAGCGTGACGATTACGCAGCCCGAGCCAAGACCCCTGATCGCGGCAGCCGCATCTTCCGGCCGGCGCGAGCCCGCGATTGACTGCGCCTCACCTTCATTGACAATGACGATGTCCACGGCCTCGAAACGGGGTTGCCCGTCCGGTGCCAGCGGGCTCGCGTTGAAAATTGTTGTAAGGCCCTTTTCCCGCCCGGCGCGCAGGCAGGCCTCGGTTATCGCAGGGGTAAGGTTAGCCTGCACCACCAGCACATTATCCGGTTCGACAATGTCTCCAAAGTCGGTTTGTGCCAGTGGGTCGAATGCCAATGCGCAAGAGACACCACTGAGGATCATGTTTTCGCCACTCGCGTCAACAGCCACCGTCGAGCGGTCGGTCGGCAGATCGAACTCGGTTAAACAGGCACTGTCGATCTCGCCCGCCAGTCCATTTCGAATCCAGCCGCCATTCGCATCCCTGCCGATAGCGGCCCAAAATGTGACCGGCGCTCCGGTCCGTGCAGCGGCGACAGCCTGATTGGCACCCTTGCCGCCGAGACCATCCGTATGGCTCGCCGCATTGCGCGTCTCGCCCGCTTGCGGCAAAAGGTCGAAACGGAATGTGGTGTCTATGCAGACATTGCCGACGACATGCACGCGCATGGCTCAGGCCTTCCCTGTCGCCCAGGCGAGCATCTGTTCGAACAACGTCTTGTAACCCGACCACGCGATGAAGCTCGATGGCAGCCAGTGTGGACCGACATCGGAGGTCCAGGCGACCGTGCGGCCCTTACCATAGGTTCCTGTTACCAGCAGCGGCTGAGAACCATAGTCCGTCGACACCGTCGCCAGAACATCGGCACCGTCTTTTACCGTCACTTCATTGTAACCGAGCAGGATAGGCCAGTCTGTTCCAAGACCTTTCAGAATCGGGTGGCTTGCATCGCCGGTGACCACGGGCGCAAAACCTTCCGGCACTTCGACACGATCGTCATAGGCAAGGCAGGAAACCGGTAGCACGTCTTCGACTGGCGTTTTGCGATAGCGCGCACCACCATTGATGCCCTGGAAGCTGTAATAGCCTCCAAACATCAGGAGCGCACCACCGTTCTGAACATACTCTCGCAACAGACGTAGACGGTTCGGTGTGGTCTTGGAGTGAATCCAGGTGTCGGGATGCAAAAGCAGTGTGTTGGCGCCGATATCAGACAGGATGATCGCATCATATGCTGACAGTGCCTCCAGCGATTGCGGGAAGTCACGCTGCGCTTCGTGCGCTGGCATGAACTGGACGTCGAAAGGACTGTCCTTGAGCGCGGCCAACAGCTCGTCTGCACCGGTATGATAGGTAACGGTCGGAAACTGGTCGAAGCCTTTGATATGGGTCGCCGTGGACACCCAGGATTCGCCCGCGAGAAGAACTTTGGACTTGGACATGAAAACTCCTTGGATATGTCGCTCAGCGTTTCAGATTACGCTGGAAAAAACGGATTTCGGATTGTCGATGAGCATCTGTTCGATGGCCTCTTGCTCGACGCCGTGTCGCTTCAGGCGCGGAAGGAAGTGCTTGAGGATGAAGCCGTAACCGAAGCCACCGTAGCGGGTGAGCATGATTTTCATAAAAACGTCCTGCGACAACAGAATACGGTCGGCGTATCCCATGTCGATCAGTGAACGGATGGCACGGGCATTCTGTTCGTCAGATGGCGATTGGGCATCCTGATCGGCATAATAGAAGTCCATGCCGATCATATCGTATTCCAGAAAAGCACCGCGCTCGGCCAGTGCCTTCTGGTAGGGCAGATCGTCATGGCTGGGGTTCATATGGCACAGGATAGTATGGCGCAGATCAGCACCCTCCTCCTCCACAACATCCAGAACATCGTGAGCCAGTCGCTCCCAGCCGGGAAGGTGGATGGACAGGGGCACGCCGGTGATCTTCGATGCCCGGGCAGCGCCCCGCAGCGACTTGCGTTCTTCGGCGGTAAAATCCTTGCTGACGCCGATTTCACCGATGATACCTGCCATGACCTCCGGCTGCGTTTCACCACCGCCGATATCATCGACGATAAACTGGGCGACCTCATCGACATCCATGGATTTCAGCCATTCGGGGTGGCTGAATTCAAGGTAAAAGCCGGTCCCCATCACGATTTTCAAACCGGACATCTTCGCGATCCGGGCAAGCTTCGCCGGCTCGCGGCCAATGCCGATATTGGTCGTATCGACGACCGTATGTCCGCCCAAGGCCTGAAACCGGCTCAGTTCCGATAGCGCCAGATCGCTGTCATCCAGCGAAACGTTATCGCGGTTCATATAGGGGTTCATCCGCAGCTCACCGATGATCTCGATGCTGACCTTCTGCTCGCCGATAGCCTGCGCCTCGGGATGGCAAGGGCAGCGCCAGGATTTGGCACCATCCAGCAGAATATGCTCGTGCATAAGGGTGATGCCCATGTTAGCGACTGGCAGAGCTCCGAGAACCGTCATCACTGTCCCGGATTTGACGCCGATTTCCACTCGCCCTCTGGGTGTCGTGCCGAACAGATGATCCATGTCTATTTACCCCTGACTGCGCCACGGAACAGGCGGAAATTGAGCCAAACGGCGATCAGGATGATGGTGCCAGTGACGATCGGTGTCAGGAACGGCGACATGTGCGCGAGGATGAGGCCATTGGCGATGACTGCGACGGTAAGCGCTCCGAGCACTGTCCCGATAAGTGTGCCGCGCCCGCCAAACAGGCTGGTTCCCCCGAGAACGACGGCGGCGATCACCTCGAGTTCAAAGCCCTGGCCAGCATTGGACGAGCCTGAGCCGAGACGTGCGGTGACGATGATACCCGCAAGTGCCGCAGCCGTGCTGGAGAGGATGTAAACGAACATCGTCGTGAAGCGGGTGTCGATGCCGGCGCGACGCACCGCTTCGGCATTGGCGCCGATGCCGGTGACGTAGCGTCCGAAGGGCGTCTCATTGAAGGTGATATGGGCGATCAGCAATATAGATAGCGCAATCCAGGCTGGCACCGGAACGCCCAGAAACCAGGAGCGGCCAATGACATTGAAAACACTGGCCGGATCGACGGGGATCGAGTAACCGCCAGTGATCAGGAGCGCCAGCCCACGGATGACAGACAGACCAGCCAGTGTGACGATGAAGGCGGGGATACGCTCATAGGCGATGAAAAAGCCCTGGATTGCGCCGATGATCGCACCCAACAACAGCATCACCAGGATGACCAGAGGCCATGCAAGACCGCCTTGGAGAGCGGTTGCCGACAATGTGGCAACGAGTGCCAGCACAGAGCCGACGGACAAATCGATGCCACCGGTGGTGATGACGAAGGTCATGGCGGCGGCAACGATCAGAAGCGGTGCCGACTGGCGGATGATATTTAGCAGGTTCGGCGCCGTGAGGAAGGCATCGGTGATGAACGAAAAGACGACGCAGACGACGATAAAGAAAAGGGCGATGGAGACGACACTGCCATTGGCCAGCAATTTTTCCCAGAGTGTCGCCTTGCGCAGGCGCGATGGCGAAACGTGCGAACCGGCATGCCCGGCTTGAGATGA
The DNA here is from genome assembly GCF_014196515.1 of Rhizobium skierniewicense. Taxonomy (GTDB): domain Bacteria; phylum Pseudomonadota; class Alphaproteobacteria; order Rhizobiales; family Rhizobiaceae; genus Agrobacterium; species Agrobacterium skierniewicense. Next base: position 5,452 of record NZ_JACIDV010000024.1, on the reverse strand, counting down.
CGACGTGCTCATGCTGAAACTCCGTTTTCATTGCCGTGCCCGGCGGAGCGGGCAGAGAACTTGCGCCCGACGATCAGATTGACGACTTCCTCGATACTGGTGTCGCCAATCAGCCGCTCGGCGACATTGCGCCCTTCATACATGACCTGAATGCGATCGCAGACGAGGAACAGATCCTGCAGACGATGGGTTATGAGGATGACACTGACACCCCGCGCACTGACCGTGCGGATCAGTTCGAGCACGGCTTCGACCTCGGCTACTGCAAGAGCCGCCGTAGGTTCGTCCATAATGAGAACCTTGGGCTCGAACGATGCTGCGCGGCCTATGGCGATCGACTGGCGCTGACCACCAGACAGGTTTTCGACCTTCAGCCGTGTATCTGCAATAACGATTCCGAGCCGGTCGAGCATCTCGCGCGCCAAACCGTGCATTTTCTTCTTGTCGAGAAAAGACACGCCTAAAACATGACGACGCGGTTCGCGACCGAGAAATAGATTGCCCGCGACATCCACCGTGTCACAGAGCGAGAGGTCTTGATAGACCATCTCCACATGGGAGGCGCGCGCATCAGCCGGCGAGGAAAAAGAAACGACTTTGCCGTCGATCTCGATTGTGCCGCTATCGGGAATGACGGCACCCGACAGCACTTTGCTCAGCGTCGATTTTCCGGCTCCATTGTCACCCACTAGGCCCAGAACCTCGCCTGGCTTAAGGGTCAACGTGACGTTGTCCAGCGTTTGAATTGGGTTGTAGCGTTTCGAAATACCGGTCATCCGGACACGGTATGTTTCGCCGTCGGTCATGGTGGCGTTCCTGTTCATGGTGGCTTCAAGAAAGATTGCATCTTTTGCAGCTCCACCGCCCTTGTCCTAAACCCGCAAACGCAGAAAGGTAATGGCGGGGAAGTGCCGTAAATTCCGTCTCCCCGCGAGCAGGAAGACGATGGCCAATCGCCAGATGGGTATGGGCTTTGACCAAGAGACGCGCGCTTACTTGAACATGTCCTTGAACTTGGCAACGTTAGCCTTGGTGACGATCGTTACCGGAACGTTGATGATCGGCTCGATGGTTTCACCCTTTTTCAGCCTGGTCAAGGCTTCGACAGCCGCCTTGCCCTCACCTGCCGGATCCTGCTGGACGACGGCTGTAACCCAGCCTTCTTCGATACCCTTGACTGCCTGCGCGGTCAGATCCCAGCCAAATATCTTGACGTCTTTCTGGCGCCCCTGACTTTCGACGGCCGAGACGGCGCCGATCAACTGCGGCTCGCCGGTGGCATAGATCGTCGTCATGTCGGGATTGGCTGTCATCAGGTTCTCAGCGGCACCCAGCGCGACGTCCTGCTGGTTCTGACCATCAACCGTGTCGAGAAACGTAACAGTCTGGCCGCTATCTTTGACCGCCTTTTTGAACCCATCGAGACGCTGATTCTGGATGAAGGAATTGAGGGCGCCAACAATACCGGTCTTGGCTGTACCACCCATGTCGGTCTTCACATAATCAGAAAAGAACTTGCCGATGTCTTCACCGGCTTTGGCGTTGTCGACACCGATAAATGCGACATTGTCGCCGTCAGGAATTTGCGCATCGATAGCGACGACCGGGATGCCTGCGGTCTTGGCAGCCGTGATCGCCGGCTTCACACCATTGACATCAATGGCGACCAGAATGATTCCATCAACCTTCTGGGTAATATAGTTTTCGATCGCATCGTTCTGCGCGGCAGGCACGTTGTTTGCGTTGAAGATTACCAGTTTCGCACCGGCAGCATCTGCCGCCTTCTGCGCACCGTCATTGATCTGATTAAAGAACAAAGCCTGCTGGTTGATTGTAACCAGAGCAAAAGTGTCTGCGCTCGCGGATGCGACGCCGAAAGCAAGCGTGATGACGGCGGCTGCGGTGCTGTGAATTAAAAATCTTGAAAGGCGCATTCGGGTTCCCCTTGTTTTTCAAAACGGCCCGTAACCGGACCATCTGGCGCTTAAGCACAAGGGTATAATTCAAGAGACTTGAATCTTTGTCAAGTCTCTTGAAAATAGTTTTCCATAAGCAGGTTTTTAGAATGTGGCTGGCGTGTTGACCCAGAAAATGCTGGCCCGTTCCTGGCCTGTATTGCGATAATGGTGCGGCAGTTCTGAATTGAAGACAAAGGCATCACCCGCCGTCAGCATGTAGCTCTTTTTATCGACAATCAGCTCGATCGCACCCACGAGAAGATACCCGACTTCTTCGCCCGCATGCTGGATTGGACCAGCACTTTCACCACCCTCCTCGATGTGATGGATATTGCACTGAAGCAAATGGCCGGCTGAATAGGGTATAATCCGTTCCAGCGAAATCCCCTCACCGCGTCTTAAGGGATCAAGCGCAATCAGCGGCCGTGTGCCAGCACGGAAGACAATACCTTCCTCGCCGTCCGAATCTTCAAACATCCAACCGATATTCGTATCGAGCGCGCCCACCAAACGATGCAGCATGGGCAATGAAGGTGACGCTTTGCCATTTTCGATTTTCGACAGCAAGCTTTCAGAGCAGTTAGCGGCATCAGCAAGGGCCTTCAACGTCATACCCCGCGTCTGGCGAGCCAGCCGCAACCTCATCCCCAATCGCGCTGGATTAACGGCCTGCTCTAGAGGGTCACTGAAAATCTCTGTCATTAATCCTGGACCGCCTTCATTCTTTACAAGTGGACTCAAAGCCGGCTCTCTGCTGCGTTATCATAGCGGTTGGATGGCCCTGATCGATACCATTTATCACCAGACTTTCATGTCGATCAAGATGCTTGAATTCTACGCCGGATCAATTTTTGACAGGCACGTGGGATCCAGTGCCGTAAGAATCCAATTACCACCAGCTCACTTTTGCATCTTGATGCAGCTCCCTTAGCTCGACACGAAATGCCGTGATGACTCACAGTCATCAAAAACGTGCAGTGATGCAGGCGTTGCCTTCTGAGATGCGGCATTGTGGGTTCGCGTAATGAACAACGAGGTCGTGAGAACCAAAATGGCTACACCAAATGAAAAGTTGGCTGACGCCCTGCAAGCTCTTAAAACATTGCAGGATGGCGGGCGCCGAATATTCAAGTCCGACGAGTTCAGCCGACTACACCGAGAGCGCCTTACACGGAGCGGATTTCTCCAAGAAGTCATCCGCGGCTGGCAAATGTCAACGGGGCCCCAGTCCCAAGACGGCGACACAACCCGTGGTACGCTTCATTTTGGGAGTTCTGCTTCCTATATTACAACGACCGCTTTGGACGGGAATGGCGTGCGCATCATCAGCGATATGGCGGGAGATTTCGCTCAGATGCTGGGTCATGGCATGGGTGTCGCACCACGGCATGACCAATGCGGCGGCCTTACCAAGCTTTGGACAAATTGCACCGAAGATGTAGGCCGACCTTGTACGTTGATCATGCGGCGCTGTAGGCCGTGTTCCACGTTTGGCCCAGCGGCGCGTGATCTTGTTCTTCTGGCCGATCCGAGCCTCATCCTGGAACCAGATTTCTACTCGTTTTCCTCGGGCTGCTCCGGCGGCAATGTCTGCCACTGCGGCGGGGAAGCTTTTTTAAAATCCACGATAGCTTGGGGGTCTTGAGCATGATGCCGCGGTCGGGCCGTGAGCTTACGATAGCCCAACGCCTGCAGTTCGCGCCCACGCGTCTGGCGGCTCACCGAGATACGGTGCTCCTGCCAAAGCCATTGCATCAGATCGACAAGTCTCCAGCGCACGACCCCATCGAGATAGGGAACGGGACCTTTCTCAACGACCTCGATGAGTGATTTGCGCTGCTTGTCGCTCAACAGCGGCTCACGGCCTTTGGCCTTTCTGGTCTTCAGACCGTCTGGACCGGACTGGTTGAAGCGCTCGACCCAATCGCGGACGATTTGCAAACCGACCCCGCCCATAGAAGCGGCTTGCCTCCGCGATCCGCCTTCGTAGATCACCGACAAAGCAAGCAATCGCCGGGACAAGTCCGCGTCTCGGCTTTTTCTGGCAAGCTGACGCAGGCCCTCAGCGGTGTAGTCCCGACGAATATCGAGTGCCGTTCCCATGGCGAAATCTCCTTCCGCCATGTTGAATCATGATTTGCTTCAAAACGGAATCCCGTGAGTCAAATTCATAAGGCACTGGTATAAATCGTCTCCCCTGGACCATCATGCGAACGGCTGATGATGCGACGATGCTCGCATATGATCAGACCTTCTGCTGCAACAGCGATGCGATCTGGGTAAACACGAACGCTGACAGGCCGATTGGCGAAGGATGCCGGAACACTGTAGCGATTACGATCAAAGTGGACGAGACCCCTCTCGGCGATGCAAGCATCGCCTGCCGGCAGTGGGTCGGGGAAACCCGCTTGGTATGTTCGACAAATCCATCGAAGACACGTGCTGTTGGCATGAGAGCCTGCGCTTCCTCAGCCCATAGTTAAGCGATGGTCCGACGCATCTTTCCATGCGGGGTCTGCTGCCAAACCCCTTTGCATCGAAGCTCCAGCCAGTCGTTCAGGGCTTCCAGTGATGGAAAGCGTGGTGTTGGTTGAAAGAACCGGTGGCGTGAATCCTGGACATTCTTCTCGACCTGGCCTTTCTCCCAGCCAGACGCTGGATTGCAGAATTCCGGTTCATAGAGGTAGTGGCTGGCCATTGCCATGAAGCGGACATTGAAGTTGCGCTCTTTGCCGCGACCTATTTTGTCGATTGCCGTACGCATGTTGTCATAAATGCCACGTCGAGGAACGCCGCCAAAGACACGGAATGCGTGGTTATGGGCATCAAACAGCATCTCGTGTGTTTGGAGAAGATACGCCCGGACGATGAACGCGCGGCTGTAGCTCAGCCTCGTATGGGCCACCTGCAGTTTGGTGCGTTCATTGCAAATGATTGCCCAGTCTTCCGACCAGTCGAACTGAAAGGCTTCACCGGGGTCAAAGGCCAACGGAACGTATGTCCCACGCCCCGAGGTCTGCAGTTCTCTCTGAAGATCAGCCTTCCATTCCAGAGCAAATGCAGCAACTCGCCCATACGACCCATCATAGCCAAGGCTCACCAAGTCGGCATACAACTGCTTCATCGTCCGCTTCTACTTGCGGTTCTTCTTCGCTTCTGTCCTCAGCCAAGCCGTTAATCGATCAGCAAAAGGGTCAAGTTTACTCGGTCGCTCTGGAACTCTGAACTTCGGTTCCACACTCCCCAGACGCAGGTATTTGCGGACCGTATTCCGAGACAGACCGGTCCTGCGACCAATCTCTCGGATCGATAAATGCTCTCGAAAATGCCAGCGTCGGATCACGCTCAATAACGCCATGTCGATCACTCCGTAGCCCTCGCTGAAAACACGCAGGGCAGGTTCAAACATGGGTCAATTCTCGATGGAAATATCCTATGCTACCGGGTCAGTTCTCAGTGGCAATCAACAACGCCGAGGCGGAGGCTGAATGGAA
>NZ_JACIDV010000023.1 GCF_014196515.1 Rhizobium skierniewicense | reverse complement strand
GGGCCTCACGCCATACGAGTTCATCTGCAAACGATGGACAATCGAGCCAAATCGTTTCATCCTAAATCCGATCCATCAAATGCCGGGACTGAACACCTAGAGCGTTTCCTTGTTAAATGGCATCCCAAGGTTTCAGCACAACCTTGCCAGTGGTCTGCCGGCTTTCTAGCAAACGGTGCGCTTCTGCGGTCTTTGATAGGGGGAGCACCAGTCCGACCTGAATCTTGACCTCGCCGCTCATTACCAAGCCGATCAACGAACCGATTTCGGACATCAGCAGGTCTGGGTCCCCCGCAAAGCCGTTGACGTAAAAGCCGGTAACGGTGTGGTTCATAGAGGTCAGACGCCACGGATCGATCAGCGCCGTCTGTCCGCTCGATTGGCCGAGAAAAATCATTCGGCCGAATGGCGCCAATGCGTCCAACGCCTGATTCACTGTCTCTCCACCGGTGGTCTCGATGACGATGTTGACGCCGTGACCGTCGGTCAGTCGGAGAACCTCTAGCGCCCAGTCAGGTTTGGTATAGTCGACCGTTGCGTCAGCGCCGAGCGCTTTCGCTTTCGCCCGCTTTTCAGGCGTACTGGCGGCCGCAATAATTTTGCCAGCCCCATAGTGCTTGGCAAGCTGAATGGCGAACGAGCCGACACCACCAGCCGCACCTTCGATGAGAATGGTTTCACCCGGCTGTATCTTTGCCACGTGCTTCAACACGATAGATGCGGTCAGGCCATGTCCCAGCAGCGCTGCGGCATGAACGAAATCAAAACCCTCGGGCAGCGGAATGACTGTCGCAGCCGGAACGGTGATATATTGTGCGTAGCCGCGGGACCCCGGCACTGCGACCACCGAAAGGCCGACGGGGATATCGTTTACGCCTTCGCCGAGGGCAGCAACCGTACCTGCCACCTCAATTCCCAGAATAAACGGTGTAGGCGAGGGATCGGGATAGTCGTCGCCGCGGCGGCGCATAACATCTGCGTAGTTCATCCCGACCGCCTCGACTTTTATCAGAACCTCACCGGGGCCAGGCACTGGATCGGCAACATCCTCGTAAACGAGAACCTCAGGTCCACCGGTTGCGTGGAAACGGACTGCTTTCATGATGCGTACTCTCTGTTTGTAAAACGGATGGGCTTAAGGTATAAAATGTAAACCAAGTGTCAATTAGGTACTTTGAGTACACCAGGTATAGAGAAGTAAACCACAATGACAGATGCAAAATGCCAGACAGAATTAAGCGATCATCTCAGCCGGCTGATCCTTGACCAAATTGCTGATAAGTGGTCGATCCTCATCGTTGCGGAATTGTGCTCAGGGCCAATGCGCTTTAACGCGCTGAAGCGTGAGTTGAGGGGCGTTACGCAAAAGGCGTTGACACAGACGCTACGTCGGCTGGAGCGTCTTGGTCTTGTGGAACGCCGCGTCATAACGGCGTCGCCGGTGGCGGTGGAATACAGCGTCACGCCGCTCGGCGAGTCCTTAAAGGCTCCCTTTCAGGCAATCTTCCAATGGTCCGTTATCCATGCCCCCGAAATAGAAGCGGCGAAGCGGAAATTTGACCAGGACACTGAGGGGATGTGAGTGAGGCCTGATCCCGAAAACAAGTCGAAATACCCGTGTCGGTCACGTCGCATCGGCGAGCAACAGTTCGCGCTTCAAGGCGTGTATCCTGCGATATACGCCACGTGGCGACCAGGAAACGATTGATTGGGCTTTCGGCTGTTTTCTTCCCATGCTGATTCGATGTACAACAGCTATTGAGTAAGATGCCGTTCATCATATATAAGTGGCATTCAATGAACTGAGATCAAAGCCATGAAAGTCACAAAGGAAAAGGCCGAGGAAAACCGGCACCATGTTATCGAGACGTCCAGCCGGTTGTTTCGAGAAAAGGGCTTCGATGGCGTCGGCGTCAGCACGCTGATGCAGGCGGCTGGCCTGACCCACGGCGGCTTTTACAAGCAGTTCGAATCCAAGGATGACCTCATCGCCAAAGCGACGCAGGCGGCGCTGGATCAGACCGTACAGCGAGTGTCGTCGTTGATCGGGCAAGACAAGCGTGCATCGTTGGAAAAGGCTGTCGGCGTCTATTTATCCGACCAGCATCGTGATGGTGTGTCGGAGGGCTGTGCTTTTGCAGCGCTTGGGCCGGATGCAGCGCGTCATGGCCCGGAGGTTCGCCAAGTCATGCAGCGTGGCGTCGAAGATCAACTTGCGTTGCTTCAGACCATCGTCGACGCAAAGGCCGGGACATCCAGTCGGGAAGCAGCGATTGCGACAATGGCCACGATGGTTGGCGCTTTGGTACTGGCGCGTGCTGTGGAAAATAGCGCCCTATCGACGGAAATTATGGATGTCGTGGCCAAGTCGATCTTGGCGAGATAGGGGTGTCAGTCTTCCCTTGATGAGCCAAGCGATTGGCTGAATTCTCTCTCAGGATCGACATTGTTAACTTGTGTTACGCTGGAGGCAACAAACCGGCGTGTCTCTTCCAGTATCCTGTCTGAAAGTTCCTTGTCATCGACAGCTCTTGCAAGAATCGTAGCTCCGACCATTGCCGCCCAGTGCCCAATCACTGTCTGACCGTTTGCCGCTTCAGCAGTTGGAGATACTTCGGTTGACATCATGTCTATGATTTGACGGGCACCTGCCGTCATCACCGCCCGAGCTTGCGGGCTCTGATGTCGCATTTCGGATGCAAGTGCCGCGAACGGACATCCCTCTCCAGGATTATCTCGATGGTCAGCGGAGAGGTACTGCTCAAGGTAGCCAAGAAGGCTAAACGGCCCTTCTGCGTCAGATGTCAAAATATGCAGCAGCGCTTGCGCGACCAGATCGTCCTTTGACGAAAAATGGCCGTAAAAGCCACCATGAGTCAAGCCTGCACATTGCATCACTTCCGCCACACTGACAGCGCCTACCCCCTTGCTTCGGAAAAGCCTGCTCGCTGAATCGAGTATGCGCCGCCTGTTTTCCGCGACCTGCTCACGCGTGACCTTCATGGCGCCTTTTGCTCCCCTCTGGGTACATCGCAGCGGATGACCCGCAAATCATCGCGACTATAAAATGGCGCGGGGAGACAAGTTTTCCTGTGCCCCCCGCCCGCCTTCACGCATTCACGTCAACAACGGTTCGGCCTTTTACGCCGCCCTGCAGAATCGTGGGAGCGAGCGCAACAACATCCGAAAGCCCGACCGTCGTCACGGTTTTGGCTAACTTCTCAAAGTCGAGATCGAGGGACAGGCGACGCCAGGCCTCAAGCCGGACTTCCTGAGGTGCGTTGACGGAATCAATACCGGCGAGCGTGACGTTTCTCAGAATAAACGGCAGGACCGTTGACGGTAGATCCAGGCCTTGCGCAAGGCCGCATGCGGCGACGACACCACGATACTTTGTCTGCGCCAGCACGTTCGCAAGTGTATGGCTTCCGACAGAATCGATAGCGCCTGCCCAGCGCTCGGAGGCAATTGGGCCGCCGGGTTCCGAAAGCGTCTTACGATCAATGATGTCTGCGGCACCGAGTGCGCGCAGGTAGTCAGCCTCCTGTGGCCGCCCGGTCGAGGCGATAACGCGATAACCCAGCTTTGACAGAAGGGCGATCGCAATCGAGCCGACGCCGCCATTGGCACCCGTCACCAGTATATCGCCCCGCTCAGGTGTCAGGCCACCATGTTCAAGCGCGATAACGCAGAGCATCGCGGTATAGCCGGCCGTTCCAAGAGCCATTGCGTCCTTCGTGGAAATATTCTCCGGCAGCTTCACAAGCCAGTCGCCGCTCACCCTTGCCTTTTGGGCATATCCACCATGATGGGTCTGGCTCAGGCCCCAACTGTTGGCGACGACACGGTCGCCAACAGTGATGCCCGGATAGGTGGAAGCCTCAACGACGCCGGCGAAGTCCACACCAGCGATTAGGGGAAAGGTCTTGATGATCGGCGGAGAACCTGTGAGGGCCATGCCATCCTTGTAGTTGACCGTAGAATAGTCCACCGCAACGGTCACATCGCCAGCCATCAAGTCGTTTTCATCGAAATCAACAATGCTTGCCGAAATCGCATCGCCAGCTTTTGTCGCTAGCAGAGCTTTGAAACTCATACCTTTATCCTTTACGTTGAGAGCTTGCGTTCACGTCACTTCGACGCGAGGTACCGACTGGCGGCTGTGGTATGACCCGTATCCTGCACGAGCGACTTTCGGGCATTCTCCATAGCCTGCCAATGGGCCTCCTCATGCAGATGCGGGATTGTCACGACCTCGCGGCGATCGAAACCGTCAAGGGCAGCGTCGACCAGATCGGAGACTTCCATCATCGGCGGATGCTTGTCTTCGTCCAGGAAATTCCAGATGTCGGTTCGCGTTGCCGCCGGAGCCACAGCCTGAACGTAGACACCCTGAGGTCCAAGCTCGGTGTGCATGGCTTGCGACAGAGACAACACGAAAGCCTTCGTCGCCGTGTAAACGGATAGACCCCATTCAGGAGCCAGCGCCAGCACCGAACTGATAGTGACGATCGCGCCTTCACCCTTTTCCGCAAAGCGTGGCGCGACGGCATGCGCGAGGCGTAGCACGCTGGTGGCGTTCAAGGTAACCAGCTTCGTCAGATCATCAATATTTTGTGTGACGAATGTGCCACCGACAGTGCCACCTGCATTGTTGACGAGAATGCCGATCGAGGAATCGTCACGCAATCTCTTCTCAACAGACAGCAGCTGGGTTTCGTCTGTCAGGTCGGCAGGCAACAGCTCAACTGAAACACCAGTCTGCCTGAGCAGTTCTGCATTCGCCTCAAGCTTTTCAACATTTCTGGCGACAAGCACAAGATTGTGTCCACGCTCTGCGAACCGCTGGGCATACATTGCACCGATCCCGGTGGAAGCGCCGGTGATGAGGACTGTGGGTTTGGAGGACATGCGTAAACTCTCTGTTTGCTTCGGATTTAACGATCTTGAACGTGACCGCAATTATAGATGATGATCATAATCATATCTGTCAAGAATGAGACAGGATATTTCAACTGCCAATGCATTATCGCATTGTTCGAACGGCGAAATGGTGCCGGCGATAGGCCAGAGATCTTTTGATCTCATGGTTGTTGCGACTGTCGTACCCAGATGTTTGGCAAGCTGAATGACGAAGGTCTACCCCGCCTGGGTAAAGAACCCCTGCCCTTGCCGACCTTACCGATTCCAGGCGACACCTGTATGCGCCGTCAGGCGGCAAGGAAAGCCGAAGCGGCTGTGCTGAAGGCAGCGTGATTTTGGAAGATGCCGCCATGTCCCGCATCGGGATAGACAATGAGTTCAGCACCCGCAATACGTCTCGACATGTCGATGCTGTTTGCCGTCGGTACCATAATATCATTGTCACCGTTGGCTATCAGGACCGGAATTTTGAGGGCGCCAAGGTTCTGCGGTGCCTGCCGACCCCACGCGGTGATGGCCTTGAGTTGCCTCAAAAACGCCTTCGGCGTCGGAGCTTTGTCGCGATCGGATTTGCGCTCTTTAAGACGACTTAGAAATGCCGCTGCGGCCTGACGGCCGTTGGCCGTAGAGGTGAAAAACAGATACGTCTTCGGATCACGCATGGTCAGCATTCCCTTGAGGATCAGCGGCCAGGAGACCTTTCCAACCCGGTCTATGCCTTTGCCTCCCGCAGGACCGGTGCCAGCGAGGATCAATTTTCGCACTAGACCTGGAGCATTGAGAGCAACATCCTGTGCGACAAAACCTCCCAGCGAAAAGCCCATGAGATCAACAGTCTCGAAACCCATTTCCCGGATCAGGCTGATCGTGTCCTGCGCCATCTCGCCAACGGTGAGTGGCGCATCTCCGCCCGACCCGCCGATGCCACGATAATCAATCGCAATCACCCGATGCTGGAGCGCTAGCGCATCAACGATGCGCGGGTCGAAATTGTCGAGCACCGCACCCCAGTGATTGAGGAGGACAATCGGAACGCCTTCTTTCAACCCAAGCTCCCGGTAGGCGAACGGGACCCCACCGACGGTAATCGTTAGATTTGGCGCATGTATGTAAAGGGCGCTGGCTCGTGCAATATTGGTATTGTTGGACATGTCTCGCCTCATATAAAGTGCAGACTTCGCTTGATAATTTTGTGCAGGGCTGCGGGTTCCTTCAGTCGTGCCCAACTGCAGGCCAAACTGCTTGCTCGGTGATATCCTGCATGGACCTCAGCCACTGCCCTGCCTATTCCACTCGATACGGCCGCCAAGGCTGCCTTCCGCTGCCAGCTGCCCATGCCGCTCACCTCGATCTGCTTCTTTGCGCACCTGCGAGCAAAAATAGGAACAAACCTTAAGTTTGATGATGTTCGTCATCTTTATATATGATGATCATCATCATTAAGTCAAGAGGATTGTTTTACGGTTCTTCGATCTTGTCGCGAGCTTGGCTAAGTCTTTGAACCCTGCTGAGGACTGAATCGGTTTGTGATTCACCAGCTCCAATGTCTGAAGCACATCTCCACCCATACATATGAAGGCGTCACCAAATCCCGGCGAAAAGGTATTGCCCCCTCAAAACTCGGATCTTGCGGCTCGCATTCACTTATTTGCATGGCGCAGGCTTGACATTTTCGAATTCAGCGATCACCTATGATTTAATAATTATGATCATAATCAAAAATGCCCAACATGCTCTTGCATTTATGCAAACGGACAGTTGAGACGGCGAAGAGACAGGAAACTGACGATGAACAAAAATCAAAAAACAGCGTTTTTGACGGGTGCGTCGAGCGGGATCGGTAAGGCCGCAGCCGTAGCACTAATGAAAGCCGGTTACCGTGTGATTGGAACGAGCCGCACGGCAAAGCCTGACGAGGTACGCGATGGCATTCGCTTGATCGCATGTGATGTCACATCGGATACATCCGTGGCTTCGGCCGTTGCCCAGGCCCATGCGGAACTCGGCAGCATAGACCTTTTGATCAACAATGCAGGGTTCGGCATTCTGGGGGCTGCCGAGGAGAGTTCGATCGATCAGGTCCGCGCGCTTTATGACACCAATGTCCTCGGGGTCGCGCGGGTGACCAATGCCGTCTTGCCCATCATGCGTGCCCAGGGTAGCGGGCGTATCCTGAATGTCGGATCAGGGCTTGGCCTCATCCCCGCGCCGTTCAATACCCATTATTCCGCAACCAAACATGCTCTCGAAGGCTACTCGGAATCGCTGGACCATGAGGTTCGAGGCTTCGGGATCAGGGTTGTTGTCATAGAGCCGGGCGCGACCAATACCTCATTCGAGTCCAGTGCCATCCCTGCGGATGCGCCGCTCAGCGATTATGATGCACTGCGTATCAAATATGATGTCGCCTACGCCAAAGCGATGAAGGCTGCTGATACGGCGGAGGACGTCGCGAAAACCATCCTTAAAGCAGCATTGGCCGACAAGCCGGACCTGCGATATGCTTCCGGCAAGTCCGTACAGCAAGGCGCATTCGCCCGCCGGTTTCTGCCAAGGTCGCTTTTCGACAAGGTTCTGCACAAGCAGTTCGGTCTGGAGTGAACTGACCAAGCCGTCGAAGTGTTTCGAGAAACTGACACAGAAAACTCAGAAATTGGAGAGAAGCCGATGAAGGCTTTCATAGTTGAAAAATACAAAAAGAGTGGACCTCTGCGCCTCGTTGAGACGGCAGAGCCAGTTGCAGGGCGCAACGACGTTCTCGTTGAGATCAAGGCGACCGGCGTGAACCTGCTGGATTCCAAGCTCCGCGACGGAGAGTTCAAGCTTATCCTTCCATACAAGCCACCGTTTATTCTGGGCCATGATGTAGCCGGGACCGTTACCGCCGTCGGCCCCGGTGTGCGCCAATTCAAGATAGGAGATGAGGTTTACGCCCGTCCGCGAGACCACCGCGTTGGTACCTTCGCGCAGCGTATCGCAATCGATGAAAACGATGTTGCACTGAAGCCGAACAACCTCAACTGGGCGGAGGCGGCTTCCATTCCGCTTGTCGGCCTCACAGCCTGGCAGGCGCTGGTCGAAATCGGCAAGCTTCGCAAGGGACAGAAAGTCTTCATTCAGGCAGGTTCGGGCGGTGTCGGCACGTTTGCCATTCAACTTGCCAAACATCTCGGTGCAACGGTGGCGACCACCACCAGCGCCAAGAATGCCGAACTGGTCAAAAGCCTGGGCGCGGATGTCGTCATCGATTACCAGACGCAGGATTTCGAAACTATCCTTTCTGACTATGATCTCGTCTTGAACAGTCAGGACCAGAAGACACTTGAGAAATCGCTGCGCGTGCTCAAGCCGGGCGGTCGCCTCATCTCCATTTCCGGCCCGCCGGATCCAGCCTTTGCAACAGCCATGAAGCTGAACCCGTTCATGAGACTGGTCATCCGTCTCATCAGTTCGGGTGTGCGCCGGAAAGCTGCGAAACGTGGCGTTCGTTTTGACTTCCTGTTCATGCGTGCCGATGGTCGCCAACTGGGAGAGATAACAAGCCTGATAGAGAGCGGCATCATCAAGCCGGTGTTGGACAAAATCTTTCCGTTTGAGAAGACAGGCGAAGCCCTGGCCTATGTCGAGGCCGGACGCGCGAAGGGCAAAGTCGTCATAGAGGTACAATAGGCAATGAGCATACCCTCAAATCCGGTCTTCGGCATTGCCACACTGGAACAGATCGCGGGCATGACTGGTAAACAGCATCTGCAGGCAATCATCGATGGCGAATTGCCTGCGCCGTCGATTGCCAGAACCATGTCGTTCCGAATGATCGAGGTCGGCGATGGCGAAGTTTTGTTTGAAGCCACACCGGGAGACCATCTGCTCAATCCGTTGGGCGGTGTGCATGGCGGGTGGGCACTGACACTTATCGATACGGTCACAGGCTGCGCCGCGCACTCCACCTTGCCTGCCGGTGTCGGCTTTGCCAGCATCGAAACGAAGGCCAACTTCTCGCGGCCGATCAGAGCTGACACCGGAACGGTGCGCGTCGAGGGACGTGTCGTCAACAGAGGGCGAACGATTATCTCGGCGGAAGGCAAGATTACCGATGCCGACGGGCGCGTGCTGGCCCACGGCACATCGACCGTCATGGTGTTGCCGCAACAGGCGAAATAGTCGCGACTTTATATCCGAGCCGGCAATGCCAGCCGTTTTGATCCCCTCCGTCACCACAAAGCCGGGGCGAGACAGCAACCCATTGGAGGAAGCATCAGCGAGATATCGAGCGCAGGAGCGCTTCTCGCTGTATCAGGACATGATCAAACCGCCATCCACATTGATCGTCTGGCCTGTGATATAGGCGGCATCATCACTTGCGAGGAACGTAACGAGACCGGCGACATCTGCGCCTGACCCTGCCCGCTTCATCGGAATGCCCTGGACCCACTCCTTCATAAGCTCGCCAGGCGCGTAGCTACCCAGCAACTTGCCCCATACATCGTCATTATAGGCCCACATATCGGTTTCGATGATGCCAGGGCAGAATGCGTTGACGGTAATGGCTTCTACGGCCACCTCTTTCGCTAAGCTTTGAGTAATGCCGACGACACCCATTTTGGATGCCGCATAGTGAGGCGTATAGATGAAGCCATCGCGCGCCTGGCCGGACGCCGTGTTGATGATGCGACCGCCGCGCATGTGTTTGCGCATGCGGGCAATGGCTTCCTGGGCACACAGGAAAACACCCTTCGTGTTGACCGCCATAACCTTGTCCCACTCGTTTTCAGTCATGTCTTCAACCTTGGCGATCGTGATGACGCCGGCATTCTGGATTGAGACATCAACGGAGCCGAACGCTGTCTCGGCCGCGTCATAAAGGTCAACGACACTTGTCTTGCTGGTCACATCGCCAACGAAGGATATGGCTTTGCCACCATCTGCCTGGATCTGCTTTGCAATGAGGTGGACTGCCTCTTCATTTGCGGAAACGACCAAATTGGCCCCCTCCTCTGCAAAGCGCTTTGCAATTGCGGCACCGATGCCCCGGCTAGCGCCCGTGATGACGACCGTCTTGTTGTGAAACCGGGCCATTGCGACCTCCGTGTGAAGTGTACGTTGAATGACGACAGAACGAGACGCCACATCACCAGCAGCAGAAGCCGCCATCGACAAGCAGATCAACACCCGTGACGTAGCTGGCGGCATTTGACAAAAGGAAAACAGCCGGACCGACCATCTCGTCCACACTCGCCATACGCTGCATCGGCGTCTGCTCTTCGAACAGCTTCGTCTGATGCACCATCTCGGGCCGTGTGTTCATGGGCGTTGCGGTGTAGCCAGGAGAAATGGTGTTGACGCGAATGCCGCGGTCAACCCATTCCATCGCCATCGATTTCGACAGATGGATCACGCCCGCCTTGGAGGCATTGTAATGCGCCTGGTTGAGGCCGCGATTGACGATGACGCCTGACATGGAGGCGATGTTGACGATGGAGCCTTTGCCGTGTTTGAGCATCGCGCGTGACTGCGCCTGACACGACAGGAAAATACCCTTGAGATTAATATCCATCAGGGTCTGATACTGGTCTTCTTCCATATCCTCGGCGCGGTTGGCATTGGCAATGCCGGCAGCGTTGACCGCAAGAGACAGATTTCCCAGTTCGGCTTCCGTGCGGCTGACAGCGTCGGCCAGAGCCTCTTTGCTCGTCACGTCGGCAGCAATCTGGATCGACTTGCGCCCCGCTAACCGAACAAATTCCGCCGTCTGGGCCAAGCCATCGTCGGTACGACGATCCAGCAAGGCAACGTCTGCACCACACTGCGCCAGACCGACGGCAATTCTCTGGCCGATCCCGCTGCCGGCACCGGTGACGATGGCGACCTGTGCGGACAAATCGAAAAGCTTGGGAGCATTGAGCGTGATATCAGCCATCGCTCTTCCTTTCATTCATATATTCAAGTTGTTGCGAGTTCCATGACGGAGACGTCATTGGCTTCGTCACGGTTGAGAATTCCGGCCTGATTGCCCTGTGCAAGGACGAGGATGCGGTTCGAGACACCGAGCACCTCCTCCAGATCCGAGCTGACGACGATGACCGCGACACCCTGTTTGGCAAGATTGGCGATAATATCGTAGATGCCAGCGCGGGCTCCCACATCAATGCCGCGGGTTGGCTCATCGAGCACCACCACCCTCGGGTTTCGGGCAAGCCATTTGGCGATGACAACTTTCTGTTGATTACCGCCGGAGAGGTCGGAGGCATATTGGTCGCTGCGCCCCTTCACACCGAATTTGGCAATGGCCGCATTCGCGAAGTTGCGCTTCATGCCCCCGGTCAGCCAGCGGCCGCCTAGCTGATCGAGATTTGCATAGACGAGATTTTCGCCGATGCGGTGTTCTACGACTAAACCCTGGTCTTTGCGATCTTCCGGCACCATGACGATGCCGGTATCTATGGCGTCGGACGGGCTGCGAAGCGACAGCACCTTGCCATCCAGCCGGATCGTGCCGGAACGGATGGGATCTGCACCCGCAATCGCGCGGACAAGCTCCGTGCGACCCGCTCCGACCAGTCCGGCAATGCCAAGAATTTCACCAGCATGCAGATCGAACGTCACGTCGCGGAACGAGTTTTCCGCCGACGTCAGGCCCTCGACTTTCATGACGACCTTGTCGGTCGGCTCAGGCAATTGCGGAAACAGTCTTTCAAGAGAGCGGCCGACCATGCTTTCGACAATCGTTCTGACGGGTGTTGCGCTGTCGGCAAATTCATTGACGCGCTCACCATCGCGCAAAACGATGATACGGTCGGTGATCTTGCGGATTTCTTCCATGCGATGGGAAATGTAAATGATGCCCACGCCTTCAGCCCGCAGCTTGCGAACCTGCTCAAAAAGAGCCTCGGTCTCAGCCCCACCAAGGGCAGCCGTCGGTTCATCCAGAATAAGCAGTTTGGCATCGAGCGCCAATGCCTTTGCAATCTCGATGAGTTGCTGATTGGCTGTCGACAGGCCTGCGACCTTGCGGGTCGCCGGGATGTGGAGGTTGAGGCGCGACATCTGTTCTTGCGCACGGCTGACCATCTGCGCCCGGTCAACGACACCGTTGCGTGTCGGCCATCGGCCCAGAAAGACATTTTCGGCTATTGTCAATTCCGGCAGCAGTTGCAGTTCCTGATGGATCAGCACCACGCCCTTGTCGATTGCCTCCCGTGGAGAGGCCGGGGCATACGGTTGCCCCAGCCATGTCATGGAACCTTCGGAGGGACTGCGAGATCCGGCGATGATGCCGGACAATGTAGATTTGCCCGCACCGTTCTCGCCGAGAAGTGCCACGACTTCGCCGGCATAGACGTCAAGGCTTACATTCCTGACGACTTCCAGAGGACCATATCGCTTCGATATGCCCTTTAGTGACAGTACCGGTTCAGTCATGTCGCACCCTCCGCTGATTGCCTGTGAAAGAACAGATTACGGGTGGTTGGCGATGAAGCCGTCAACATTGTCCTTCGTGGTCAATGTGGCATCCAGCAACTGGACCGCTGGCACCTTTTCGCCGGCAACGATTTTCACCGCAGAATCCACGGCTTCGCGGCCCATCTTTTGCGTCTGTTGTGTCGCGGTCACGTCAAAGACGCCATTCTTGAGGGCTTCGAGAGCGGCGGTGTCACCGTCAAATCCACCCAGCGTGATCGTCTGTGTCGGCTTGGCAACCTTGATGGCCTGAGCCGCGCCAAGCGCCAGACCATCGGCCTGGGCAAAGACGATCGAAATATCGGGATTGGCTTGAAGCATGTTCTGCATGATCTGGAAGCCTTCATCCTGGCTCCAGAGGTTCGACCACTGCTCCGCAACGATCTTGACGTCCGGATAGGCCTTCACAGCTTCCATGCAACCTTTGGTGCGGTCGACCTCAGGCGTGGTACCCTTCTGGCCGTGGATCATGACCATCTTTCCCTTACCGCCAGCCTTTTCGAGGATGTGCTTGCAAACGGCATTGGCAGAAGCCACGGAATCCGTGGCGAGAAACGTATCACCCGGGGCGCCGTTAGCGTTGCGGTCAATGTTGATGACCGGTACGCCTGCTGCCTTGGCCAGCTTGACAGGAACCGTCGCGGCAGCGGCACCCGCCGGGATGTAAATGAGCGCGTCGATATTCTGCGTGAGAAGATCCTGGATTTGGTTGACCTGCGTCGGTCCATCACCCTTTGCATCGACGGTAACGACCGTGATCCCGCGTGTTTTGGCTTCGGCTTCGACAGCTTGCTTGATCTGGTTGAAGAAGTTTGCCTGAAGATTGGCGACCGCGAGGCCGATCTTTTTCACGTCCTTGGCCTGCACGGCACCGAACGAAAGCGAAAGAAGGGCAGCGGACGTCATCAGAATGCGAGCTAGTTTCATTATTTCCTCCTGGGTTAAACCTGACCTTTTGGTACGTCCTCCGCCCTCAGGTCTTTGCTCCTCTTCAATGTCTCGAAGGGGAATTCTTCTGTCGGGCGGTGAGGCCCGGAGGTATCAGCTCCTGCGGCGGCGTAGCGTTTCCGCGCCAACGGCAAGAATGATGACCACACCGATGATGACCTGCTGCAGGAACGGCGACACGTTGAGCAGGTTGAGGCCGTTTCGAAGCACGCCGATGATCAGCACACCGATCAGCGTTCCGCCAATGCCACCCGAACCGCCCGTCAGAGACGTACCGCCAATGACCACCGCTGCAATGGTGTCGAGTTCGTAACCAAAGCCGCTCGACGGCTGGACAGAGTCCAGGCGCGCAGCCAGCACGATGCCCGCAAGCCCTGCCAGCATGGCGCACAGGACATAGACACTGATGGTGACGATATGAACCTTGATGCCGGCAAGACGCGCGACCTCAGGATTGCCACCCACCGCATAGACCATCCGACCTTCGGCACGAAACTGCAGGAAAATCCAGGCCGCGATCAGCACCGCAATCATGACGAAAACCGTTGCGGTCAGCACCCCGAAGTGGCGATCGATGGCCAGCATCATGAACCAGTCCGGAAAACCAACGATCTGCTGGCCGTCGGTGATCATGTTGGCGACACCACGCGCGGCGGACATCATGGCAAGCGTCGCGATGAAGGCAGGAACCCTGAAGGCCGTTATCAGGATTCCTACGATCAAACCGCTGATACCAGAGGCAATAAGCGCCAGGATAATCGCAAAACCCATTGGCAGGCCGGCAACGTTGGCCGTCCACCCCATGATCATCATTGACAATGCAAGAACCGAGCCGACCGAAAGATCGATACCACCGATCAAAATGACGAAGGTCATGCCGACCGCCATGATGCCGATGACCGTGATCTGGTCGAGTATGTTCAACCCATTGCGGACTGACAGAAATGTATCCGTGCCAAAACTAAGGAAGATGCATAGCGCCAACAGGCCCATCAGCGGGCCAGTGGCTCCCTTGAGTTTGGCAAATGGATTTCTGGACGAGCGGCTTTGCTCCTTGAGATCAATCGCAGCCATCGTTCCTCCCAATGATCGGCACAAATGCCGGTAAAGTAGAATAAATATTCACCTTTGCTGGAAAATTCATTAGCAATGGCTTTTCCTGCTGTCAAGAGCAGATGTCTGTCCTGAGCTTTTAGCTTGAGGTTTGACGTTTGAACAAACCGCACCTCACCTCTTGACTAATTTTACTGATGTGCAAATATATCTCAATATGAATATTTATTCAGGAGAAATATGCCATGCAGCTTACGGAGCTTGAGCTAATTGCTCGCCAGATTCGCCGGCGCGATTTACAGGCCGTATTTGAAGCTGGTGCGGGACACATTGGCGGCGAGATGTCGGTGATCGATATGCTGACAGCTCTGTATTTCCATGTCCTGCGTGTGTCCCCGGATGCACCGCATGACCCCAATCGTGATCGTTTCGTTCTATCCAAAGGACACACCGCTTGCGCGCTCTATATAACGCTCGCTAAACGCGGTTTCCTTCCGGAGGACGAAATTTCGACGTTCCTCAAGCCTTATTCCCGTCTGAACGGCCACCCAAACCGCAACAAGGTGCCAGGCGTTGAGACGAACACTGGGCCGCTGGGTCACGGTCTTCCTGTTGCCGTCGGAATGGCGAAAGCGGCGAAACTGTCCGGTGCTGATTACCATACCTATGTTATCACCGGCGACGGCGAGATGCAGGAAGGCTCCAACTGGGAAGCGATTATGGCCGCCGCGCAATTTGGTCTCGACAATCTGACGCTGGCAATCGATCACAACCGTTTCCAACAGGGCGCGGCCCTGTCCGACACCAACGATATTGCCCCCCTACGCCCCAAGCTGGAAGCGTTCGGTTGGGACGTCACGGAGATCAACGGCAACGACATGTCGCAAATCGTGCCTGCATTCGAACATCGTGGCTCTCGTCCACATTGCATCGTTGCCCATACCAACAAGGGCCACGGTATTTCCTTCATGCAGGACCGTGTCGACTGGCATCACAAGGTGCCGAGCAAGGAACAATATGACATCGCCATGCGCGAATTGTCGGAGGCATCATGATGAACGCACCTGTATCAAGCACGAAACTTTATGACTGCCGCGATGCCTTCGCAGAAACTCTGGAAAGACTGGCCGCCAAAGACGATACGGTCGTCGCTGTGTGCAACGACTCTGTCGGCTCCTCCAAGCTCGGCGGTTTCAAATCCAAGTTCCCTGAGCGCCTGATCAATGTCGGCATTGCCGAACAGAATATGATCGGCGTCGGTGCTGGCCTTGCCAATGGCGGCCGCCTGCCCTTCGTCTGCGCCGCATCCTGTTTTTTGACGGGTCGAGCACTGGAACAGATCAAGGCCGACATCGCCTATTCAAACGCCAATGTGAAGCTGGTCGGCATATCCTCAGGCATGGCTTATGGCGATCTGGGGCCGACACACCATTCCATCGAAGACTTTGCCTGGACCCGCGTGCTGCCGAACCTGCCAGTCATTGCGCCTTGCGACAGGATCGAGACGGCAGCAGCCATCGAATGGGCCGCCAGCTATGCCGGTCCCTGCTTTCTGCGCCTGTCGCGCGTTGGCGTGCCGGACCTTCTGCCGGAAGGTCACGTCTTCGAACTCGGCCGTGCCAACCTACTGAGAGACGGCTCCGATGTAACGCTGATCGCGAACGGCACCTTGACCCACCGAATGATGAAAGCCGCAGACATTCTGGCGATGCGCGGCATCGAGGCGCGCGTTCTCAACATGGCAACCGTCCGCCCGATCGATGAAGACGCCATCATCGCGGCGGCAAAAGAAACAGGTGCGATCGTAACGGCCGAGGAGCATTCGATCTATGGTGGCCTCGGTTCGGCGATTGCTGAAGTCGTTGTCGATCATGCTCCGGTTCCGATGAAGCGGCTCGGCGTTCCAGGCATTTTTGCCCCCACAGGTTCGGCAGAATTTCTGCTGGACGAATTCGGCATGGCACCGGCAGCGATCGCCGATGCGACTGAAACGCTTCTCAAGCGGAAATAAGTCAATCAGACGACTGGCCGGGCCGTCGAAAGGCTACCCGGCTTTTTGAAAAGGACGGGGAGAGAGATTATCATGCGGGCAATTCTTGCCATTGATCAGGGCACCACAAATTCCAAGGCACTGCTCGTTTCGGAATCCGGTGCCGTGCTCTCGCGTGGTGCATCTCCCGTTGGAATTTCCTATCCACAGCCCGGCTGGGTCGAGCAGAGCGCTGAGCGTATATGGAACTCTGTTTGCGAAGCGGTCGACGCTTGTTTGAAAGGCGCAGCAGACGTTAAGATTGAGGCTCTAGCGATCTCCAATCAGCGTGAATCCGTCACCATGTGGGATGCGAAAACGGGTGAGGCGCTCGGGCCTGTCATCAGTTGGCAATGCCGCCGCACGGCCACTGACTGCGCCCGATTGATCGAAGCAGGGCATCTTGATCACGTCCAGTCGATCACAGGCCTACCACTGGACCCTATGTTTCCAGGCCCGAAAATGCGATGGCTGCTGGACCGGGCACCGGCTGGGCGGGCGGTCCGTCTTGGCACAATCGACAGTTGGCTTATTCATCGTCTGACCAGCGGAAAATTGCATGCCTGCGATGCCTCGAATGCCGCGCGCAGCCAGTTATTCGATCTCAAACGCCAGGTCTGGAGCGACGAACTCTGTGCTTTGTTTGGCGTAACGAAAGACGCCCTGCCCGACGTGCGCGACAGTTCAGGCGACTTCGGTGTTACACATGGCTTTCCCGGTGTGGCAGACGGAACACCCATCCGCGCAGCAATCGGTGACAGCCATGGCGCATTGTTTGGACACGGCGCATTCCATCCCGGTGATGGCAAGGTCACATTCGGCACGGGCTCATCGGTTATGACAACCCTGCCGGAATTTCTTGCACCCGATCATGGCATCACCACCACCGTTGCCTGGCGCATAGGCGGCGTGCCAACATTCGCCTTCGAAGGCAATATTCTCGTTTCGGCTGCGAGCCTCCCTTGGATGGCCGACATTCTTGGTCTGTCCGATGTCGCGACTCTCGTTGATCTCGCCGCCACTGCCGAGCCTGGCGGACCGGGATTTGTTCCCGCCTTTGTTGGCCTCGGCGCGCCGCACTGGGACTCGGATGCACGTGCTCTGTTCTCCCAGATCAATTTCAGCACCACGCGGGCGCAGATGGCACGGGCAGTGACGGATTCCATCGGCTTTCAGGTTCGCGATGTTTTCGCAGCGATGCAAAGCCTGGCCCGGACCAACTTTGGCGCACTCTATGTGGATGGTGGTCCAAGTCAGAACCGGTTTTTGATGCAGACGGTGGCCGATGCGCTGGCGCATCCTGTCATTCAATGTGAAGCACCCGAAGTGTCGGCACTGGGTGCGGCCCATCTCGCCGGTTTGTCGATCGGCCTGTGGCCAGATCTGGAAGCCATCTCGGCCCTTGCCCGCACCACATCTCGCATCGAACCCACTGCCAACAGCGGGGGTGACGATATTCAGACTTGGAAAGATGCAATTGCTCGCTCGACGTTTCGACCGGCACTCGGTAAAGGTGAATAAAAATTCACCATGGAGTGATGATGGGACGCCTCAATGAACTCCGTCTGATTTCGCGGGTGGCACAGATGTATCACATCGAGCACAAGCGGCAGGCTGAAATTGCGCAACATCTGCGCCTGTCACAGGCAACGGTGTCACGAATGCTGAAACGGGCCGAGGCGGAAGATATCGTACGCACGTCCGTCATTCCGCCAGCAGGAACCTACGCGGATCTGGAGCAGGCTCTGCGCGAGCGCTACAATCTTCCAGAGGCTGTTGTCGTTGACTGTTCCGAAGACCGTGACGGCGCGATCATGGCGCGGATTGGCGAGGCCGCCGCGCATCTTCTCGAAATTACCCTCACACCGGGCGAGATAATTGGCGTTTCGAGCTGGAGCCAGACGATCTTTAAGATGGTCGAAAACATCCATCCCCAGAAAAGCGCACAGGCAAAATATGTCGTGCAGACGCTTGGCGGGATGGGCGACCCCTCGGTGCAAACTCATGCCACCCAGTTGACGACGCGACTGGCAAAACTGACCGGGGCGGAGCCAAAACTTCTTTCGGTCCAGGGTGTCACGACGTCCCGTGAAGCCAAGTTGCTGATGATGGGCGACCCATACGTACGCGATACACTTGATCTTTTCGGCAGCATTTCCCTGGCCATCGTCGGCATCGGGGCCGTCGAACCCTCAGAGCTTCTGGCTCGCTCGGGAAATATTTTCTCTGCGAGAGAACTCGCAGATCTG
The DNA here is from genome assembly GCF_014196515.1 of Rhizobium skierniewicense. GTDB lineage: Bacteria > Pseudomonadota > Alphaproteobacteria > Rhizobiales > Rhizobiaceae > Agrobacterium > Agrobacterium skierniewicense. The sequence goes on along the minus strand of NZ_JACIDV010000023.1, from coordinate 11,370 downwards.
GCCGAGGCCGGTGCGGTGGGCGACGTATCCCTTCGCTTTTTCGATAAGGATGGAAACCTCGTCAAAACACCGCTTGATGAACGCGTCATCGGCATTTCACTGGAAGACCTCTCAAAAGTCGAACGGGTGATTGCTTTGGCAGGCGGACAGGAAAAAACCGCCGCTATCGCCGGCGCACTCCGCACCGGCGTGATCGACATGCTGGTGACGGACAAGTTTACCGCGGAGCGGCTGACAAGGTAAAGCCCACGGGACATCCGTAGAGGCAAGATTAACAGATTTCGGTCCAGAACGGCGGAGGCTGATGTTCACTTCCTCTTCCGGCGTCTCTCGTCTCGTCACAAAACACTCTCATGTCCTACGATCCGAAACCTACGATCAGCAACAAGATCCTCTGCCTTGTCGTCACCATTTGTCTCATCGGTCATGCGGAGAGAGTGTTGCCAGAGGAAGGTGGAAGACCAGCGCGCTTTCAGAACATGAAGCACACGAGCGGGAAAAAAGCCAAGGATGTGACCATGCCAAAGCGATCCTTTGGCGTCATTTGGAGGGAAACGTATCGATTGCAGACGTAGCAGAAGCCTCCAATCTGTGCCGGGGATATTCCATCCCTGTGGTTTCGCAGACCAGCGCCACTTCACGCGTGTGTTTTCCAGTGTTGTTGGAACGTCTCCCGGAAGTTGGCGCCGCGACGCCTGACGTCTTTTCTCAAAAGCGCTCCTTTCGGGTTCCAGATAGGCCAGGATCAATCCAGAATTATTATCAGGCTTTTTTCGGAAGCCTGGGCACTGGATTTCTATGGAACACCGGTCAGGGGCTATTTGCCTTGCTACTAAACGCATCGATCAACACTTGACGCATTTCGTTCATCGGCCTCTCTTGCGTTGAGGTGGGCGTCATTCCCCAAGAAAAACCGCTCTTCTGTAAGCGCTCAAGCAGTTTTGCATCATCTGTGACGATATGCACCGGCACCGCCCTTGAGGCATCCGACCTAGTTATGACGGACGCGGGCTGGTGATCACCCAGGATGATGTACACCGCGCCTTTCCCCTGTCGGGCCATGAAGTCTCCGAGCGTTTCCAACGAATAATCGATTGTCTGGATGTACTGATCGCGGACGCGTTCGGGATTGGCCCAGACCACAGAAGGGGAATCGCCGCTGGTAGCCTGATTGTTGAAAATGACGCCATCACCGATGTCGTCCCAGTCAACCAGTTTAGGCACGGGCGTCCAAGGCGCATGGCTGGAGATAAGGGCAATTTCTGCCATTACGTTTTGTCCGCGTCCATGAGCGGGCTTCAACGCGAGGCGATCAAACGCAGACAGGGTGTACTGGTCCGGCATCGTGACCCAGTTAAAGGGCTTTCCGCGGTATTCCAGGTTGGACGCCGAAAGGATCTGATCGTAACCGAAATAGTCCGCCTCCGGCCACGCCATGGTGATGGCCGGCATAACCGCGACGGTATGCCAGCCCGCTTGCAAAAACAGCCGGTTCAAGCTCGGTTGGCGGCTTATCATCAGACGGTCGTAACGGGCCTGACTATCTACCCATAAGCCGGAAAGCAACGTGCCATGAGCCAGCCAGCTCAATCCGCCAACAGTGGGCGATGTGACCCAGCCGCTTGCAACATTCAGGTTCGCCGCCTCGAGCTGCTTCTGCATCGCCGACAGCCGGGGTGCGGTCACGCTTGAATATCTCGGATCCTCAATTGCAGAACGCCCGTAAGACTCCACGAAGATGAGGATCACGTCCTTGCCTTTCACGGCCTGGAAGAGATCCTTTCCACTCTGCGGACCAAGACCAATATCGAGTTGTTTTTCGAACACCTGCATGTCTGCGAAGGAGCGGACAACGAGGCCGAGCCTTCCGGCCAGATAGGTGGGTGTCGCGAACTCCACACGCGTCTTGTCGAGCCAAGCAAGAATTCCAGCGACTGCGATTGCGACCGAAAAACCGCAAATGAGCAGCCTTCGAAGCCCTTTAACGGCCTCGGCCATCTGCCGGAGCGATTTGAGAAAAACCGTGACGATCAACAGGATTAGGACGATGCAGCCAGCCAAAGCTATCAGGGCCGCGGGCGTTCCGATCGTGCGGGAAATCAGGTTCCAGCCATCGGTCAACATCTTCACATCCAGATAGGGATTGAACGGCCGCTGGAATGCCGTCTGCACGCCTATATCTGAAATCTTCAGGAAGAGGACGATAAAAACCAACAAACTGCAAAGATAAATGATGATACGCCTGAGCAGTCCCTGTGTCATCAACACGAGAATGGCGATAACAGGCCATTCAAGCGGGAGGCGCAAAAAGGCGCTCAACTCGAGAGATGCAGGGTGATCAGGCAGAGTGAAAGCAAGAAATGCAGTGACGGAGAAAAGCACTGCGCCAATAACAGCTTTCAAGTTAACGTGTTTGATATCAACCCGGTTTTCTCCAGTCACTTCAATCCGCTCCCATTGATGGCACGTAGAACTCTCTTGGAAAAACAGACAAGACACAAAGGCGGCTGCGCTTGAACAAACTGCGAATATTGGTATCCTTTATTGCTCTGGCGTTCTTTGTAACCATCATTCTTCAAGCCGATTTGGCGGCAGTTAAACAGTCGCTGTCCCGCATTTCGTGGACTGCGGCTCTATGTGGCCTTGCGCTCGTTCAGGTGCAAATTGTGCTTTCGGCGTTGCGGTGGCGCTTCACGTCCCGGCGTCTTGGCCAGGACATCGCACTTTCTACAGCAATCCGCGAATATTACGTCGGCAGCCTTTTGAATCAAACGCTGCCGGGCGGCATGGGCGGCGACGCTTTGAGAGCGTGGAGACTGCGCAGCGAAGAGCATGGCGGATGGAAACAATCCGCCAAAGCCGTTATTTTCGAAAGGCTTTCCGGCCAGATTGCCCTTTTCGTCATGGCTTTCATTGGTCTGATTATTTGGCCCTTCGTCACAAAAGCCGATCTCTCCCGATATTCGTGGCATTACATCGTTATCGGCACTGCCGTCCTCGCAGCGGTCATATTGGTCACCCTTTGGGCCAAGACGCGGAAGGTGGTGGAAAGCGAATTTCTCGAGAGCTTGCTGACCGTCTTTGTTCGGCGAAATGCATGGCTGTTTCAAGCTTCGACAAGCGCCGCCATTCTCTGCTCCTATATCGCAGTGTTCCTGATAACAGCAAACACTGTGGGCTCCAATCTGCCATGGGTCGCGGGGCTTACAATCATCCCGTTCTGTCTGGTGGCGATGCTGATACCGACTGGGTTTGGCGGCTGGGGAACACGTGAAGCGGCAGCGATGGCGCTGTGGCCCATGCTCGGCGCTTCCTCTGTCGATGGTCTTGCCGCGAGTATTACCTATGGCTGGCTCTCTCTTGCCGGTGCTGCACCTGGTGTCGTCTTTCTCCTTACTCCCTCGCTCCCCGACCGTAAAAACCGCCCAAATGGACCGGCATAAACGGAAAGAGGCGGGACGAAAACCGGACTGTACAGGCGTCTGCCAAAGATGGTCATAGGCCGCCTCTCCTTCGCAGAAGATAAACAATGTCGATGGCAAACGACATCGTCAGCAAGGCCAAAGAAACCGCCGCAAGATAGCTTGACACTGGCACGCCGACGAACGGGACGAGGATCAGGCATAGTGCTGACACCTGAACCACACAAACAAACTTGCGCCTCATAGACGGAGGCAAATCAGCCGACAAAGCCGGGACAAACCAACCCGCGGCTACGAACCCGTAACGCATCAAACCAATGAGAAGGACCCAAGCCCCCGCCTTTGCCAGCACAGCAGCGGCCACGGAAAGAATGAGGATGAGAAGTGCATCCACTTCCATATCAAAGCGCGCCCCAAGCTCGGATTCCTGGTTGTGTTTCCGGGCGAGATAGCCATCGATACCGTCTAGAGCCAGCGCAAGAACGACGACCCCTACCAGTACCCATAAAACGGTATCGGCCTGATGCAGGCTTTCAAAGCAAATCACCGTCGCACCGGTCAGGCTGACAAGCGATCCTCGAAACGCCGTGACAAAATTGGCATAACCGAACCGGCGGTGTGGGTAACTTGGCAAAAGATACATGACAAAGCCGAAAATCAGGGAAAGGGACAGAACTGATGCGGCCACAAAATCCCAACCCAACGCCGTTTTCGATCGCACGACGATCGCAAGGATGATCGTGCCAAGCATAAGACAGGCGAGGTTCGCTAGCGTGTTATGAACAAGGGGCCGCCGATCCCTCATTTTCTCAGGGAAGTAACTCGGAGTCAGTGACATTCAATCCTCCTTGACCAACATCACTCTGCAGCAACCAGGGCTTTGATGTCCATAAGATGCCCGGCACGAAGCGTCTTGGTGCGGAGGTAATTTTGGTTTTCGGGTGTCACTGTCCCGTTGACCGCTGCACGCGCATGGACCTTGATCCCGGCTGCTCTCAAAGCGCTGATCTTCATTGGATTATTGGTATAGACCGCAACGTTCGAAATCTTCATATGAAGCAGCATCGCAACTGCCGCTTCATATCGGCGATGATCCTCTGCAAGTCCAAGCTCCGCATCAGCATCGATCGTGTCTAAGCCAAGATGCTGATATCCATAAGCGCGCATTTTTGCGCCAATACCGGTGCCTCTCCCTTCCTGATCAAGATAAAGGAGGACACCGCCGCCCGCCTGCTTAAGAAGAGCGAGCCCGTTTTGAAGCTGATCGCCGCAATCGCATTTCAGCGAACCACAAAGATCCCCTGTAATGCAGGAGGAATGGATCCGGATCGGAACGGTCCGTGATACATCCGGTTTTCCAACGACGATCGCGACCTGGTCCTTCTGCGCGAGCCCGCCTCGGAAAACGACAAATTCAGCGTCCCCAAGCTCTTTAAGAGGAACACGGGTGCGAACAACCTGTTCAAACCGCTGGCGAGCGGAATCCGCGCCCTTCAGATGCGCTGCAGATAATTCGCAGCATCCCGCAAAGTTTTTGCTTGTGGCGGAGATATCGGCGATCACCATCGCTGGCAGCAGAAGAGCAATTCTCGCCAGTTCTGCCGATTGGGACGCAAGAGCATCCGCAGCGATCCACTTTGAAGGTGGCTCTGCGCCAAGAGAATAGGAAAGCCTGGACGCCGCCTCGAAATTCACACCTGCAAGAGGTGTCAGCACGTCTCTGTTGCCTGTAATACCCAGGCGCTTGGCACGAGGGGCGGTCAGCAGAAGCGAGTGTCGGTTCTCTGTCGCCGCTGCGAAGTGATCGTAAAGCGAGGGCGCGGCGGCATCGAGAGCAAGCACCGCCATCTTTCGGTCGTCGGTGGAAAACAGAATGGGGCGGCCATGACGAAGCTCTGAGGCGGCACGCTCTACGTCGATTTCTGGCTTAGAGAACTGGAAGTATGGCTCGGCGGCATATGACATCTAACATAGTCTCCCTATACATTTTCATTTTTTACGAGCAAAATTGCAGGCTGGATTTCTTGCAGACGTAAATTTATTGACGGCCGCCCAGGGAACAAAACGTCGCTCCCGGTCATACGCTCCATTGACATGTACATATTGGGATCACTCTTTTGGCACCTGTTTCCGGCACGACGACAATCTCCGACCGAAATTCATCCCGAGCACTGTGGATCGAGAGCGAAGGTCGGTGTGCCATGAGGGAGGAAATCCTGCGCGCGGCGGCGCCTCACGAGGTCCTTGTTCGAAGCCTGTACAGCGGCATCAGTCGAGGAACGGAATCCCTCGTGCTCGATGGTCGTGTGCCACAAAGCGAGTTTGAGCGGATGCGTGGGCCCCATATGGAGGGCGATTTTCCGTTTCCTGTAAAATATGGGTACTCCTGTGTCGGGCTGGTGGAAGTGGGACCACCAGAATTGCTCGGCAAGACGGTATTCTGCCTCCACCCGCATCAGGACGTCTTCATCACGACACCAGACATGGTTTCTCCGTTGCCGGAGCGACTCTCGCCTGAGCGCGCTGTACTCGCCGCGAATATGGAGACCGCACTCAACATTGTGTGGGACGCTCTCATTCAACCTGGTGATCGTGTTGCAGTTTTTGGTGGCGGCGTTGTGGGAACACTTGTGGCCAGCCTGTCCAACAAAATAGCAGGAACAGAGACCGTTCTCGTTGAAGTCGATCCTGATCGCCGTGCACATGTGGAAGCGATGGACATCCGCTTCATCGAGGCCCGCAATCTGGACGGCGAATTCGATGTCCTCATAAACGCGTCTGCATCCGCCGCCGCTCTTTCTGATGCCATTCAGCACGCAGGCATGGAAGCGCGGATCATAGAAGCAAGCTGGTACGGGGAGAAAAGCGTCACGATCCCGCTCGGCGGCGCGTTCCACTCCAGACGGCTTTCATTCATAAGTTCACAAGTCGGGTCCATTCCAGCGTTTCGCAAAGCGCGCTGGACGTTTGGGCGCCGTATGGCAAAAGCTCTCGATCTTTTGCTCGACCATCAGCTGGATCACTTAATTTCGGGGGAGACGGCGTTCACTGATCTGGCTGACGAGTATCCACGTATTTTGTCATCGAAGCATACGCTTTGTCATCGCATACGCTACCCATGAAAGAGAGACCATGTTCGCAGTTGAAGTCAGAGACCACGTTATGATCGCCCATAGTCTACAGCGCCCGGTCTTCGGGCCAGCCCAAGGCATGCATGGCGCGACTTTCGTCGTTGACGCGGCCTTTTTTACCCGAGATGTGGATGAGGATGGTCTGGCGGTCGATATTGGCGCAGCGACCACAGTCCTCTCGGAGGTCCTCAAGCCGCTGAACTATCAGAACCTGGATGAGGTCGATATCTTCAAAGGCAAGATCACAACGACAGAAGTTATCGCGAAACATATATTTGATGAGCTTGCCTCAGCCGTCGCATCCAAGCGCCTCGGACCCGGTAGCTACCGTATTTCGCGTCTCAAAATTACCTTGCATGAATCTCACGTAGCTCGTGGATGGTATGAGGCAGACCTTTGAATCAAAGCCTTACGTTTGCTTACCCCGGAGACCTCGAACTGAGGACCGGCGGGTACGGCTATGATCGGGAAATTATCAGGGAGTTAAGACATCTCGGCTGGGACGTCACACTTCTTCCGTTGGGCGACGGTTTTCCGTCCCCCAGCCGGGAGACACTGGGAGAGGCAGAAAGGCAGATATCCGCCTTGGAGGACGGTACGCTTGTCGTGATTGACGGCCTGGCTTTCGGTGTTATGGATGAATGGGCAGCCCGTGAGGGTGACCGATTGCGGATTATTGCGCTGGTTCATCACCCACTGGCACTGGAAACGGGAATAAGCGCAGAGCGGCAGGCACAGGTTCGGCAAAGTGAGACCAAAGCGCTGAGTGCCGTGCGTCACATTTTAGTGACCTCACCCATGACGGCGGGTGAACTTAAAAAGAACTTTGGCGTATCTGGTCTCAACATCACCGTAGCTTTGCCAGGGACCGTGAAGCCACCAGCATCAGATAAGGTCGAGAACGACATCCCTCAAATCTTGTCGGTGGGTTCTCTGACCAGGCGAAAGGGGCACGACATCCTCATTTCTGCGCTCGCAACAGTCCGTGAGCTTGATTGGTGCACAACCATCATCGGCAGTCCGCATTTGGACCCCGAGGTGGCAGACAGCCTGGATGAGCAGATCAGGATGCTCAACCTTTCAAGCCGCGTTGTTCTTGCAGGTGAATCCGATGATCTGACCGCAGCTTACGTGAAAGCTGACATCTTCGCGCTGGCAAGCCGTTATGAGGGCTATGGCATGGTGTTCGCTGAAGCTCTATCGCACGGGCTTCCGATCGTTGCCTGCAAAGCAGGAGCGGTGCCGGATGTTGTCCCGAGTGAGGCGGGCTTGCTGGTTCCGGTGGATGACGTCGAAGCAATCGCATCCGCCTTAAGACTTTTGCTGACGGATCGTCGGGAACGCGACCGTCGCGCTGAGGCAGCGGGACGCGCCGGTGCGTTGCTTCCAGGATGGGAAGATACAGCGAACATCATTTCGACCACATTGAAAGAGTTGGCATGAGCGGTTTTGACAAGGAATGGCTGAAACTTCGTGAACCTGCAGACAGGCAGGCAAGATCGGAGCCGATTCTTGCGAGGTTTCGGCAATATCTCGATCCTCTCCGAGAGCCTCATGTCATTTTGGACGTGGGTTGTGGCACGGGATCGACCTACCGCACGCTCTCTCAGGAGCTGCCACGCTCCAATTGGAAGCTTCTGGACTACGAAAGCGTGTTGCTGGAAGAGGCCCAGCGCCTGATTGGCCTGCAAGACAATATCGAGTTTCACTGCCAGGACCTGAACAGCCTCGACGAAACGCTTCTGAACGACGTCAGCATTGTCACCGCGTCGGCTCTTTTCGATCTGTGCTCTGCCGATTTTTGCGACAGGTTCGTGGCGCGGCTTGCCGATCGACGGATTGGACTCTATGCGGCTCTCACCTATGATGGTGTTATGGAGTGGTCGATCAGGCACCCGCTGGATGCGCAGATTGCTGCGGACTTCAACCTCCACCAACGCTTTGACAAGGGGTTTGGACGAGCCCTCGGTCCAACTGCCGCCGGTCACCTCGCTGATCTGTGTGAAGCATCAGGTTTCTCCGTGGAGACCGCCGACAGTCCTTGGCATCTGGGGCCGTCTTCCGCAAAACTCCAGAAAGAATTTCTGGCGGGTCTTCAAGAACCAATCCACGAAATCGGCAATGTGAATGAGCTTGAATTCAAAACGTGGCTCGACTTCCGTCACTCACATATTGACCTCAATGGCAGTCTCTGCATTGTTGGACACAGGGATCTTCTGGCTCTTCCCCGCACCGAGATGTGAACCCGGCTTCATGTCGCAGTCGAACAACACATCGCGTCCAAGCAGATAGACCTCAGCAGAGGGACGTTGAGCATTGCAAAGCTCCGTAATGGGAGCAAGGGATATGCCGCAAGGTCCAGAACCGATGATCAAGGGCGATATGGTGACATGGAGACGATCCACATGGCCTGCATCAATGAAACGGGCAATCGTTTTTGCGCCCCCTTCCACCAGGGTCCGTTTCAAACCACGGTCCGCCAGGCATTCGAGAATGTCACTGGGGTCAAGGCCTGAAGACCCGCGCTGAAGTCTTACAACTTCACACCCATGTGCGGACCGAGATGCATCATTGCCTTGGATAACGATAACCGGCGCTGTGCCCTCATGAAACAGACGCTCGTTTCCAGTCAATTCACCTCGACAGTCGATCACAACACGCGTCGGACTTGGGCCGTTCACCTCTCGCACGGAAAGACGAGGATCATCATTCTGCACGGTTCCAATTCCAACGATAACTGCATCAACAAGCGCGCGACATCGGTGGAGATGCGCGAGTCCCTCTGGTCCGGAGATGTCGCGCGCATCCCCGCTCGGGGTGGCAACACGTCCATCAAGAGACTGACCAACCTGCGCCAGAACGAAACGATCCTTGGCAGACGCGAGCGGGCCGTAAAGAGAAAAGGCGGGGCCGATCTCATTCCTGTGAAGTCCGTCGTCACCACTGCGCATCGAAAGAAGTCGCGTCCAGAGCCTGTCGGTCATGTGGAGGTTGTTCATCGACGTCCTTGTCTAAAGAATTCGGTAAACCGTGGTGTCTCGACGGATCAGATGGTGAAACATCACTGCCAAGATGTGTAACGTGAAAAGCGCTAAAACGATCCATGCACTCCACTCGTGAACCGCGGAGAGGATCGACGCGACATCCGGCGATTTGCCGAGCGGACTCCAGACTGGCAATATCCCGAACCACTTGAGGGGAAAGCCATGGGCATTTGTGGCCAAGAAGCCGGAGACCGGCATGATGATCAAAAAGATGTAGAATAGCCCGTGAACCATGTGTGCTGCTCGGCGCTCGATTGCAGGTCCGTCTATTGGAGGAGCTTTTCGATAGAGCCGAGCTCCAACTCTAAGCAGCATGACCCAGAGTACGAGAAAGCCCAAGCTTTCATGCACGAGATAGAAGTCCAGCTTAACGTCGTCCTTGACGAAGCCGATCATCAGTCCCAAAAACCAAACATAGATGTACCCCGCTCCAAGCGTCGTGAGGAAGTGGTGTCCACAAGAGGATTCGAACCTCCGACCCCAGGATTCATACCACTTCGGTTTTAACCGCCGCCCGCAAGCGTTCGTGGTCTGGACTGTCCCTTCACCATGGGCCTGAGCCTTTAGGTGCTACCCATCCAGTCTCTACACCTTCAACGGATTTCTCCGAAGCTTGGCTCGGGATTGGCATGCTGATAGTCCAGCGAAGCGTTCCCCGAATTTGAGTAGATCGACTACAACCTTTCGGAGTATAGCCCCCAATTTTGCAACCAGGAATCCTGTGCTCTATCCTGCTGAGCTATGTGGACAAACCTTCCTTCAAGATGGTTCGTAGCCCATGCTCTGCCGAAGATCAACACCCCAGCGACAACGGCGATTTGCATTGAACGGTGAGTTCAAGGACCCGAACATCAGATTCGCGGGAAGCATTTCAATTGGCTCAACCCCTGGGGTTGCCTAACACGTGCTCTTGAATGGCGACTAATTTTCAGCCTCCAGGCGCAGCAGTAAATTTACTGGACCGTCAACGGCCTGCCCTGCCGACGATTTTTCCCGACCAGTAAACTTTCACACTATGAAAGGTGCTCTATCCGACTGAGCTACGTGGACACAAGCATTGCTGCGAGAAGGGTGTTTAGCTCAGAATCGCAAGCACATCAACCTCTTCGATGCGAGTTGATGAATGCCTTTGGCAAAGTCATATCATAACGCTCAGCCATGTGATGAATAGGTTTGACCACTGCAAGAAGAGGAGACAGGATCGTGTCCCGCTGGGTGGTGTAGCTGACAGGGTTGTCACCACCGACGAGCGACGACATGATGAACCTACGCTCACGCGTTGAGAAGAGTTCCGACGCCGATTTGCTGCGCGAGATGATCGGCTTTGCTGCCGAGAAGCTGATGGCCCTGGAGGTTGGCACGAAGACCGGTGCAGGCTATGGCGAGAAGAATGGCTTCCGACTGGCTCAGCGTAACGGCTATCGCGACCGGGATTGGGAGACACGGGCGGGCACCGTCGAGCTGCGTATTCCCAAGCTTCGTACTGGCAACTATTTCCCGAGTTTTTCGGAGCCGCGCCGAATGGCCGAGAAGGCTCTGACGGCTGTCATTCAGGAGGCTTACATCCAGGGCGTTTCGACCCGCTCCGTTGACGATCTCGTTAAGGCCATGGGTATGTCGGGCATTTCCAAGAGCCAGGTCAGCCGCCTGTGCGAAGAGATCGACGAGAAGGTGAAGACCTTCCTCGACCGTCCCATCGAGGGCGAGTGGCCATACCTCTGGATCGATGCCACCGACCTGAAGGTCCGGCGCGGCGGTCGCATCGTCTCTGTT
>NZ_JACIDV010000022.1 GCF_014196515.1 Rhizobium skierniewicense | reverse complement strand
TCTCGTCACTGACCCATGCACGATCAGCGCTTTTAAACTGGCGCAGCGATTACAACGATCATCGACCACACTCTGGACTCGGCTGGATGACGCCTGCCGAGTTCGCTCAGACCATCAACCCGCGACGTGATGCGGTGCTGCGCAGCCGGAATGGCTCCGCACCGCAACCCGCCGCTACCGCCCCGAATACAGCAACCCAAAACCGCTGGAGCGAACTCAAAACTGGATAAAACTTGGGGGCAACGTCACCTGGGAAACGATCCTGTGATGTTGGCGGTTAAGGTTCGACTGGTACGTCGCAGCATCCCTATTAGATCAAGACTAATCTCCGGCAATGTAGTATCGAAGGCAAGCATGAAACACTTCGGTGACCTACAAGGTGTCCTTGCGGACTTGAGACGGAGTGACTCCGAACGCCTTTTTGAAACTTTGCGTGAAGGCACTTTGCGACGTAAAGCCCCACTTTTCAGCAATTTTCTTCGCGGAGAGATCCCTTTTCTGATCGAGGTCGTCGCGAGCTTTTTGTAGCCGCAGAGCACGCTGATACTCGCTGATCGTTTGTCCGACAGATAGCAAGAAAGAGTATTGCAGCGAGCGGACACTAACAGCGCTCAAGCCAGCTAGAAATTCGGGCGAGTTCCTGTCCGCTGGATGTGCGTGGATATAATCGATCGCCCGGCGCACCTGTCTCGGCGCGATCAAGGGCAAAGGCGCCTTCAGCGCCTGAGTATAGTTGTTCGGATAGTTTAGAAGGAAACTATCGAGGACCAAATGTCCAACAGCTGAAGAGCGTGCGTTCAGCGATCCCGCGAGTTGTTGAAAGGGTGAATTGTTCAAGAGCGCCACAAGCGCCGGAAGTCCTTTAAGATTTCGCTGGTCCAAGGCACCCTTGCTAAATTCAACCGTGTGAACCACCGGCTTATCAAGCAATATCGACATCCGCTTACAAAGAAGATCATCGGAAATGACAACCGTTGAATGTTCACTCCCGTTGAGAACATCAACATTATCTGCGTGTCGGTAACCAATCACCTGATCGGCCGCAATCGATAGCTTATCGCTCTTGAAGTGGTAACCGGTCGTGCCCTCGCTGACGAAATTGAAGAGAACAGAATCGAACATTTCGATGGGTGTAACGCGATAACTGCCTATCGTTTTCGACCATTCGAAGAAAACTTGATCTAGAACGGCCAAGTGTCCGCTAACCCCGTACCTGTGGTGCGAGCCGAGCGGAGTTACAGAGACCGGCGCATAGGCGTCACTCAGATACTCCTCAACCTCTCCGATATCCCTGGAGGAAACTTTGAGTTCCTTGTACGGACCGTTCGACATTCCTATCACATCCAAGCACGTGTTACTTCGGCGAGAAATGCACGTCAAAAAAGCAATATCTCGAATTCTCTAATATGTAGTAACGAGCCTAGTTTGTTAGGCCATGGTTGCCCTACCACCGTATCATTTGTTCAATCGATAGGTCACATGAAATTGTTGCGCTAATCCGTTTTCCAACGCACAAATCAAAATCCACCAAAGACATTGCCGAAGCTGTAGAGGACCACTTTTGTGGGGCACGCCAGCGGACCTCGATAGCCTGCGCAATAAATCTGCACCTTAGAGATATTCCTGCACCCTGGAGGCATTGAACGACGCTGCCCACGTTGAAGATCGGTGTATACAGACTATGCTAAATTAGCAGAACATACTTTCTGGTTTCCATCTTGGTGCGTCTTGGCCGGTTGAGATCAGGAATGACCCGTGTCCTGTCTGACTACGATTAGAATGATTTTAGCTTTGGAGACAACGCAGTGACCAGACGCCTGGATGAGCAATCAATTAACTCTGCCGCAACGCTCTTGTCCGCGATCGAGAACCCAAAGAGGCTCGCAATACTTCGGATCCTAATCGAGGGAGAAATGCCAGTGGGTCATTTGGCGGAAACGGTTGGCCTCAGTCAGTCCGCATTATCTCAACACCTCGCCAAACTGCGCAATGCAAATGTCGTGCAGACGCGCCGCGATGCCCAAACCATTTATTATTTCAGTCGCTCCGAACCTGTGCGGCAAATTTTAGCGGCTCTAGAAGACATTTTCAGCGAACCGGTATCTAAGCTCTCGCATTCTGCGTGAGATTTCTTCTAGCTCGGGAAGCGCTTAGTGCGGGGTCAGCTAGGCTCGCACAGACTTAGCATTACAGTTGCGTATTTTTATGACTTCTGAATCTATAGGTCTCCATGGTTCGGAGTGAACCGCGCCGGGTTTGCCGGAGGCCATTTCGTTTAAGTTATGCGGCCATAGCTGGTGCGTCCAGCATGATGTAATATCCTTCTTCGGCTTCGGCTGGCGGTATGTTGCCGATAGGCTCCAGAAGGCGACGATTGTTGAACCCGTCTACGCATTCCAGCGTAGCGAACTCCACGGCTTCGACGTTTCGCCACGGTCCTCGCCGATGGATGACCGCTGCCTCGTAGAGACCGTTGATCGTTTCTGCGAGAGCAGTGTCATCGCTGTCGCCAACACTTCCGACGGAGGGCTCGATACCCGCCTCCGCCAGTCGCTCGGAATAGCGAATGGAGACGTATTGCACACCCCTATCGGAATGGTGGATGAGCCCACCGCGATGGACGGGTCGCCGATCATGAAGCGCCTGGTCCAAGGCATCGATGACGAAGCCCGCATGAGCGGTCCGGCTCGCCCGCCAACCGATAATGCGGCGAGCAAAGGCATCGATGACAAAGGCCACGTAGACGAAGCCTTGCCAAGTCGCCACGTAGGTGAAATCGGATAACCACAGCATGTTCGGCGCGGGAGCAAAGAACGGCCGGTTCACGCGGTCGAGTGGGCATGGGCGGCCTTGTCGCTGATCGTCGTTCTGATCGGCTTGCCACGGATGATGCCCTGCAAGCCCATTGCCCTCATAAGCCGAGCGACAGTGCAGCGGGAGATGTCGAAGCCCTCCCGCTGCAATTGCCGCCAGACCTTACGGACACCATAGACCTGGAAGTTCTCATTAAACACCCGGCGCATCTCGATCTTCAGGCCGATATCGCTGCGGGCGCGGACTGACAGGCGATCCACATCCATACGCTTGGCAACGTTCTCGAAGTCGGTTGACGGGGCAATCGGCAAAAGCTTGCAGATCGGCTCAACCCCGAACACCCCACGGTGTTCGTCAATGAACGCGATCATCGTTTGAAGGTGGCGGTCGAGATACTCTTACCCGACAGGTGAATGCTCGCATTCGCCGATAGGGGCCATCGCGAAATAGGCCGAAGCTTTGCGCAAAATTTCGTTGGCCTGCCGAAGCTCGCGGTTCTCCCGCTCAAGAGCCTTTATCTTCACGACAACATCACTCGGTAGGCCTGCTCGCTTACCACTGTCGACCTCGGTCTTCTTGACCCATTCGTGCAGGGTGGGCTGGCGAGCAGCCAATCTTGGCAGCAATAGAGGAAACGGCAGCCCAGCATGATGGATGCTCGGCTTTATGGTCCAGCACCATACGGATGGCACGGTTGCGGACTTCAGGTGAAAATTTGTCTGTCGTCTTGCCCATGATGGCTCCACTTTCTCAGAAGTTGGAGCCTCCGGCAAACCCGGCGAGGTTTAGACCGCTTGAAAATGTTCTGCATCGCGGTGGGTGATAGAAGTCGCTATTTTGCTTGGAGTCATGATCTTTCCTGCCGCAGGCGTTTCTCTCGTGTCGTGTTGGTTCTGCCGGTCGGGTTCAAACTCCCGCCGTGAGTGCGCGATCAACGAGCATGACACAGTAGGCCACGGCGACAAGGAGAGTCACCCTCAGACGCAGTACCAGATACCAACGGTGCTCATTGCGTTGGGCAAGGCTCTTGAAATCGGCCACCAGAAGAAGCCCGAACACCGCCAGTTGCACGAAGAGGGCGGCGAGGGATAGACCCGCCACGAGGGTGACGAAAGCGATCAATGCCAGGACATTGCTCACACCCATGAAAAGAATATTGCCGTGTTCTATCTGAGCCCGTCCCCACAGGGTCCCAGCCATGAAAGAACTGATAATCGCACCGTATGACACGAATGCCGACGCCGTGTCGAAACCAGCAACGGTTTCCGGAGCGAGCATCAGCAACCAGAATGGCAGTGCACCGGCATAGGCAAGTATGATCGAGACCTTGCGAGAGGGCGTCATCATTGAGCACCCTCTATGATACCCTGCAGGGCATCTCCCAGACCTGCTCCACTGAGAAAGGCTGCTTCGACCCGGCCGCCGATGCACCAATCGCCGCACGCGGCAAGCTGCGACGCCCGATCGAGCAGGAACGCTTTTCCGACCGGCCGTTGGACATTGGCATAACGCCAGCGATGAATGACTGCGGCTTCGTATTCGATTGGAATGTAACGCGTGATCGCATCAATCATGTCGGCTCGGATAACGTCAAGCGGGCGATCGATATTGGTGTCGGCCCAGACGGGGTTTGAATTTACCACCAGACAGGGCGTTTCGGGCCGGTCTGGTTTGCTCTCGTTACGACAGATCCAGTCGATGACAGGGTCGTCCACACGGGCTGCCGCGAAGGGAATGTGGAGTTTGTGTTTTGGCCTGACCATCAACGTGAAACAGGCGTTCATCTTGACGAGGCCCAACGCATCGTGGTGCTCGAACCGGGACGGAAGCAGCGCTGCCGATTGTGGCGCGGGAGCCGTCGAAATCAACCAGTCAAACGGCCCTTCTCGCTCGTCCCCTATCTGGAGGTACCACTGGCCGGGTTCTCCGGTGATGGCCGAGACCTGGACGTTCAGCAGGACATTCAGACCTTCGGACATAGCTTTCGGTAACGCATTCATCGAGGGGCAGCCGACATATCTCGGCGTTTTTGACCCGCTTTGTGTCGGATCACGGTGCGTGCCCAAGTATACCAAATCTCCGTTCCACGTCCGCACGGATCCCGCCAGACAGGCGGCCTCAAGCGCGTTGCGGAAGTGATCGTCTCGGATGGTGAAGTATTGTGCGCCATGGTCAAAGGCGGCATCCTCTGACCGTCGCGTGGCCACTCGGCCTCCGACACCTTTACTCTTTTCGAAAATGCTGACATCAGCGATCCTGGAGAGCGATCTCGCCAGGGTTATTCCCGCTATCCCAGCGCCGATGATCCCTATTCGTTGGCGTATCACCATTCTATCCTCCAGTTCGGACGTCTCGTGATTTGAAAGCGCATCATTCACAAAGGGTTTGGCTTTGTGAGCGGCGTGGGAAAGGCGGCCTATATTCTGCGGAGTAGTCCATTGGCGATATACTGTTCTATGAGATCACGCTCAGCCCTGAAAGAATGGCCGCTCCAACCTTGGTGACCAAAACCAGCCAGGAGCACTGTGTCGTCCTTGACGGCGACCTCACCAATGACGTAGGAAACCGCGATCATTCCCGAGCTCGGGACAACGTAGTTGCTCGTAACCCGCGTCTTCAGCTCCAGATCGACCCGATCATGGTATCTGCGCGGTATCACCGTGAACACCTTGGCAGTCTCTGTGGCAAAGTGGGCAAACTCGTCCGTATAGTCGTCACAAAAGTCGTCCAGCCCAGACTGTTGAGCAACAAGCCCGGGCTTCAATTCGGCGAATTTCCCGCCGTCCCGCACGCACCAAATGGCGTTTGCATGGGCAATTGCCGCCGTTTCGCGCCAGGAGCGCTGTCTGATCATGGCGGATGCGGGACGTCCGGTGTTGCAAACTGCGACCACATCGGTTCGCGATCCGCCCTCCCCAACCGACCTGCAGTCGTTGAACCGGATGACAACATCACAGTTATCAATCCGGCTCGCGTCGGATGGAGCGAATGCACCGTTTCCTACAATTGCAATATTACGTGGCACGACGATATCCTATCAATTCCCCATATTACGAGGTGATGAAACGAACGGATCACATGCGATCCTCCTCAGATGCAACAGCATCGGAAGGATGGAACATCCCACCTTTTAGGGATTTGCAGACCATGGCAAAAAGGGTGAGGTCGTGGGGGGGGGGGACGGAAGCTTCCGAACGGGCACGGCATTTCCAGCTGATCGTCTTGATGGTGCATCTACCTTGGAAGCGCCGCCTCAAACACTGCACATTCCTGGCCCGAAACGATTGGGGTCGAAGACCCTCCGTGATTCATTTACTCCGACGCTCAGTGGCCTCAGAGTACCCTCCTGATATCCGGCCACAGGTCTTCAGTCGCGGCCATGAGAGTTGGCGTTGCGGCGGCCACCCAAGGGATATCGCTGTCACCACGTTTTCCAATGCGCACATCAAGCCCCGCTTCTCGCGCCAGGACCGCGCCACCGGCGATGTCCCACATGGTCGTGAGTTTCTGGAGATGACCGTCGAATATACCGCGGGCCGCGAATGCCAGGCCAAGGGATGTGGAGCGGATCGATTCGACAACCCAGCCCGCGTGCCTCAGACCGACATTGAGAGACGCGATCTCCTGGGCATCGGCGGATGCACTATCGCCGAGCGACATCACGCGTACATCCTCAAACGATATACTACGCGGGCATTTTTGGCCGTTCAACAGCAAGCCGGTGCCCTCCGCTGCTGCGTAGATATCACCTAAAACCGGAACCGCGACCACACCCAGTTCCGGTCGACCGTTGCGAACGAAGCCGAGCGATATGCCCCAGAACGGTGACCCCCGTAGAAAATTTGTTGTCCCGTCGATCGGATCGATGATCCAGTAGGCGTCATCGGCGATGCCGCCCATTTCCTCGCCCAACACGGTTTGCCCTGGAAATGCCACTGCCAACCTGTCCCGCACCAGCCTCTCGACGGCGGTATCCGCTTCAGAGACGAAATCCTGAAAACCCTTGGCCCGTGCGCCGATGGCGTCACGCGCCTCGAAGAAGCGCATCGCAAGCGCCACCGCTTCCTCGACGATACTGACAGCTTGCTCAAGGCGGTGGTTTATCGTGTCCATGATGGAGCCGCCTCGCTAGTATCTGCTTTCAGCCAGTCCTTGAAGGCCTGGACTTCATCCGTCTGGATGGCACCGACACCGGCCCGCGCAAGCACGCCCCAGACCGCCTCGGGATCGGCCAGCGCGTGCGTGTCGTTAAAATCGAGGGAGTGCGAAACATCGAGCGTGTTGATCCAGAGACGAATATTCTGGCGCTCCAACTCGGCGCGGCCTTCCTTGAGATCATCAAGATCGGAAAATTTCACTTCGATGATGGGCGCGCGCAGGGCTTCGATCCGGCGTAGATCCTCGGCAAATCGACCCTTTCTCACCGGGAACATCGGCATATGCGGGATCTTTCCGAACCAGTCTGTGTCCAGCACCGCGAAATGGGCGGCGTCAGGGTCGATATCCGTCTTGACCAGCACCTGCTCTTCGATGGCCAGACGCAATACCGTCTCCATCACCTGCGGCAGATCACGGACAAACTTGGTATCGATATTGACGGTGATGCGACCCCGTGCCTCCTCGAGCAGTTCTTCCAGCGTTGGAACGCATTCTTCAGTCACGTTGGCGCTCTCGCCACCCGCGCCGGACTTCAGCCTCGCGGCACGAACCATCTCGAAGGGCAACGCGCTTACGGTTCCTTTGCCCGTCGTCGTGCGGTCGATGGTGGTGTCGTGAATGACGACAAGCCGACCGTCCGCGGTGGTTTGCGTGTCGATCTCGATCATCTCCACACCGGCCGCGATGGCCGCGCGAACGGACGCGAGTGAGTTTTCGGCCGTGGTGGTCCAGAAACCGCGGTGAGCGATCGTTAGGATTGCGGGATTTTCGCGCGAGCAAAGGGAGAGGACGTTGCAGGAGAAGTTGGCGTTTGAGGAGGCAGTGAGGGCCTGATTCATGGTTTTCGCTTTCGGATTTTACTTTTGATGAGATGTGATCGCCCGGATCAGATTTTTCCCATGCCGGCCGCCATCAGATCGTCGCGTAGAATGCGACCGGCGATGATGAAGACGACAAGTGCTGGAAGAAGCAGGATGAAGGAGACGATGGACGCAAGCGGAAGCTGCATCGAATAGGGATCGAGATACATGTAAAGCTTGATCGGCAGGGTCTGCACAACAGGTGCGCCGACGATGAAGGACTTGTCGAATTCTTCGAAACTACCGATGAAGGACATCAGTCCGCCCGCCAGAAGACCGGGAACGGCAAGCGGCAGGATGATGTGGAGAACGATGCCGACAGTTCCGGCACCCAGCGAGCGTGCGGCGTGGATGAGATCGTCGGGAATGGTTTCGAGCGTCGCCGTCATCAGCCGGATCATCAGCGGCAGAGTGCCAACGATCTGTACGAGAATGACCCCCGTGACCGAATAGGCAAGACCAAAATGAAGAAATACCTGACCGATGCCCACGGCGACGACCAGTCCCGGAATGATGATCGGTGCCAGTATGAAGATTTCGACCAGCCGTTTCAGCCGGAAGGGAAAACGAGCCATGGCCCATGCCGTGGGCAACGCGATGACGGCCGTGAGGAACGTCACGACAACGGCAATCACGATGCTGTTGATCGTCGCACCGAGAAGGCCTGCGTCGTTAAGAAGACTTGCCCAGCGCGCCGTCGTGTAATCCCTGGGTATGATGAGCGGCGGCGACCAGCCATCGGCAATGCTCCATAAAAACATCAGCACCAGCGGCACTGCGATGGCGAGCGCCAACGCGCCGTAGAGACCAATGGCGACGAAAACCCGGTCCTCCGGCGTAAAGAAGCGGCGTCGCGGCGTCACGCCGGGTTCGATGACGATGGCGCTCATGCGGCGTCTCCTCGGTTTTGGCCGGGACCGATGCGGGATGTCAGGGAGTAATAGAAAAGCAGCACACCAATCGCGAAAAGGCTCAGCACCATGCCTATGGCATAGACCTGATTGAAGTGCCCCTGATTGAAGTCCTGAACCATGAGAACAGAGAGTGGCCGGGCCGTTGGCGGGCCAACGATATCGGGAATGGCGTAGGAGCCCATGGAACCGATGAAGGTGAGGAGGATAGCCGCAGTGATGCCCGGCATGGCAAGTGGAACGTCCACGAAGACAAAGGTCTTCAGCCGTGAAGCCCCCAGCGTGCGCGAGGCGTAGCGTATATCCTCAGGTATGGCGGCGAAGGCGCTGGTGATGATCAGCGTCATGAACGGGACCTGCTTCCAGACACTGGCCAGAATAACGCCGATGCCCCAGTCGTCACGCACCAGATGGGGCAATTGGAGCCCAAGCGGTGCAACCAGCCGGTCTAGAAAACCGCCTCGTTCGAAAACGACAATCACCATCAGGCCAACGATGATACCCGGCACAGCCATTGGTAGCTTGTAGAGACCGCTGAAAAGCTTGCGACCTGGAAAGTTCTTCCTGATCAGAAGCGCCAGCGGAACCGACACGACAAGCGATACGATCACTGGCATCACGCCGTAATAGATCGACGTCGTCAGGCCACGGATCATCGAGGGACGCGTGAAAATTCGCTCGTAGAACATCAGCGTGAAGCTGCCATCCTCCTGTCTGACGCTGCCGATCAGCGCAGACACCAGCGGCCCGCCGAAGAACATCAGGAGGTAGCCAATCCCCGGGGCAAGAAGGAGAAAAAGCTGCGCGCGCCTGTTGCGAAGGATGCCGCTTATCATGCCGCCTCCACCGCCATCGTTTCGTCGAGACACAGCACAGAACCGGGAAATTGCAGGGCGACCCTTCGTCCGGCATTGATCAGAGCGTCTGCGCCGGACTGGCTGACCCTGATCTGATGACCGCCGATCTCGACAGTATAGAGCGCATTGGCACCCATGAAGGAAACCGCTGACACCGTGCCGGCACCCGTCTCATCAGCGCGAATGTGAATATTCTCC
The DNA here is from genome assembly GCF_014196515.1 of Rhizobium skierniewicense. Taxonomy (GTDB): domain Bacteria; phylum Pseudomonadota; class Alphaproteobacteria; order Rhizobiales; family Rhizobiaceae; genus Agrobacterium; species Agrobacterium skierniewicense. The sequence continues at coordinate 26,007 of NZ_JACIDV010000022.1, read as the reverse complement.
GGGCGGACCGAAATCTGGACGTTACCGTTAGCCGCAGCGTCCAGCACCACGGATTGTCCCCATGGCAATTGCGCCTGCATCCCTTGGGCGGATACCGGCAACAGGTTGGTCTGGCCGAGAAAACCGGCAGTAAAGGCGTGCTTGGGCGCGCGATAGAGTTCCAACGGAGTGCCGATCTCAATGACGCGGCCTGCATTCATGACCACGATCCGGTCCGACATGGCCATCGCCTCGGCCTGATCATGCGTGACATAGAGGCTGGTGGCGCCGATACGGCGGTGAAGCTCGGTCAGTTCATGGCGCAGCGTGTCGCGAAGCTTGGCGTCGAGGTTGGACAAAGGCTCATCGAACAGAAGCAGGCTTGGCTGCATGACGATGGCGCGTGCCAAAGCCACACGCTGCTGCTGGCCGCCGGACAATTGCCGCGGCATGCGATCCATCAGCCCGGCGAGATTGCAAATTTCCAGCGCATGGGCGATGCGACGCGTCCGTTCGTCCTTGGCAATTTTTTTCATCTTCAGCCCGAAGCCGAGATTTTTGGCGACCGACATGTGCGGAAAGAGCGCATAGGACTGAAACACCATGGCGATATCGCGCCCTTCCGGTGGCGCCTGATCAATGCGCTTTCCACCGAGCCGAATTTCACCGCCGGATGGCTGGCTGATGCCCGTCAGAATGCGGAGAAGCGTTGATTTGCCACAACCCGATGGCCCGAGAATAGTGACGAACTCGCCCTGCTCAACGGATATGGAAACGGGATGAAGCGCATGGCTCGGTCCGTAGGTCTTGCTGATATTGCTGATTTCAAGTTCACTCATGTGAGCGTCCGTCCTGGTTTTGACCGAGCGTACGACCTGTGAGGCGCTTTGCACTTCCTCACACGAGGGCGATCCGGTGGTGTTACTGATTGAGGACTTTCTCATCGAGTGCTTCGCCAAGCGCCGTCGACATATCCCAGAACGCTGGTACCGACAGGCGCGGATAGACGCTCTGCGGCAAGACGTGGTCCTGCGCTGATTTTGGCATGAGATCGTTGGTGACATCGACGCGCGGCGAACGCGAGGCCTTGTTTTCCAGCTTCCAGAGCTGGAAGTCCTTGCTCATCGCCATATCGATCAGAAGCAGGGCCGATGCGACATGCTTGGCATTGGCGGGCACGAACATGGCGTCACCAGAGCCGACCTGACCCTTTTCCAGAATCGTGACCCGGAAACTGTCGGGCAATTGCTTGGTACCAAGGAAGCTCATGACCTGATCCTCCCAGACGGTACCCATGTAGAGCTGCTGGTTGTTGATCAGATTGAGCGTATCGGCGTTGCCATTGGTCAGTTCCGCCACAGCCAACAGGCGGCGGTAGTAGTCCCAAACGGGATCGAGGCAATGGGACTCCATGGCCCAGTCTTCGGCCTGCTGCGGCGTCTGATCATAGTCCGTCAGTTGCTTGCGGCAGTCGCCCGTCAGATAATTGAGCGCCACCGAATATATGAAGCCGCTGCCCGAACCGCCCTTGGCCGGAAGCGTGACACCCAGACGCTTGGGGTTCTTCTCCGCCCACGCCAACAAGTCCTCGAAGCTTTTCGGAACGTCTTGAGCGCTCACGAAGGCGGAATCATATCCGATTGCCGTTTGGTTGAGATGCACCAAGGGGAAACTGCCACCGTGTGGTCTGCCGAATACGGTCTCGGCGAACTCAGGATTATAAGTGTCCATATTGGGCAAAATCTTCGTCAACGGAATATTGCCGACGACGCCCTTGGAGGACAAAAGAGGGTAGCTGCCACCACCGGCAAAATAGGCGTCAACAGGCGCGTCCTGCCCCGCTGTCTGCACGGCGATCAGCTGCTGGTTGGCCTGATCGCCCTTTACATCGCTGTATGTGACCTTGATGCCGTATTTTGCTTCGAAACGCGTGATCAATTCCTTCCAGGTGTCTCCGAAACTGCCTGCGAAATTATACATCGTCACCCCACCCTCAGCTTTGGCAGCGGGAACGACGATGTCGTAGAAATTTTCGCGCGTGACCTTCGACAGATCAAAATCGAGGTTCTTCATATTGCTGTCAGCAGCAAGACACGGCGCCGCGATCGTCGCCAACGACACCGTTGCGATCGTGAGGAATCTGAGGCTCATTGATGGCGGCTCCTAAGGGCGGGTTTAACAACTGACTTTCTATTAATACACTTTGAGTGTAATATTTGTGACAATCCGACAAAAAACACTTTTGCAGGCCAATGGCCGTGTTGCCGCGACCTGCTACAGTCGTTATCCAAAGACATGACCATCGATCACACGCCGCGACAGATATTCGACCGCCAGCCGCTTGCCAGCGCGAATGATCGCCTCATTCTGGATATCGTCCGCCGCCACGGATCCATCGCAAGAGCTCAGATTACAGGCCACACGAACCTTACGCAGCAATCCGTGCATCGCCTGATCGAGGGTTTGTTGGAGCGTGGGCTTCTGCGCGCCGGCGCGGCGCTGAAAGGCGCGCGCGGCCAGCCAAGCCCCACCATCGAACTGGTGCCGGAGGCATCCTATTCTCTCGGTATTTCCATCAACACCGATTCCGTGATGATCTGCATTGCCGATTTCCAGTGCAGCATCGTTGTCGAAGAAAAACTCAAAATGCTTCCAAGCGATCGGGAAAACACCCTTGTCGCACTGTCTCTTGCTCTCGAACGCCTGCTCGAGCGGTATGGTATCGCGCGTGAAAAGCTGCTCGGTCTTGGTTTTTCCATGTCGGGATTTTTCGTCTCGGAAGACCGCGCTTTCAATGCGCCCGAGCCTTTGAGAGACTGGTCGTTGATGGATCTGAGACCGATCCTCGAAGAACGATTTCGCCTGCCTGTCTGGCTTGAAAACAATGCCACCACGGGAGCGATCGGCGAAAGCCTTTGCGGCGTAGGGTCATGGTGCCAGACCTTTGCCTATCTGTCCTTCAACTACGGTTTCGGCGGCGGGTTGATCCTTGGCGGCCAACCCTTTCATGGCTTTCACGGCAATGCTGGCGAGCTCAGCGGAATATACAATGCCGCTGAAGGCCCAAAGCGCCCCGCTTTGCAATATCTGATCGCCACACTGCAAAAAAATGGCGTCGATATTCACTCGATTGAAACATTGTACCACCGGTTCGACCCGGCATGGCCGGGTGTTGAAGAATGGCTAGACGATACCATGCCACAAGTGGATCGTTTGGTGGCTGGCCTCATTGCCATCCTTGATCCGCAGGCGATCGTTTTCGGTGGTCAACTTCCGCCAGCGCTTGGCAGGATGATGATCGACCGTGCGCGCCTGCCCTCGCAGCGAGACCATCGATACGGGGTTGGACCGAAGGAGGCAAAACTTGTCTTAAGCGAAACGAAGGGAGATGCCTCGGCCATCGGTTCTGCCTTACTGCCACTCAGATTTCGTTGGTTCGTTTGAGCGCCGCCTGGTGAACTGACGCAGCTGACTATCTCCGAACGCTATCATCCCGTTGACAATGGGTGCTCTGCGACCATCACGTCCAACTTGAGACTGACCGCAGGCCTCGGACGTTCCAAATGATCCAGCCAGGCAGTATTTTCGTGGATGCCGCTGGCCTGATCTTCTCAACTGACTACAATGCTGGCCTCGACCTCATAGAAAACGGCGGAAGATGGAATGCCCAAAAAGGAAATTCGCCTGAATGCCTTCAGCATGAATTGCATTGGCCACATCAACCATGGCCTTTGGACCCACCCCCAGGATCGCTCTTCGGACTACAACACGATCGGCTACTGGACAAATCTTGCGCAAACGCTCGAGCGCGGTCTGTTCGATGCCATTTTTCTCGCGGATATTCTCGGCGTCTACGATGTCTATGGCGGCTCCGTCGATGTGCCGCTGCGGGAATCGGTACAACTGCCCGTCAATGATCCGATGATGCTGGTCTCTGCCATGGCAGCCACGACCAGGCATCTGGGTTTCGGCGTCACGGTGAACGCCAATGCCGAGCCGCCTTATCTCTTCGCCCGCCGCATGTCGACGCTTGACCATCTTACCGGCGGTCGCATGGGTTGGAATATCGTGACCGGATATCTCGACAGCGCAGCGCGTGCCATCGGCCAGAGCGCCATGACAGGCCATGACGACCGTTACGATCAGGCGGATGAGGCGCTGGAATTGCTCTACAGGCTCTGGGAAGGCAGTTGGGCGGACGATGCCGTACGCGCCGACAAGCAAGGTCGCATCTATGCCGATCCCGCTCGCGTCCGGACCATCGACCACCAGGGCACATTCTACCAGTCGCAGGGATATCATTTGAGCGAACCCTCGCCGCAGCGCACGCCGGTGCTGTTTCAGGCGGGCAGTTCCGAAAAAGGGCGCGCATTCGCCGCGCGTCACGCCGAATGCATCTTCATTTCGGCGACAGACCGGAAGGCTGCCCAAAGGGCGTCACGGCTGCTGCGCGCCGAAGCCATCAAAGCAGGGCGGCAGCCAGACGACATCAAGATTTTCGTCGCGATCAACGTCATTCCCGGTCTGACGGAGATGGACGCTCAGGAAAAATATGCCGACTATTGCCGCTACGCCAGCCCGGAAGCTGGACTGGCGCATTTTTCCGCAGGCTCCGGCATCGATCTCGAGAGCCTTGCTCTTGATGATCCGATCATCAAAGACAGCGGAAAAGGCAACGCCATTCAATCCGGCGTTCAGACGGCACGGGAGCGCGGCTGGACGAAGCGTGATCTTCTCACAAGCCTCGCTCTCGGCGGGCGCTACCCGACATTGGTCGGTACGGCGTCCGCGATTGCGGATGAGTTGGAAGCGTGGATCGATGAAGGGGAAATTGACGGATTCAATCTGACGCGGACTGTCGTGCCCGAGTGCTATGAGGAGTTTGTCGATCTCGTCATTCCCGAGCTTCAATCACGCGGTCGCTATAAGACCGTGTATCAGGGGGACACTTTACGCAGCAGCTTGTTTGGCAACGGTGACCGCCTGACGCGCCCGCATGTTGCTGCGAACTGGCGTTTTCCCGGTGATTGAACTTACGATGCCCGAGGGTTCATCCGGGCATGTGTGGGCAGGGTTCAGACCACTTGTTCATGGGACAGGCAGTAGGAGGATGTTCCCTTCTAGGCGCTGAGGGGACGCAGATCAGATGGCGCCGTGGCGTGGCGGTAGGATGCCGTTGAGATAAAAATTGCCGATATGGTGGTATTTCCAGCGGACCGGATCGTGCAGCGAATGGGTCCGGGCATTGCGCCAGAAGCGATCCAGGCCATAGCTTTCCAGCGTCGAGCGTGCGCCGCCGAGTTCGATGAGTTTGGTGGAGGCCAGCTGTGCAACCTCCGTTCCCAGCGCCTTGACCTCTGCCACCGCGATGGAGGCGGCCGCAACGGTTTTCTCATTGGGTGAAGCGGTCGCCTCATCGAGAATGCGCCCCGCTCTTGCCAGCAGCGCGTCGGCCGCATGAACCCGGATCGTGACATCGCCTACGTAATGAATGGTGTGCGGGTCCTCATAACCATGTTCTATGTCCAGTTCAAAGAACGGTCGGGCATGGGCGCGGACGTAAGAAACTGTTTCGGCCAGCGCGCCACGGGCGATGCCCACCTGAACGGCGGCGTGGATGATCTGCGCAAACGGACCCATTGTGGTGGGCCGTTCAAACACACCCTGCTGGTCCACCACCTGAAAGGGTGTGATCCCCACATCGTCAAAGGTCACGGTGCCGCTGCCGGTGGTGCGCTGGCCAAACGACGTCCAGTCGTCGATGAGGTTTAGGCCCGCCGTCGATCGGTCGATGAAAACGATGTTCACGCGCTCGTCCGGCCCTTTGGCAACAGCCACGATGATGTGAGCAAACAGCGAGCCGGTGGAATAAAACTTCTGCCCGTTGAGCAACAGCTTTCCGTTCCGTTCTGCGAAATGCGTTTTGTAATCGACCGGCGTCTTCGTTCCGATCTCGGTGAAAGCATTGCCCAGCCGGTCACCATCCAGAACGCGCTGGAAATAATGCTTCTTCTGCTCTTCGCTGCCCGCAAGCCGCAACGCTTCCACCATATAGAAATGGTTCTGCGGTATCTGCCCGATGCTGCCATCGGCAGCTGATATGGTGGCGGTCACCTCTGCAAGCGTTACCGCCGAGACCTCCGCGCCGCCATATTGCTTCGGCACGGAAATCGCCCAGAGGCCGCTTTGTGAGAAGCGCTCGATCTGCGCCAGCGGCAAACGCCGATCCCGGTCGCGCTCCGCTGCACCCACGGCAAATTCGCGGGCAAGCTCCTTGGCGATGGCGATAGCCTCGTCATCGCTCTTGATGACATGCGCAAGCTTTTGGCGCGGCGGGACATGCGGTGCAGGCATGCCAGTCGTTCGTGCTGCCTGCAGATGTCGCGTTCTGTCCGTTGTCGTCATCTCATCGGACCTCAGTTCCAGGCATGGCGTGGCGGGTGCGCACCATTCAGGTAATAATTGCCGACATGGTAATATTTCCACCGGACAGGATCATGCAGCGTGTGAACGCGGGCATTGCGCCAGTGTCGGTCCAGCCCATGCTCCGCAAGCGTCGAACGTGTTCCCGCCAGTTCGAACAGCTTGTTTGCAGCAAGGATCGCGATTTCCGTGGTCAGAACCTTGGATTCTCCTGTCTTGATCGTCGCTTCCGAGACGGTTTCCAACGTGGAACTGGCCCTGGCACTATCGATACTGCGGCCGGCGATCTCCAGCAGTGCTTCTGCCGCATGGAGTTTGATCTTCAGGTCGCCGATCGCTGCAATCGTGAACAGGTCTTCGCCAGCGGTCTCTTTGCCGCTGTCAATCCACGGGCGGCTGTAGGTGTTGATGAAAGTAATCGTATCCTCGATCGTGCCACGCGCAATGCCGGCATCAATGGCCGATTGAATGATCTGGGAGACGGGACCACCAACCGTTGGGTGATCGAAGGACGTCACCTTCAACGCCCGCGCCTTCGGCACGCGCACATTCTCGATCTTCACCGATCCCGACGCCGTGGTGCGCTGGCCAAAGCTCGACCAGTTGTTGGTGACGGTCAGGCCCGGTGCATCCCGGTCGGCGAAGACGAGATAGCCTTGGCCGGCCTCATCAACGCCGACGATGGGAACGATATGGGCCAACAGGGCTCCCGTGGTATAAAATTTCTCACCGTTGACGATGACGTCGTCGCCATCGTGAACCACCTTGGTTTCGAAATCGGCCACCGTCTTGCTCTTAAGTTCGGAAAAGGCGTTGCCGTAACGAAGGCCCTGAAGCGCCCACCCGAAGAACAGCTTTTTCTGCTCTTCTGTCCCATCCAGATCGACCGTTGCGATGATGGCGAGATGGTTTTGGGTCGTCTGGGCAATGGCCGGGTCGGCCGCCGCTATGGTGGCGATAACCCTGGCAAGCGTGGCGTATGAGACCTCCGGCCCACCATAGGCCCTTGGCACATTCATGCTCCACAGACCGCTTTGCGAATAATCATCCAGTTCGGTCACGGGCAAAAGCCCTTCCCGGTCGCGCAGAGCAGCGCCAATCTTGAATTTTTCGGCAAGACGCTCCGCAATCTCGATGGCCTCGGCGTCTAAGGTGATAATATGGGCTGGAACAGAAGGGCGCGGTCTCGGCGCTACCGGGTCTGCGGAATTAACGCGCGGGTGGATCGTGTAATCGATTTTGGTCTCGGAAATCGTGCCCATGCAGAAGCCTCACAGTCGGGTTAAATCGGCGTGGAGAGCATCGCACAGGTGCAACTTCTTAAAAGTTATTCTATGTCTTTTATAGAATAATATGTGGAAGCTTTTTCTTCCACTGTGTCGATACAAGGTATGGACGCTCTTTCTCTTCATCGCCGCCCGCCCGTATCGTCGCGGGACGAAATTGTGGAGTCTATGATGAGCAAACCCATCCGTTTCAATGCGTTCGATATGAACTGCGTTGGTCACCAATCCCCCGGTCTGTGGGCGCATCCGCGCGATAAATCATGGACATACAAGGATCTGGACTATTGGCAGGACCTTGCACGTACGCTGGAACGCGGCATCTTCGATGGCATCTTCATCGCTGACGTGATCGGCTATTACGATGTCTACAAGGGCTCCAACTACCATGCCATTCATCAAGCAGCGCAGATCCCCGTCAACGATCCCCTGCAACTGGCAGCGCCCATTGCACTTGCGACTGAGCATCTGGGTATCGGTATTACCGCATCCACATCGTTCGAACATCCCTACACCTTTGCGCGCAGGCTCTCTACGGCCGACCACCACACGAAAGGCCGCATTGGTTGGAATATCGTCACGTCCTACCTCGAAAGTGGGGCCAAAAACATTGGGGAAGCGGGCCTGCGCCGTCATGACAACCGGTACGAGGTTGCCGCAGAATATGTCGAGGTTCTCTACAAACTCTTCGAGGGCAGTTGGGAAGAGGGTGCCGTTTTACGTGATCGCGAGAAGCGTATCTTCACCGATCCGTCGAAAGTCCACGAGATCGGCCACAAGGGCAGATATTTCGATGTTCCCGGCTATCACCTGAGTGAGCCATCACCGCAACGCACGCCGGTTCTCTATCAGGCGGGCGCGTCAGGGCCGGGCAAGGACTTTGCAGCGAAACAGGCCGAGTGCATCTTCGTCGCGGCACCAACCAAGTCAGTCCTAAAGGCCCATGTCGCGGACATGCGAAAGCGCGTGGCGGACGCCGGGCGTGAGCCGAGGAAGGTCTATATCTACACGCTCGTCACCATCATCACCGATGAGACTGACGAAAAGGCCCAGAAAAAATTCGAGGAGTATCAGAAGTTCGTATCCTATGATGGCTCGCTGGTCTTCATGTCTGGCTGGAGCGGCATCGACTTTGGACAATATGCACCAACAGATACGGTCAAGAAGATCGAAACCAACGCCATTCATTCCTTTGTCGAGCATGTCGCGGGTGGCGACAAATGCTGGACTATCGATGAACTCGCAAAATTCGGAGGCATCGGCGGACTTGGCCCGGTCTTTGTCGGCTCACCATCGCGCATAGCCGATATTCTTCAGGAATGGGCCGATGATACCGATGTCGATGGCTTCAACCTGGCTTACGCCGTAACACCCGATAGTTTCGAGGATGTCGTTGGATATATTGTCCCCGAACTCCAAAAGCGTGGCGTTTATCCCACCGCTTACAAGCCCGGAACGCTGCGGGAAAAGCTGTTTGGTGATGGTGACTATTTGCCGGCAAACCACCCGGCGCACCGGTACCGGGACATCGAAGCAGTCAAACGCGAAGCAAGCATGCCCAAAGAGGCCGTCGCCTGAGCAGCAAAGCCCGACCCTTAGGTATTTGGTCCCGGCATTTGATGGAGCGGGTTGCGTCAATACCGTTCTGGCTCTGTTGTCCAAATTTCGCGGATGTATTCGTAGGGCGTGAGGCACCTGAGCATTTTCAGCCGGAAGCCGTAATTGTAGGTATCGACGAAGTCGTAGAGATGCGCCGTCAGTTGGGCATGGCTGTCTCAATGATAGCGTTGACGGTTGCCTCCTTGATGGTGCGGTTCGGCTTGCCCATGAGCCGGTCGCCGACTGCGCCCGTTACGACAGGCTCGAGGTGAGGCAAGTTGATGGAACGTACACAGGTTCTCGAACTGATGAGCACGCTGAAGCTCTATGGAATGCGTAGCGCTTATGATGAGGTCATGGGCATCCGTAACAGCACGCGTGGGCGCTTCTACAATGTCGTTGACCTGGTCAACCGCCTGGAAACGGAGACACGCAGTGGCAAGCAGGGCAGAACGGCGGACTATCTCACACGCCTCGACTTCATCATTCTCGATGAGCTCGGCTATCTGCCGTTTGCGCAGGCTGGTGGTCAGCTTCTATTCCACCTGATCAGCAGGCTTTATGAGCGCACCTCAATCATCGTCACGACGAACCTGGTCTTCGGTGAATGGCCATCGGTATTCGGTGATGCCAAAATGATGAGGTCACTCCTCGACCGCCTGACCCACCATTGCGAAATCGTCGAGACTGGAAATGAATCCTGGCGCTTCAAAAACCGTTCTCAAAGCTAAAGCCGAAGATACCCATCACCCGCACTTGGCCTACCCTCTGCAACCCCGGCCAGCGCCGGGCAGGCCAAGCCCTGATCGCCTACAGGGGGTGAAAATTGGACGCCGATACGGGGTCAACATTCCATGCCGATTGACAATCTTGACGTAGGTCTCGTCAATCCTCACTAAGCCACAATGCGGTCGGCGAAACCGGCGCAGCCGCTTTTCGATGACAGGCGAATAGGCGAGGACCCACCTATTGATGGTACTGTGGTCGACCTCGAAGCCGCACTCGCGGAACATCTCCTCGAGATCTCTATAGCTGAGCGGGTAACGCAGATACCAGGTCACCGCCTGCACGATCAGCCACGCCTTGAAATGTCGCCCCTTGAAATCACCCTTCGACTGGCGCTTCAACTTCTCGGCAATGGCATTCAGAATCATGGCTACGCTCCGCTACATGGGGAGCGAAATTTCCACCGTTGTGGTCAACAGCACGTCAACTACAAAAATTTGTGACAGGCCCGTCTGGCGGGAATTGCAGCGGGAGGGCTTCGACATCTCCCGCTGCACTGTCGCTCGGCTTATGAGGGCAATGGGCTTGCAGGGCATCATCCGTGGCAAGCCGATCAGAACGACGATCAGCGACAAGGCCGCCCCATGCCCACTCGACCGCGTGAACCGGCAGTTCTTTGCTCCCGCGCCGAACATGCTGTGGTTATCCGATTTCACCTACGTGGCGACTTGGCAAGGCTTCGTTTACGTGGCCTTTGTCATCGATGCCTTGGACCAGCACTTCATGATCGGCGACCCGTCCATCGCGGTGGGCTCATCCACCATTCGGATAGGGGTGTGCAATACGTCTCCATTCGCTATTCCGAGCGACTGGCGGAGGCGGGTATCGAGCCCTCCATCGGAAGTGTTGGCGACAGCTATGACACTGCTCTCACAGAAACGATCAACGGTCTCGACAAGGCAGCGGTCATCCATCGGCGAGGACCGTGGCGAAACGTCGAAGCCGTGGAGTTCGCTACGCTGGAATGGGTAGACGGGTTCAACAATCGTCGCCTTCTGGAGCCTATCGGCAACATACCGCCAGCCGAAGCCGAAGAACGATATTACACCATGCTGGACGCACCAGCCATGGCCGCATAACTTAAACGAAATGGCCTCCGGCAAACCCGGCGCGGTTCAGTCATTCAACCGAGGTGCTTACGTATGCGGTTGCAGTCGTGCGATACAGATCGTGGCCGAGGTCGATACAAAATGTGGGCTGTTCGACACCCTTGCTCAACAATACTGGTCGTCCATCGCGCGCTCAGATGTCATGATTGATGTGCCGTAAGAGCAGCTCGCAGCTGGTCTTGAAACGAAACGTCTAGGGAACGCGGCAGAATGTGGCCAGGGTGGTAATTACCGTAACTACCGGCCCCGGGTTCCTGATTAATTGGGACCTTCAAAAATCGACGGAATGGAATGAGTCAGTTGATAGGTGAAAACTGGATAGGCCGTTGTGTGCCACGAACACCAGTAAAACCCCTTGCTGTAAGCGGCCTTCCACCCGTCACACCAACAGGGAGCCGAAGCATAAAGGCGCCGCGCTTTCGTCTTTTCTTGGGTTGTCGGCGAGCCTGATCGTCGCCTTGCACTGCGACAGGATCGCCACCGAAAAAATTACCCGTAATAATTTTATATTTTATATTGACTCCTTAGGATTGAATTATAACGAGATTCGAGGCGTTAATACTACTGTGTTTTCTTGCTGGTGTTGGTCCGGCAACACAGAATATACCCCCGGTAGATTGTAATTTTGTCGGAATTTTTCAATAATACCTGTCAACTATAAACTCATAAGGGTTTAATTTCAAATCGCACCTTCAGCTTGTAAAATAAACATGCTTCTGTAGTGTGCACTGCAGCAGAGTAAGTTGGCTTACACATCCACCGCTCTGCACATAGCACAAATCCAGACAACTCTTGCACCGCAGCGTTGGTGACAGCGCGACGCGTTGTTGCGCCTGTCTGTCTGGCCGAATTTTTGCCTACTCGATTTTACGAAGGATCATTCGATGGACAGGCATTTCAAATCGCACCCGCTCTCAGTCGCGCAAACAGGCATGTGGGTAAAGGAGAAGTTATCCCCGCCAGATTTAAGTTTCGTGCTTGCCGAGGCGATAGAAATCGCCGGTCCCATATCGCCGGATATCTTTTGTCAGGCGCTACAGCGTCTGTCTCAAGAGGTGGACGCGACGCGTCTGCGCATCATGGAAATCGATGGCACGCCTCGGCAGATCATAACTCCATATGCGCGCAGGGATTTCGACGTGCTTGATTTCAGCGGTGATCCCGATGGGCTGGAAAAAGCATATGTCTGGATGCGCTCGGAACTGGCAGGCCGCCTCGATCTCGAAGAAGATGATCTCTGGTCCAGCGCCGTGATCAAGATCAGCGAAAATCACTGGATTTGGTACCACAGGGTCCACCATATTCTTTTCGATGGCTTTTCCGGGGGGCTTCTGGCGCGCCGTCAGGCCGAAATATACACGTCGATGGTGCGTGGCGAGGCCGTCGGAGATTATGACTTCGGGTCGCTTCACGAACTGCTGGAAAGCGAAGACAATTATCGCCGCTCCGTCCATTTCGAACGCGACCGAGCCTATTGGCTGGAGCAGATGACGGGTATTTCGCCGCCGGTTACGCTTGCGCGGCGAAGCGAGGTTCCCTCGGGTGGTTTGCTGCGGCTGAGGGCAACGCTTGGCAAAGACGACGTCAAAAGGCTACATCAAAAGGCAAAAGAGCAAGGTGCGAGCCTGCCACAGGCACTGATCGCAACAGTCGCCACCTATTATGCCCGCGCCACCGATTGTTACGACCTGACGATGGTCACGATGGTTACAGGCCGCATCAGTGGCTCCGTACGCCGAATACCTGGTATGGTGGCCAATGCGGTCCCGCTCCGTTTCAAGATCAGCCCGGAGCTCTCATGGCGGGATCTGGTCAAGCAATCTTCCGGTCAGATGATGCGGGCCCTGCGTTACCAGCGATATCGCTACGAAGACATGCGGCGCGATCTCAATTTCAACAGCCAGGATGAGCAGATAGCGCGTCTGGGTGTGAACATTGAACCTTTCGACTATGATCTTCGGTTCGATGGACATGCTGCGACCGCACATAACCTGTCGAACGGCACGATGACTGATTTCACGATTTTCGCCTATGACCGTGGCGACGGAGGTGATCTGCACATCGACTTTGACGCAAATCCGGCTCTCTACACCCTGGAAGAGCTGGAGGAGCACAAAGACCGGTTCCTTCGCCTGATTTCCGATATACTTGATAATCCTGATCGGCCAGTCTGTGACATCTCGTTGCTTCTGGCGAGCGAGCGCCAGCGTATTCTCTATGATTGGAATGACACAAACGCGCCCATCGAAGACGCTACCTGGCTCGATTTGTTCAAACGACAGGTTGAGCGCCAACCGCATGCGGTGGCGCTCATTTTCGAGGAACGGCATCTGACATATGAGGGGCTGGACAAGGCTTCAGACATCTGGGCTGCGGTCCTGAGAAAACGTGGGGTCGGCCGCGGGCACTTGGTGGCGATAGCCACGCCGCGAAACGAACAGATGCTGATTGCCCTTTTGGCGGTTGCCAAGACCGGTGCTGCCTATCTGCCGCTTGATCCTTCCGATCCGAGTGACCGTCTATCGATGATCCTTGAAGACGCGATGCCGAGCATTGTTCTGTCCACATCGACAGCTCGTGCTTCACTTCCTGTTCTCACGGCACCGATCATTTTGCTGGACGAGCAACCCGCAAATGTTTCGGGAGAAGCAATGGTCGAACGTCCTGAACCACAGGACACGGCTTATGTGATTTTTACCTCCGGCTCGACGGGGCGCCCGAAAGGGGTTGAGATCTCCCATGCGTCCTTGCTCAATTTCCTCCGGGCCATGCAAGAGCTGCTCGTCCTGAAACCGGAAGATCGCATCGTCGCGGTCACCACGATTGCGTTTGATATTGCCACCCTTGAACTCTTCTTGCCGCTGACGGCGGGATCGGCAACGGTCATCGCGACCCGTTGCGTGGTCAAGGATCCGACCGCTCTCCATCGTCTCATCAAACGCAACGCTGTCTCGTTGATGCAGGCAACGCCGTCATTGTGGCGTATGCTTTTAAGTGAGTATGCAGCCGAATTGAAAGGTCTGCGTCCTCTGGTGGGCGGTGAAGCCTTGCCTCGTGATCTTGCACACGTGATGGAAAAACTCGGACATCCGGTGGTCAATCTCTATGGCCCTACGGAAACGACGGTTTGGTCTGCCTGCATGCCACTCAGCGGCTCTGATCTGGATAGTGTTCCCATCGGCAGACCGATCCGCAATACCGAGCTTTACGTTCTGGATAAAATGCACCAGCCTGTTCCTCCGGGCAGTGTCGGAGAGCTGTATATCGGCGGCGCTGGCGTCGCCAAGGGCTACCTCAACAAACCCGAACTCACGGCCGAGCGTTTTCTACCGAACCCCTTCAAGACGGGCGCAGAACGCATGTATCGCACCGGCGACCTTGCCAGATGGCGCAATGATGGAGTGCTCGAATATCTCGGGCGAAACGATCACCAAATTAAAATCCGAGGTTTCCGTGTCGAACCTGGCGAAATCGAAGCGGCGATCATGTCGAATGGATCGGTACGCCAGACGGTGGTCGTGTTGCGGGAAAACCCAGGCAAGAGCAAACAGCTGGTGGCATATTTGACCCCGGTAGCAGGGTCGACGATCGACACCCAGCTTCTGTCTAATCGTCTGGCCGGAACGCTTCCACCTCACATGATCCCGGCGATTTATGTCGTCATGGAAGACCTGCCTTTGAATACCAATGGAAAGATCGACCGAAATGCTCTGCCTGCCCCTCAGGCGCGCATATCTCACGACCATGTCGAACCCAGCACCGCCACAGAAATGGTGTTGGCGAAGGTGTGGTGCGACGTACTCGATCTGGAAACCATCAGCATTCACGATGATTTTTTCCAGCTGGGAGGCGATTCCCTCGCTGCGGCGTCCATGATATCGGCTTTGAGCCGCAAGTTCGATGGTGACGTCGCATGGTCGAGCTTTGTGGATACGCCGACCATCGCCAGTTTTGCAAAACATCTGGACGGTCCGCGTCAACAGACGGCGTCTGTGGTTCCTGTTTTGCCCATTCGGGCAACGGGACATCATGCACCCTTGTTCTGCATCCATCCTGTCATGGGTCTGGGCTGGGCGTTCACCTCTTTGGCCAAGCATATTCATCATGACGTCCCCATTTTCGCTTTCCAGGCAGAGGGACTTAACAACGAAAAGATGCCGGCTTCGATCGAGGAAATGGCCAAGCTTTATCTTGGCCGGATCCGCGCCATTCAGCCGGAGGGGCCATATAATATCATCGGCTGGTCTTTTGGCGGGCTTGTGGCGCACGAAATTTCCAGGCAGTTGGAAAGAAGTGGCGACGACGTCACGTTCCTTGCCCTGCTGGATTCCTATCCATTCATGCCGCCGTCAGGTGCGACGTTCAATAATGAGAGTGTCTTAGCGAAGTCGGCCCTGGGCTTCCTTGGTTTCGATGAGAACATAATGGGAGCCGAACCAACATTTCTGGCTCTTGGCGACTTCCTGGCCCAGCAATACAGGCTGCGCGAAAATCCGGTATTCAAGGAAATTCTGCGAGAGAACCCGGCATTTATAGAGCGGTTGCGCGAAGTTATTCTGCACCATCTGGATATCGCACAGCGCTTCGTTCCGGGCAGGATCAACGCCGATATACGGTTCTTCAGCGCAAATCCGATAACATCGAAAACGCTTCATAAAATTCTAAATTACAATGTCGAGGCTTGGCGGCCACATACGACTGGCAGAGTTCGTCAATACGACCTCAATTGTTTGCATGAAGAGATGCTGGAACCTCGCAATGCAGAAAAAATAGCGGCCATATTTATGGAGAATTCACTGAAAAAAATCTCTCACCGCATGCAACACCAAAGCGTGACCCCCAGTAACAACATGGCACAACTTTTGGTTTAAGGATCAGCTGAGTTTGGAAACGAAAAACGGGCTTGTCGCAAACCTCTCAGACGGTTGAGACACCCTGCACGCGGTGTGGATTTTTCACGCTTTGTAACCTTTTGAAGTCCGAAGAGGCGCACGAGCAGGTTATTCTGGTCGTTGACGGTCCACGCGCCGGAAAATCCGAAGCCTTTGCGCAGCCACGACATCGCTTCGAACCCGGCGATCGTCCGGCGCGCCGTTTTGAATGACTGGAAGCCGCCGATTTTGGGCATGTTCTTCTTCACTCGGAAGTCGTCGCTCTCGATGCCTTGTTGGAGATGCTTGGTTACATAATGGACCGGGTTCGGATGCAAGAGCCTATCATCGACGACCGTCTTGATCGTTGACGGAAACGTGTTGGCGCCATCGGTCCCGATCTTCCGGGGCGATAGCAGCGGCTCATCTTTGAGCATCTTGCGGAAGAAGCGTTTGGCAGCGTCAAGATCGCGCTTGGTCGTGAGCAAGAAGTCGATCGGGTTTCCTTGCTTGTCGATGGCGTGGTACAGGTATCGCCACTTGCCCCGGATCTTGACGTAGGTCTCGTCAATCCTCACTGAGCCACAATGCGGTCGGCGAAACGGGCGCAGCCGCTTTTCGATGACAGGCGCATAGGCGAGGACCCACCTATTGATGGTACTGTGGTCGACCTCGAAGCCCCGCTCGCGGAACATATCCTCGAGATCTCTATAGCTGAGCGGGTAACGCCAGATAGGTAAGCGGCAAGCAGAAACCGTTTAGCGCGCGTAATTCCAAGGCATGAGTGCGTCGAGATGGCTGCTTGGCCACCCGTTGGCTATACGCTCAAGGGTCCGGGTTAGCCAAGCCTGCGGATCGACATTGTTCATTTTCGCTGTCTGAAAGAGCGTGGCGATTGTTGCCCGGGTCCTTCCACCGCCATCGCTGCCGGCGAAGAGGCTATTCTTTCTGGTAATTGTCTGGGGCCGGATTGCACACTCGACTATGTTGTAGTCGAGCTCGATGCGGCCGTCGGTGAGAAAGCGCTCGAAGATGGAGCGACGCGAGTTGGCATAGCGGATTGCCTCGGCCAGCTTCGACTTGCCGGATATCCGCGGTAGAGTCTTCTGCCAGAGGGCGAGCTCCGTGACAACCGCAGCAGATGTCGCTTGGCGCGCGGCGACACGGGCGTCAGGGCTTTGCCCGCGGGCTGGTTCCTCCACCTGCCAGAGCTTCGCCATCAGTTCCACCGTCTCGGTGGCGATCTTGGAGCTGTCTGAGGCGTGGAGCTCATAGAACCTGCGCCTGCTATGGGACCAGCAGTAGCCAGCATCACGCCGTCATTGTCTCCGTCGGATCTGGCAAGCTTGTTATAGGCACCATGTCCGTCAACCTGCAGAATGCCGCGATAGCCACTCAGATGCCGGGCGACCCGATCACCAGCACGGCTATCTTCGAAGCGATAGGCAACCATCGGCGGACTACTACCACCAATGGGTCTGTCATCCCGGGCACAAGCCCAAAGCCAAGCCGTCTTGGCAGATCCGGATCCGGGCGCGAGTGTGGGCAACGTTGTCTCGTCAGCAAAGATACGCTCAGCCTTCTTGATTTCGGCGAGGATGTAGTCGGCCAGAATATCAAGTTCAAAGCCGCGCTTGCCCATCCATTGAGCCATCAGCTTCCGGTCAAGCTCGACCTTGTCGCGGGCATAGATTGTCTCCTGCCGATAGAGCGGAAGGCCATCGGTAGATTTCGAGACCGCGATCTGGGCAAGAAGCGCTTCCCTCGGAATGCCGCCCTCGATGATGTGGGTGGGTGCGGCTGCCTGAATGACGCCGTCTTCATCTTTGAAGGCATACTTCGGTCGGCGGGTGACGATGACGCGGAACTTCGTCGGCGCGACGTCCAGTCGCTCCGAGACGTCTTCCCCAATCAGTACCTTCTGTTTGCCGATATGGTCGGGCAGTTCATCCGGCTCGATTACCACTTCGACCCGCTCCAGATGAGGAGCAAAGCCCTTGCGAGGTCGCGGCGGACGCTTTTCAGCATGGGCGGCACCCTTGTTCACCTTGGCTCCGATCGCCGCGATGCCGGTCTCGATTTCCTCGAAGACAAAGGCCTGCTGCTCCTCATCGATGCCTGGAGAGCCGAGTTTTTCTGATCGCCGGCCAAAGCGGGCACGATCGAAGGCTTTCAGGTCTGCGACCTCGCTCTCAAGAGCGTCGGTACGCCCTGCCTTCTCGGCCATGGCAAGGACCATGGCGTTCAGGGTCTCTATATCATCCGGGAGCTGCAGATCGGGCGGCGTCATAACGTCTCCTAGATCCGCTCCGAATGGACAACCTAATGAAAGCTCACAACTAGAGCATATTTTGCTCCGGTTTTTCTGCCCTTTCAGGCAGTTGATTCACTTTGCCGCAGGCATTTACCCAATAATCTCCGGCGGCTTCACCGCCACCGAGCGCACCCGTTTCCAGTCCATGTCGTCAACGAGCGCCATGAACTGGGTATGGTTGAGCTGGATTCGGTTGTAGCCTATCCGCGGCGCAGAAAAACTGCGCCTTCTCCAGCCGCTTGGCGTGAAGGCAAACCCCGGATCCATACCACCAGACGATCTTGATCCGGTCGGCCCGGAAGACATAAAGCGAGCCGTTGAATGGATCACTGCCAGCATCACGCACCAGCGACAGCAGGCCGTCCGGCCCTTTGCGGAAGTCGATGGGATGGCTGGCCAAGAAGACTTTTACACCTGCGGGGATCATGCTGAAAGAACCGCTCGGATGACACGCTACAGATGCACTTCTTCTAAATGCCGGCCGACCCGCACGACGATACCGTCAATATTGACTTCGACGACGGGGTCGGGTGCGACGCTCTGCGGATCAACTGCCGCTGCTAGTCCAGACTCATCACTGCCCAACAATTCTCTACGCCAACGGTAGAGTTGAGACGGCAAGATCCCGATCTGCCGCGCCACTGCCGACATGTTCACACCGGGCTGACATGCCTGCTCAACCGCCGTGGCCTTGAATTCGTCCGACCAGAACCGCCGCAACTGTCGCGGCGACCCGTCAATGCGATCGGGCATCGCCTCGATCATTCGCATCAACCCAAGGCTAGACGCAGGTCTAGACATAGATTCTCATATTCAGAGAACTCTCATATGCCCGAAATACCCTACCAAGCATCAGCCGCGCCAGATGGGGTCTCCTTGCCGCTTACGCAGATACCAGGTCACCGCCTGCACGATCAGCCACGCCTCGAAATGTCGCCCCTTGAAATCATCCTTCGACTGGCGCTTCAATTTCTCGGCAATGGCATTCAGAATCATGGCTACGCTCCGCTACATCGGGAGCGAAATTTCCACCGTTGTGGTCAACAGCACGTTAACTACAAAAATTTGCGACAGGCCCCTTAGTAGCAGCTCCATGGCCCACAACGCCGATAGTAGTGATTGTGGTCGTTCAAGCTTGCTCCAAGGACAGCACCGCCGACCAGACCAATAGCAGCTCCGGCGACAGCCGTATTTTCCGCTTGCTGAGCCTGCTGACGATTGCTTTGGTATGTTGCACCCACACAACGATCATAACGCTTCGTGCCTGCTTTAAGGCCTTGTGCTTTGCATGTCATCTGCGCGCTGGTAGCGGATTCCTGCACTGTCTGGCATCCAGACAATCCAACGATCATAACAAGGGAACACACCCCGACTGTCACTGTTCTTAACATTTATTCCCTCTCAAAAATGTGTTTGTTTCTTTCCTTTCGGCAAAATCAGAACCGAAGAAAGAATAAACTTCCTTCGCACAAGGGTTGAGCATCGCCCAGTAGCACAAATGTGCTAATCAGCAGGTGAGGTTAACAAAATTACCACTTTTCCGGGATGTAATTGGTTCACCCCGTCTGACACGCCGTTGGAAAGAACGACACGAGGATAGATGCAAGCAGTACATCCTTTCTCCGACACGATAAGATGGCGTGCGGATAACCTTCGCATCGCAAAAACCCATTCAGTTATTAGACGACAAGCTTTTGGCCAATGTCCATGTGTCTGTCTTACTGCGTCGTGCTTCAGACATACCTACATCTATTTAATTGATTATATTCAACACTATAACTTGCGCCATAAGTTTCGCTTCATGAACAGGAGACAGCGGGATTGTATCCTACAGCCACAGTACTTTGAGTCGTCAAAAACATCCTCTTTTAGCTGGCTATAATTCTAATTTTTCATCCGTGGGTTTTTTGTTGCAGATGCGAACACATAGCACAAACGTGCTAGTGTCATCGAAACCACTCACTGCTATAGGTCTCGCCTGAAGATCGGAGAGGCGGATTTTGTGAACGCAGAAAAAATCGTCGTCGTCGATGATCACCCAGTCTTTCGGGACGGCATGACGTCATTGATCCGACGGAAACTCCCTGAAGTTGTCGTTGTGAGCAACGAGACGCTGGAGGAGGCTCTCAACTTCGCGAGAGACCATAAAGAGCCCCCTTCGATGTTTCTGCTGGATCTCTTTTTTTCAAAGCACAGTATCCTGGACACGCTACCCGCGCTGAGAGTGGAGTTCGCTCGTTCCTTGATCGTGGTCGTGACAATGGCGGACGATCCAGCGACGATCAACGCAGCGATGGCCTGTGGCATTAACGGTTTCATTAACAAGGCCGTCTCCCCTCAGGCTATGCTTGAGGGGCTCGAAGCAGTGCGAGCTGGTGATCTCGTCGTATTGCTCCCGAACGACATGCCAGTTCATTCATCGAACAGGACTACATTAAGCGAAAGACAGTTTATCGTCTTGCAATTGATCGCTCAGGGCAAGACGAATAAGGAAATTGCTCTGGAACTTGGTATTTCCCCTTTCACAGTCCGAATACACGTGTCGGCTCTGTTCAGAGCCCTTGGTGTGACCTCACGTGCCGCGGCAGTCACGCAAGGCGTCGCAGAAGGACTTCTAAAGACGCGGCCTCTGTAGGCATCTTTTGGTCAGACACCAAGACGGGGCTTACAAACCTGACTGCGGCCTCTGAACTCCAAGAAGGCAGCCATGATGATTGAGCGAAGTTCTGCAGGGCGCACGGGCTTTGACAGAATTGGAATGCTATCATCTGACAATTCTTCTCGCACGCGAGTGGCATCATGGCCGCTCATGACCACCGCTGGCAGGGACCAACCTACCAGTGTTCTTACCGCGACAATGCAGTCGCTGCCCGTTCTACCCTCACCAAGGTCGAAGTCCGTCATCACCAAATGCCAGGAACCAGGCTGGACCGGAATGTTGATTTCTTCCTGTACCTCACAGCCCCACTTCCGCAACAGGCTTGCTGTTGCTCGCAAGACTGCTTCATCATCTTCGACAAGAAGAACGTGCAGCCCAGTAACAATACCGATGTTGCGTGGGGGCCGTGTGAATGGCGCTTGTGCTGAAAGCTGCGTTGAAGACACTTTCAAACCTGCCAGAGTGACGCAGGTGCCACGTTCTGGAACCGAACGAAGCCGCACCTGCATGTTCATAAGATGCGCCAAGCGTCTCACGATCGGCAAACCAAGACCTACACCGTCCACATCCCGATCCCCACGTGCCCGAACCTGGTAGAACTCCTCGAAAACTCTTTGTTGATGTTCCTCCAAAATGCCTGGACCCTGGTCATAGACCTGCACAGCCAAGGCACCGTTTTCGCGCCGACAACCTATCGTGATGGACCGGCCCGGCGCATATTTGATCGCATTGTTTACGATGTTCTGCAGCATCGTCGTCAACAATGCACGATCAGTAATAACAACGGTGTTGCAGCTTATGACACCGAGTTTGCAGTCGTTGACGTGCGCTGCTTCATTGTTTTGCTGCAGCACATCATCCAGAATCTCTGCAATCGCGATCGCCTCATATCTCGGAACGACCTTGCCGCTGTCGAGAGTAGAGACGTCAAGCAACGACTTGAACAAGCGCGATACGCTCTGCAAAGAACGATCTATATTGTCAACCATTTGCAACTCGCTTGCCTGCAAGTTGGCATCGCGAAGACACGCCGTGAAAAGACTTATGGCATGAACCGGCTGGCGAAGATCATGGCTTGCCTGGGCGAGAAAACGCGACTTTGAAATGTTCGCTTCCTGCGCCGCTTGATAGGCGCGGTGTACCCGATCCAGCAAGACGTATATATAGGCTGGTACCAAGACCGCAGTCGCCGTCAGCGTCACGACGATATATGGATTCTGTCGCATATAGTCATTGAAAATCGTAGCGACAGTTATCGACAGAAGAGCCACGACTGTTGATGCGACAAGGTATCGAGGACCGAAACGCAACCCGTTGCCGACGGCGACCCAAAGTAAAAGCGCGAATATCGGCAGCATTGTATCGCCGCCTATGGACATTGCGTAAGTCAGTGCAGGCATATCACAAAAAATGGCGATCGTGCGCCGCCAACGACGATTGCTTGGACGGGTTTTCATCCACCACAAGACCAGACATGAAAACGGCAGATAGAATAAAAAGAGAACCGTTATCCCCGTCGGTGGAGCAATCCGCAATCCGCTGTAAGTTGTTGGTGCAATATAAAAAGCTGCCAAGGCAGAAATTATAACCCTGACAACAGCCTGTTTAACCTCTTCGCTATCGTCTTCGCGGGTTCGCAACAGACCGATTGCTTGACCTGTACCACTGACAAAATGCTGAAAATACGCTTTTCGTGCCATATTGCCCTCTGCAACTTCCGCCCGATTTCCTGTGACATAATCCCGTAAAGCTTTTCTGTCAGCGACCTATTTCCGCGACGATTCAAAATTGACGCATTTCATCAGGCGTCTTTTGGGTATGGTGCTGCCCATATCAAAAAGCGCCATGAGTGCCCCCTTTTATCCCAACCGCATCCATGTCCCCAAAACGAATTCTGTCCTCCCGGTCTTTGATGGTGCATTATTCAGCCAGCAATGGAAGGATGCACTATGGGACAAATTCTTGACGGGAGCGCGCGCACGATAGGGGCGGTCCGTTGGCGAGACGGCATAGTCAAGAGAGCCTGAGGGCGCTGGCAAGGCGCTTAGGCATAAACCAGAAGACCGTCGCAAAGTGGAAAAAGCGCACGACGGTCAAGGATTTTCCGACCGGTCCCAAGGATGCGCATTCAACGGTGCTCACCATCGAGGAGGAGGCGATTTTGTCGCCTTCCGGCGGCACACGCTGCTCTCGCTCGACGACTGCCTCTATGCACTACAGGCAACCATGCCGCACCTAACGCGATGCTCGCAGTGTCAGGGCATCAGCCGACTGCCGAGATCACCGGCGACAAAGAAACTAAACGCAAGTTCAAGACCTATCCGATTGGCTGTATCGATATCGCTGAGGTCAGGACCGGTGAGGGCAAGCTACAGCTCTGCGTCGCGATCGACCGCACATCGACGTTCGCGTTCGCCAGAATGGTAGATAAGGCGAACACTGTGACTGCAGCTGCTTTTCTGGACGAGTTGGTCGAGGCCGTGCCTGACATCTTTTATACGGTGTTGGCCGACAATGGCATCTCGTTCGCCGACTTGCCGAAAAACTGCGATGGACTGACCGCTCGCTGGCGCGCTCACGGTGACCAACCATTGAGCGTTCCGGTCGGAACAATCGCGCGTCGAAGCGGTTGCCGGGACTTTGACCGTAGCTTACTGAGCTGGCCAGAAAATCGTCTACCGGCTCGCCACCTGTTCGGGCTTGGTCTCGATGTTCAGCAGCGTGTCGATACGGCGTCTTTCATCGGAAAAGCGCGCAAGAGCCTCGCCCGAAAGCGATTTGCCCCCCGGCAGGCGCACCTTCATGGCATCGACTTTGGTGCCATTGACAATCAGCTCGTAATGCAGATGGGCTCCAGTCGAAAGGCCTGTCGATCCGACATAGCCGATCACCTGACCCTGCGTCACGCGCGCGCCTTCGGTCACGCCCTTGGCAATCGCATTCTGGTGATTGTAAGATGAGACATAACCATTCGCGTGCCGGATCAGCGTCTGGTTGCCATAACCCGATGCCCAACCTGCCTTCTCGACGACGCCGTTGCCGGTGGCAATAATGGGCGTTCCGCGCGGTGCCGCCCAGTCGGTGCCGGTGTGCATGCGGCTGAAGCGAAGCACCGGGTGTCGACGCATGCCGAAGCCCGATGTCATGCGCCCGTTTGGCACGGGGTTGCGGATCAGGAACTGGCGGATGCTTTTGCCCTGGCCGTCAAAATAATCGACGCTGCCGTCATCCGGATTCTGGAAACGATAGAAGCGTGTCTCGTTGTCGCCGAACTTGGCGTTGACATAGAGAAGTTCCGACTGATCGGTGGCTTTTCCATCCGGCCCCTGAACCGAGAAGAACGCCTCGAGAGAATCCGTCGGTTTCAACTGCGCCTGGAAATCGACGCTGCTGGCCAGAAGCTTGACGAGTTGTGCTACCATCGACTGGTTCATGCCGTAGGTGAGGGCGGCGCGGTAAACGCCATCGTAGACGCGCGGCAGATCGCGGTTGGCTGTCAGAGGTACATTGCTGCTGTCGAAGGCGGTTGCGACTGCATCCAGATGCGGCGGCTCGCTTGCGCGCACAAACTGTCTGGTATCGTCCGTTGCGACCGTTATCACGTGGCGCGCCTTACGGTAGAGGCTGGCACGGACGATGTCGCTCTTCTCGTCATTTTGCAAAATGCCGATCCGCAACACATCGCCAGCCTGAACATCGGCCGATCCGTTTTGCGCGCTTAAAGCTGCCGCGGTTTGCTTGGCCTGTTCCTTGGAGTAACCTGCGCCAAACAGAGCTTCCTCCATCGTCTCGGCTTGGCGAACCGGGATCACGTCGTCGGCATATTCCTGAAGCTTGACGGTCGGCGCCTGCGGCGTGGACACAGACATGTTCTGCTCCACCACACGTGCAGCGAGCCCGGCAGTCATATCCACGTCTTCTGTCGCCTCGAAGCGCCTTGGATCAATATAGTAAAGCGCGGACAGCTGTTCGTTTCCATCGGTCAACATCGAACCGTTGGACCTGACAGCCTCTTCCACCTCATCGAAGCTCATCGAGCCGGCAAAAGCCAGAGGGCTCCGCTTGGTCGGAAACGCAACCGTCTTCAAGCTGACTTCGGACTCGACCTCGGACCCATAGATGGTCCCTGTCCGACTGGCTGCTGGCGAGGCTTCGTCATTCGTCGCAAAAATATTGAGTGGATCGAAAGGAGGATAGTCTTCCTGATTGGTGTAATTGGCCGCCAAAGCGATCTTCACATGGGAAAAGGGTACTTTGCGCACCACTTCCTTGTCGCCATCATGAATAACCGTCGACACTTCCATCACCGAGCGGTCGGATGGACGCGCAGCTATGTTCTGGCCGAGAAGCCGTGTTCCGCGCCGAACTGTCTCGGATGCATCCTGCTCCATATCAGCCCGCGCAAAGGCTTCAGCGGGAATGGCAAGCTGCTGGCGCCCGTCCAGCGCTGCAAAAAGAGCGACACCCATCAGAATAGAAGAGGTAATACCCGTGAGAAACGTCCCGCTCAACCAGCGCAGGGAGATTTCACGCCGGTCAGGTGCGCGTCGGCCCTCCGCCAAAATAGGCGGTTCGGTTCCAAGCGAGCGGACCATGTCTCGATCCGTCATCATGCTTGTCGCGACCAGTTGTTCATTTGATCTCCAGAAACCCTGAGCCGAAGATGTGCAACTTTCATAGGCGGGAGTCAAACTGGTGTTTTCCTGCCACCTGTTTTACCCCGGCACTTATATGTCAGTGCGTCGGTGTTTCCGGGGATATGTCTCAGAGGTGTCGAAAACGTGGCGTCTGAGCGGAGAAGAGTGAATACCCTTGTTTTCCGGTGGTGTTACATAAAAGGAATTCGCTCAAAACAGCGGACGGGAACAAAATCCCCAAAATCCCTCAGCTAAATCAACATCTTATACATTTTCTTTATTTTTATGAATTGGGTGTGTTGACTTGTTTGATTGGTGTCCTCTATAAGTCCGCTCACTGACGAGGG
>NZ_JACIDV010000021.1 GCF_014196515.1 Rhizobium skierniewicense | reverse complement strand
GCCCTCGTCAGTGAGCGGACTTATAGAGGACACCAATCAAACAAGTCAACACACCCAATTCATAAAAATAAAGAAAATGTATAAGATGTTGATTTTGTTAGGTAATTTTGGGGTTTTAATGGAAAGACCCATCCGGCGCACCAAATCAGACCCTATCACTGGGTCTTGGACCGGACACGGCCCGGCCAGATTACCCCCCCCTTTTAACAGATACCTCCTGAGTTCGATCCTGCTGGCTGGGTCAGCTCTTGCCCCTACCCGTCAAAAGACTGACTCGATCCATGATCTTCATCATTTAAAAGGATCGACATCATCTTGAAATCTGATATATCAGTAGAATGATAGATCAGGAAGAGTGTGGCGCCGTGAAAGGCAATGAAGGCTTGGACGACAAGGCGGACCGGATATCGCGGCTAGACCCGCAACTGTTGACGAGTTTGCGGGACCACGTGCACCGCGCACTGCGAACAGCGATTTTGTCTGGTCGCTTTGCACCGGACGAGCGACTGAACGAGCGCCAGCTTGCCGAGCAAATGGGCGTGAGTACGACACCTGTTAAAGAAGCCTTGCGACAGCTGGAGGCTGAAGGTCTTGTGGAAACGCTGTCCCGCCGCGGCGTTATTGTTCGTTTTAACGTCGACTGGGCCGAAGAGACGATCTTGGCGCGTGCTGCTCTTGAATCGATGATCGCGCATCTTGCCGCGAAGCGCCTGGACCCAGATACGCGTAAGGTACTCGAACAGACCATCGAGCGAATGCAGGTAGCAACCGATGGCGGTGGTGTTGATGATCTTATTGGCCTCAATGAAACTTTTCACGACCAAATCCACCTCGCATCCCAATGCCGTTACCTCGCAAAAATGATTGAGCGCCAGCGTTTTTACGACGCAAGCATCCGCCGGATCATTCACTTGGATCCCGACGAATGCGCAAAGGCGCTTGAAGAACACAAAACCATCGCACAGGCCATTATAGACGGCGAAACTGAGCGCGCGGAAAAAGCGATGCGGGATCACGTCATGCGCTCGGGCGCGACTTATCTGAAAATGGTTTTCGACAAAAAGGGAGGAGATTAAAGATGAACGAAGGAATGGAAAAAGTTCGAACCGCACTCAAGGGCATATCTGGCGTACCGGTGACACCTTACGCTGCCGACGGTCGTATCGACATGGCCAAGCTGTCTGTGCTTATAAAAAAAATGGCCGATGCACGCGTGCACAATCTTATGGTGGCGGGTAACACGGGTGAATTTTTTACGTTAACTCTTGATGAGGTTCGTGACGTTCACCGAACGGCGATAGAGGCGGCTGACGGCAAATCTCTTGTGAGTGCAGCGGTTGGCCGTTCCTTGACTGAAGCAAAAGCGCTTGCGCGCGACGCGATCGCCGCGGGGGCCGATGCCATTATGGGGCATCACCCAATGGATCCTTTTGCCGGACCCAGTTATCAGGCGAAATACTTCCTTGAACTGGCAGATGCCTCAACAGTGCCTGTTATCGCCTATGTGCGTAGTGACGGCTTCTCTGTTCAGGATTTTCGGGATTTGGCCCTGCACCCCAACATCGCCGGAATCAAATTCGCCTCCGGCAATCTGATGTTGCTGGCCGAGGTCATCAGAGCGACAAAAGATGCGCCAGCCATATGGGTTTGCGGACTGGCCGAAGGCTGGGCGCCGGCGTTTTATGCTATGGGTGCGCGCGGCTTTACGTCAGGCCTCGTCAACGTCTTTCCAGACCGCTCCCATGCCATTCATCAAGCCTTGGAAAAGGCTGACTATGCGAGGGCGCGTGAGCTGATCGATGGCATTGCTAGTTTTGAAGCCATGCGCACGAAGTATAATAATGGCGCCAACGTAACTGTCGTCAAGGAAGCAATCGGGATGTTGGGCACGGATGTGGGACCTGTTCGTACCCCCGGCGTCGAGACATTGAATGAAGCGGAACGCTCCGAGCTTAGAAACATCGTCGAGCGTGTGAAGCGCGAGATGGCAGAGGGCATTTGAGACTTAGAATGCAAGCAGGATCAGAGATTACATCCGAGCGCGAAAAACGGCTTCAGATTTTGACATGGGAGCGACAACCCGACGACATCAACACTCCAGAACAAATCGCGCTCAAAAAACGGCTAACCGAAATCGCCGGTGCTGACCTCGCTGATACCTCTTACATCGCCCGACACGCCAATGTGTTCACCTCGCGTTTGAAACTGGGGCAATATTCGTGGGTGGCGGGGCATGCCATCGTGCGCGGGGACGTGGAGTTCGGTGACAACTGTACGGTCAATCCCTATTCCTGCATTTCTGGAAAGGTGCGATGTGGCAATGGTGTGCGGATTGCGTCCTTGGTTTCCATCGTCGGCTTCAACCACGGCTTCGATGATCCGACCATTCCGATATACCAGCAGAAGCACGAGACACTCGGCATCACCATCGGCGACGATGTGTGGATTGGGGCAAACGCAGTCGTGCTTGATGGCGTGACGATTGGCAAAGGTGCCGTCATTGCTGCCGGTTCTGTCGTCGTGAGGGACATTCCGGAGATGGCGATTGCGGGAGGTGTGCCAGCCAAAGTGATCCGCCGGCGTGGCGAAAAGATCGCCACCGTCAGATCACGTCGTGGCGAGATTTTGCAAGCTTTGCAACAGATCGGCAAGGCAGGAGCCGCGCAATGGCCCCGCATTCTCGAGCGGGCGAAACAGGATGGCCGCTATGTATCGGCAGGAGCGGATGGAGTGCAGCATGAAAGCATCAGACATGAATGCGATGCCATAGAAATCGCAGCCGGATTTGGGAGCGCGCCCGAGGGGATAGAAGCTCGCGAATTGGCCACGAGGCTGCGAGCGTATCAGGACCCTGCAACCGGTTTCTTCCCAGATCCGTTCAGCCCCCCCCTGCCCGGCTTAGACATTCGCGAGGATTATGCCGCGCTTTATAACGTACTGGCCATCGGTTATGCGCTCGAAATATTGGGGTCCCATCCACCACATCCGGTAGCAGGTGCGCAAATGGACACACCGCATCTAAGCGCCTGGCTTGATCGTCTGCCCTGGAGCGACCGTGCGTGGCGATGCGGCGACCGGATCGATGCAATCGCCACGGCGCATTATTTCAACGCACGATATTTCGGACTGGGTTCTGAAACAGAGACCTTGTTTGGCTGGCTGACAATGCATGCCGATCGCGCAACCGGGCTTTGGGGCAAGCCGACAGCAAAAGAAGGTCTGTTGCAACCGGTTAACGGCTTTTATCGCCTGACACGCGGTACCTACGCTCAATTTGGCCTGCCGGTTCCCTTTCCAGAGGCTACCATCAATTCCGTCATTACCAACTACCGGACCTACGATGGATTTTCAGGCACGACCTACACCGCTTGCAATCTGCTCGATACAATCCATCCGCTCTGGCTGTGCCTGAAACAGACGGATGCAAGGCGTGCAGACGCAGAGGCGATTGCCGAAACCGTTATTATGCGATGTGCCGAGCAGTGGCAGAGCAACGAGGGCTTTGCCTTCGCTGCTGGTCAGCAACCGAGCCTGCAAGGTACAGAGATGTGGCTTTCGACCTTACACATTGCCGCAGACCTGCTGGATGTCGCCGACGCGTTTGCTTTCGTACCCAAAGGAGTTCACCGGACCAAGCCTGTGGGTATGGGACTGTAACACCGCGTCACTCGAGCATGGACTGAATGTGAAGCCGTATATTACCTGTCAGGCTCTCGCCCGGTTGAAGAATCGTCAGGCCAAGATTGGTGCGCTGGTGTTCAGGCTGGCACAATGTGCCGGCAGCCATCGAAACTGGCTCCAGGCACATATAGTATTCCGTGCGATGCGCTGCGAGATGATGGAACACCGGGTCTGCGCCTAAGACAAGCTGGTAGCCTACGTCCAAGTCAAAGCGTGCCGTGGACCAGTTCATCAAATGTTGCGTATAGCCTGATTTTGCCGGTAACGATGCCTCTGGCCGGGGGAGAGGCGGATTGCCGGTCGGTACGTGAAACGGATCCAGCGCATAGGCAAGAGATGCATCTGTCCGTACGTCACGATCCAGCCCGGCAACAAAATAAGGATGCCAGCCGAGAGCAAATGGCGCGGGAACGCCTGCCCGGTTGGTGATGGAGAGTTCCACGGTCAGCCCGTGGTCATTCAAGAAAAACGACTGGCTTGCCTCGAAAGCAAAAGGCCACTCGGCATCGGCCTCATAGTCAAGTAGCAGCGTGACCTGATCATTGGCCTGACGTGCGACGCGCCATGGGCGACGGTGCGCAGGTCCGTGCATCGCATCCCCAGCAAGCAGAGGGTGTGGCAAAACATCGTGCGATACGCCCGCATGCGTGAAGCATGCTCCGTAGAGCCTGTTGTGATAGGGAAACAGCGGATACGCCCCAGCCTTTGGCCAATTCCAGGGCTCAAAGACATCTGCCTTTGTCGGCACCAGAATATTGCCGAACTCCGCATGGGTGAGATGCGTCATTCGTCCGCCCCACGCGGGTCGGAGGCGGGCCGAAAACGGCCCGCTGACAATGGAGACCGTTTCAGGCAAAAGCATAGGAACCATCTGGCCGCTTGGGAACACGACGCTGCCAGTGGATATAACCGTCTTCCTGCATGGCCTTTTCATCCATCTCGACGCCCCAGCCCGGACGGTCAGGCCGTAGTTCCAGATGCCCATCCTTCGGCAGATAGGGATCGATGACGTAGCGGGTCTCATCTTCACGGGTTTCAATATTCGTGCCGCCATAGACGTAACACTGGCCCTTTGGAAGACGGTATTCCAGAATTCGGAAATTCTGCTGTGCGGCGGAGAAGTGAACGTTAACGGCGGTGGCGAGTGGACCCATCGGGTTGTGTGGCGCAATACTGACGAAATGCGCTTCCGCAAGGGCTGCGATCCGGCGCATTTCGGAGATGCCACCGACGACGCAAATATCCGGCTGAATGATATCGGCACCCTTGACCTGCAAAAGCCGCAGAAATTCATTGCGGTTATAAAGGCTTTCGCCAGTGGCCAGCGTGCAATTGAGACCCTGTTTCAGATCGCCCCACATCTCGATGTTTTCAGGACGCAACGGCTCTTCGAAAAACAGGGGATCGTAAGGGGCAAGCGCGTTGCCGAGCTGGCGTGCGGCTGCGGGTTCGAAAATCTTGGCATGGGCATCGAAGGCAATATCGTAATCGGTTCGCACGGTCTCGCGAAGAGAGCGGAAATACTCCGCGGAACTGCGGACCACTTCGCCCCAACGATGGGCATGAATATCGAGGCGCCAAGGGCTGAGCTTGAAGGCCTTAAAACCCCAATCCTCATTCAGGCGATCGAACTCTTCCTTCGCGGCTGGTGCATCCGGTGCCGTGTAAACCCCTGCATAAACCTTGATACGGTCGCGCACATTGCCGCCGAGCAGCTTGTAGACCGGGACACCCGCTGCTTTGGCAGCGAGATCCCACAGGCAATGGTCGATTGCGGAAATGGCCGACAGGCCAAGCGCACCGGGAGGAAAGCGGTTCTGCTGAAGCAGCAGATTATAAAGATACTCGACCCGTGTCGGGTCTTGCCCGGCGATGAAGTTATAGAGGTAATCGAGGATGGGCGGCAGCGCGAGATCAGGGCCGTGATTGTAGCACTCGCCCCAACCGGTCAGCCCGTCATCGGTGTCCAGCGCTACGACAACGCGCGGACGGTCCTTGTCGCGGGTGACGAATACCCGCATGCGATCGATTTTCATGCTCTAGTGTTCCTCATGGATGTAACGAAGCGCAGACGGACGTCACACACTTATCCGGCCTTGCTTTCAGTCTTGACGGCGGACGGCTCGATATAACGGAACCGTCGCGTGCGATCCCTATCGCGCGGATCGGGTCGCGGAATGGCGGAAAGCAGCGCTTGCGTGTAGGGATGGTCAGGCGAATTGCAGACCTTTTCAGCGTCGCCAAACTCCACCAGCTTGCCGCGATACATCACGCCGACGCGGTCGCACATGTATCTGATAACGCCGATGTCGTGGCTGATGAAGATATAGGCGAGGCCCAGTTCGTCCTGCAGGCGCATTAACAGATCCAGGACCTGAAAACGAACGGATACATCGAGCGCAGATGTCGCCTCGTCGGCCACGATGATCCGTGGCCTCAACGTAATGGCGCGTGCAATGCCGATGCGCTGGCGCTGGCCGCCGGAAAAGGCATGCGGATAACGCTCACGTCCCGCAGGGTCCAGCCCGACCTGATCCATCAGTGCGCAGACGCGCTCGTCCAGTTCCTTGCCCTTGGCGATGCCATTGACCAAGAGCGGTTCACCAATGACCTGCGCCACGGTCATGCGCGGATTGAGAGAACCGAAAGGGTCCTGAAATACCATGCGTAGCTCGCGCCGCGCCGCCTTTAGCTCTGCGCCTTCGATCTTGGCCAGATCGACCACGCTGCCATCTGCCTTGCGGTACAGCATTTCGCCGGAGTTCGGATCATAGAGCCGCATGATGGCGCGGCCCATGGTCGTTTTACCGGAACCGCTTTCTCCGACGATACCCAGCGTTTCGCCCGGCAGCAGCTTGATGGATACGCCATCCAGCGCCTTCATCTCGCCAAAGTGCATGGACAGGTCATTGACCTCCAGAATGGGTGCGGCAGTCATATCAAGCGGCGGACGGGCCAGACGTATCTCCGCCTTCTGCTCCAGCTTCAGCACGGAGCCGATCAGCATGCGGGTGTAAGGATCTTGCGGGCTGTGGAAAATCTGCTCCACCGGACCGTATTCCTTGGCAACGCCGTGGTGCATGACGAGAACGTCATCGGCAATCTGCGCCACCACGCCCATATCGTGGGTGATGAACAGGACCGCCATACCATGCGCCTTTTGCAGCCGCGCGATGAGATCGAGAATTTCCGCCTGCGTTGTTACATCCAGCGCTGTCGTCGGTTCATCGGCGATCAGCAATTGCGGTTTGCAGGCCAGCGCCATGGCAATCATGGCGCGCTGGCGCATGCCACCAGAATACTGGAACGCATATTTATCAAGCGCGGTTTCCGGGTTGGGGATTTCGACCTGCCGCAGCAGTTCGATGGCCTCGGCGCGGGCCTGCGCCTTGTTCATTTTCAGGTGCAGCCGCAGCACCTCTGTGATCTGGTCACCGACCGTGTGAACCGGAGACAGCGACGACATCGGCTCCTGAAAAATCATTGCGATATCTGCACCGCGCACAGAGCGAATGACGCGGCCACGCGGATCGAGCTTTGCCAAATCCAGCGACGTGCCGTCCGCCCGGTTTAGAATTATGGAACCGGAGGCGATTTCGCCGGGGCTGTCTATGATTTGCAGGATGGAGCGGGCCGTAACGGATTTGCCGGAGCCGCTTTCACCGACGACGCAGAGCGTCTTGCCTGGATCGATTGAGAACGACAGGTCGTTGACGGCACGGAACACGCCGTTACGAACGGCAAATTCCGTGACCAGATTGCGGACTTCGAGAAGCGGCTTGGCAGGTTTGATCGAGAGGATATCGCTCATCGTCGGCCTCACTTGTTGTAGGGATCGGCTGCGTCACGCAGACCATCACCGAGCAGGTTAAGCGCCATGACGGCGACGACCACGGCAACACCCGGCAGGAACAGCCAGGGTGCGGTTGCGATGGAGCGAATGTTCTGGGCCTCGCGCAGCAGCACACCCCAGGAAATGGTGGGCGGTTGAAGACCAAGGCCGAGGAAGGAGAGCGACGTTTCCGCAAGGATCATCGCGGGAACGGCCAGCGTGACCGAGGCGATGATGTGGCTTGAGAAACTGGGCAGCATGTGGCGGAAAATGATGCGCCCCTCTGGCACGCCATCCAGCCTTGCGGCAGCCACGAACTCTTCCGTTCTGAGCGACAGGAAGCGGCCGCGAACCACACGGGCAAGCTGCGCCCAACCGGTGAGCGAAAGGATGATCGTGATCATCATATACTGAAGGGTGGCTGGCCAGCCTTGTGGTAGCGCTGCCGCCATGGCGAGCCATATGGGAATGGTGGGCAACGACAGGACGAAATCGATCACGCGCTGCATGACGAAATCGATGCGCCCGCCATAATAGCCGGAAATACCACCCAAGACGACGCCGAGCAGAAGCGAAAAGAATACGCCGACAAGACCGATGGACAAGGAAATCTGCGAACCCTGCACCACACGGCTGAAAACATCGCGGCCAAGCCGGTCTGCCCCGAAGAGAAACAGTGGCCGTGTCTTATCGGTGGATGCCAGAAGATGGATGTTGGTGTTGAACAGGCCGAGCACGGAATATTCGTAACCGCGACCGAAAAGCTGGATCGGGATTTTCTTCCCCGTATCCTCCACGAAGACGGCGGCCAGCGTTTCAGGATCACGCGTCAACTTGAGCGGGTAGTAATGCAGGCCGACGGAGAAACCATCCGTCGTGTCGATCAGATGAACCCGTTGCGGCGGATAAAACGTCGCACGGGCATTTTGGAGCACGGGATCGTTGATCGCAAAGAAGCCCGGCACGAGGGCCACTATATACATGGCAATGGTCACGACGAGAGCCGCCATGGCCAGACGATGGCGTTTAAATGCCCACCAGATGAGTTGCCACTGCGATGCGACGGCGGCACGGTCGGGGCGGATGGTGGTGGCTACAGCAATATCGGCCATGACGCCCTCCTATTCGAGACGGATTCGGGGATCGACCAGCGCCAGCAGAATGTCGCTGATCAGCGATCCAATCAGCGTCAGCGCGCAGATCAGGAGCACGAAGGCTCCGGCGAGATACATATCCTGCGCCATCAACGACTGGAGAAGCAGGGGTGCGGCAGTCGGCAGGTTGAGCACGATGGCAACGACCACGGAGCCCGAGATGAGGTTAGGCAGCAGCCATGCGATGGTGGAAATGAACGGGTTGAGGGCAATTCTCAAAGGATATTTCGTCAGCAGACGAAATTCCGACAGGCCCTTGGCGCGAGCGGTGGTGACGTAAGGCTTCGGCAACTCGTCCAGCATATTGGCGCGCATGACGCGGATGAGGCTGGCGGTGGAGGAAATGGCGAGGATGGCAACCGGCAACCAGATATGCGCCATGAGATCGACCATCTTTGCTATGCTCCACGACGCCGTCTCATATTCCGGCGAGAACAGCCCGCCGACATCAGCCCCGAACTCGACCGCAGCGACATACATCAGAACCAGAGCCAGCAGGAACGACGGAATAGAGAGGCCGAAGAAGGAGAAGGCAGTGAAGAGATAATCGCCAATCGAATATTTGCGAACGGCGGAGAACACGCCGATGGGAAGTGCGATGGCCCATGTGGCCAAAAGGCTTGCGACAGCCAGAACCAGCGTCAGTGCCATGCGTTCCCAAATGAGTCCCGACACCGGCTGTTGCCACTCGAACGAGATGCCGAAATCACCGCGCGAGATGATGCCCCATATCCATTTCAGATATTGAATGATCATCGGGTCATCGAGGCCGAACCGCTCGCGCAGTTGCGCTGCCGTGTTGTGGTCGATGACCTCGTTGGATGCGGCAAGCGTGGCGATATAGGTCGTGACGTAGTCACCAGGTGGCAACTGAATAAGGACGAAGGCCAGAAAACTGACGGCAAACAAGGACGGGATCATCCACAGCAGGCGTTTCACGATAAAAATCAGCATGTCGCTCTCGCAATCACATTTTACCGCACACGCCACCGTCACTGAAACGACGGATTGCGCGCGGTCGACACAGTCTGAAAAGCGTCGCCGCCTGGAAACGGCGACGCCTGTGTGGCGTTGTTAGCTTGTGAAGGT
The DNA here is from genome assembly GCF_014196515.1 of Rhizobium skierniewicense. Classification (GTDB taxonomy): domain Bacteria; phylum Pseudomonadota; class Alphaproteobacteria; order Rhizobiales; family Rhizobiaceae; genus Agrobacterium; species Agrobacterium skierniewicense. Next base: position 31,196 of record NZ_JACIDV010000021.1, on the reverse strand, counting down.
AAACTGTTGCGGCAGGGCCGGACCGGGGTTTGGCCACGACCAGCTATCCGGCTCTTTCTCCGGCACGTTGCGAAGATTGTTGCGGATGATACCGAAACCACCGACTGCGAGGCAAAGACCGATCGTCTCGAACTCTTCCGCCGCGATATCGAAGATCTGCTTCATCTTTTCGCCGCGCTTGGCAAGGTCAGCCGTCGAGCGTGCCTCATCGAAGAGCTTGAAGCGCTGCTTCTGGCTTTCTGGTGGTTCTTCGCCCTTCTGACCGTTGGATGTGTACCAGAGTGCCCATGGAATGGCATAACGCGATCCCTGCGGGTGAAAAGCAAAAAAGTCACGTGGATCGAGCATCGGGTCGAGACCGCCGGGTCCCGGCCAAACCGCCGCATCATGGGCATTGTCATCGCCGCGCGTGTAGTACAGCGCACGTTCAATGGTGTTGACCTTGATATCGACACCGATCTGCGCCCACTGCGCCTTGACCAGTTCCAGCGCATCGACCAAATCGGGATAAAGCGTCGGGATAACGTCAATGGAAAAGAAGACGGGCTGGCCATCGGGCCGCAGGCGCATGCCATTACCGTTTTTCTTGTCATAACCGGCCTTGTCGAGAAGCTCGTTGGCCTTGTCGGCATCATAGTCCGTGTTCTGGCGTGCCAGCTTTTCGTGATACCAGGGATGGGTCGGACGCGGTCCTGCCTGATATCCCTCGCTCTGGCCGAAATAGACAATGTCGATGATTTCCTGCCGGTTGAGAGCAATCGACAGCGCTTGACGGAAGGATTTGTCGGCGAACATCTTGCGCATCGCCGGGTCTTTATGGGTGATATTCAGGTAAATCTGGCACTGTTGCGAAGCTGATGGCACCAGCGTCAACAGTCGGTAATCGCCCTTTTTCATGTTTTGCGACAGGGTCGGCTTGTTGGCGAGAACGCTGATGTGACGTTCCTGAATATCGATCTTGCCGGAGATGACGTTCAGCATGAGCGATTCCACATCCTGCGAAATGCCGAAGTTGACTTCATCGATGTAAGGCAACTGGTTGCCTTCGGTATCGACCTGCCAGAAATACGGGTTCCGCGTCATCACAACGCGGGTAGCACCGCCGGAATAGGGCTCCTTGACCACCCATGGGTCCAGTGTCGGCTTCTCGACATTCGACCAGCGCGATGGGATTTCGATGTCACCGCATTTGGCGCGGAAAAGCTCGGTCCAGCTGGAGACGCCTGCGGCCTTTACCTCGGCATCCAGCGCCGTGTTGTATTTTGGCAGGAACTTGCTGCAATAATGCTTGGCGAACATCGTCGGATGCTGGCCGAGCGGTGTTGCAAGGTTTTCGAGATAGAGCGCGTTGGGTGCGGCAAAGGTGAACTTTACCGTGAAATCATCGATCTTCTCCACGGTGACTGCTTTACCGGCAACCGCGAGCTGGGCTGGCGTTGCGCTGTAAAGCTCCTTGTTCTTGATGCAGTCTTCGATGGCGAACACGACGTCATCGGCCGTGAATGGATGGCCGTCAGACCATTTTGCGCCCTGGAGCAGATGGAATGTGAACTGCGACGCGTCGGGGCTGACTTCCCATTTCTCGGCAAGGTTTGGCAAAACTTCGGTGAAGTCCATGTTCCAGCGTACCAGGCCCTGATTGCCGACCATGCGCAGAATGCCGTTGTGGTCAGACGAACCGCGAAGGCCCCGGCGCAACGTGCCACCATAGGTGCCGATCTTTTCCAGTGGCGTCACTATCATTGGATTCTTTGGCAGACGGTCGGCAAGCGGCGGCAGCTTGCCATCCTTCACCAATGCCGCCAATGATGGCGCCTCTTTACCGACAGCGGCTTTGGCAGACGTCCCAATGAGGGACATGGCGGCAACACCTCCAAGACCGGCCACAAAGGTACGGCGCGTCACGCCCAGCGAAAATGCATCACCAACGCTCATAGACTATCCTCCCAAAAATCTCCCCGGCAGCGACGAGGGCTCACGCCCCGCCGCTATGGCCCTCCTGGCCCGCCAGCGCACCGATCCTCCACCGGCACGCAGACCATATGAGCGTTTTCAGATGATTACAAGTATTGACAGATTTTTACAGATTTTTTATTGAGATGAGTGAAGCAAGGCCATTTATATGGCAAATGGCCATATGCGTTTAACGGATAAAAGGGCGCTGATGAAGAATCTGGCCACACACGCCCCACTGAAAAGCGAAACGCGTTTTAGCGATATTATTTACGGAAAGATCGTCGGGATGATTTCGGACGGTCGCTTCCTCATCAACGAACGTTTGCCGTCCGAACAGAATTTGGCGACTATGTTGGGCGCTTCCCGTCCTGTTGTGCGTGAAGCACTGGAAAGGCTGCGTAATGACGATCTGATCGTGTCTCGAAAGGGTTCCGGGTCTTACGTGCGCCAGCAGCCGGACTTGTCCGTTCTGCAGCAGGTGCCCGTCGGCTCGCTGGCGGACGTTCAACGATTTTTCGAATTCCGATCCGGTCTGGAATCCTCCGCTGCGGAACTGGCCGCACGCAACTGGCAAGCCGCTGACCGTGCCCGGATAGAGCAGGCGATTGCGGCGCTGGAACAGTGTCTCGAGCATGGTGATCTTGGCGCGGAAGAAGACTTCGCGCTTCACGAAGCCATCGCGATTGCCAGTCAGAACCAGTTTCACACGACCGTTCGGACGTGGTTCAAACCGCATTTTTCGATCGGCCAGTCTGTCACCCGCAGTCTCAGCCTCAAACGTACGCCGCAACATGTGCGCGATGTGCAGAATGAGCATACTGCAATTGTTGAAGCCATCTTTGCGCGGCAAGAGCAGGCTGCTCATGATGCGATGAAGGACCACATCCTCAAGGCCAGAGCCCGGATGTTCCAAGGCGTTGGAGGTTGATCATGACAACACCGAAGATATTTGAACCGAAAGTTCGCCAACTCATCGACGTGCCATTGCATGTGGGCGAATCCCCGGTGTGGAATCCGAAAACGGGGGAGCTATGGTTCGTCGATATTCTCGCTCCGGCCGTCTTTCGTCTGAAACTCGACGGAACGCTGGATCGCTTTGATATGCCGGCACCGGTTGGGTGCCTTGGACTTTGCGAAAGTGATACAATCATTGTAGGCCTTCAGACAGGTGTGCACATTCTCGATCCCGCATCCGGCAAGTTGGAGCGGCTGTGCAATCCAGACAACGGGCGCGCAGACAGCCGGTTGAATGACGGCAAGGTGGGGCCGGATGGTCACTTCTGGGTTGGGACCCGGGATGAGGCCCTGCCGCCAACCGGCAACGCTCGCCTCTATCGAATCTCGCCCGACGGGCAGGTTGAATGCGTCATCGATGGCGGAATGTTCACCTCAAACGGGCTGGCATGGAGCCCAGATGGTCGAAAGATGTACCACTCCGACAGTAGCGGCCTGATGTACCAGACGTTCGACTTCGATCCAGCCACGGGCAGACTTGGCAAGGCCCAACGTATGCACGATTTTGGACAGGGCGAAGGCAGGCCCGACGGGGCCACAATAGATCGCGACGGGTTTTACTGGAGCGCCGGCGTGAGCGCGGGGCGATTGAATCGCTTTTCGCCCGACGGGGACTTGGTCGAGGTGTATCGTTTACCCTTCGATGGGCCAACGATGCCTTGCTTTGGTGGAGCTGACTTCAAGACGCTTTATGTCACGAGTTTGAGGACGCATCGGGGAGATGCGTCTGTTCAGGGAACGGTGGTGGCGTTCGAAACGCCCGTCGCCGGAATTGCGCCTTATCGTTTCAAGGCGTGACAGCTCCTCTGGGAGAGAGCTCAAGGCCGCCAGCCGCTAAAGCACGTTCGGCGGCTTATCATTCTCGTCAGGGTTTGGAACGGGAGCCTCATCCGGCAGATGTTCCGGTTCCGGTTCCTTCACGGGCGGCATATCCTGCCCCGGTGGCATTGGCGGCATTTCGCCAGGAATGGGTTCGACGGGTAGCATGCTCATTCACTTCCGTTGAAACTGTGCGGGCGGGCAACGCATTGCTGGAAATTGCCTATTGGTCCACGTATCGTTCGCCAAGTCGGTCCATTCGAGCCATGCGCTGCCCGCCTGATAATCAGACACCAGTAAACACGTTTGCTCAGTCGAAGTTCCACTATGGATTTCGGCTAGGCGAAACCGACGACGTTTCGAGCAACGATGCGCTGATCACCGTAATCGCGCATGTGTGCCTCGTGGCCAAACTCTCGACTGACGGGTTGATCTGTCTGCGTATCATGCATTTGAAGGAAAGCGTCGGCGTATGTGCCCGTCTCTTCTTCCTGGGTGATGATGTGCTGAGCTTTCAGAAAATCGAACATGGCTTCCTCCCATTCGACGTTGATAACGCATCGATCGGCGCTAGCGTTCCCTCCACACTAACGCAAACATTGATAGGTTATAAATAAAACATCTAGCACGATATTTTTGATAATTTGTTACATCACACGGTAAAAACATTATCCACTCAAGAGACCCGATGATTGCCGCAGCACCAGATCGACGGGCCAGAGCTCCTGACACTCTTGTACCGGACGGCCCGCGATGATCTGCAACCGCAAATCCGTCACCCGCTCGCCCGCCATACGCTGGGGTGAGCGGGTTGTGGAGAGCGATGGCAACATGCTTTCAGGCGTCAGATACGGAAACACGTCATCATGGGCGATGACGGAAATATCCTTGCCGATAACAAGACCCAACTGGCTGGCGGCGCGATAAACGCCCTGCGCGGTCATCATGGCTCCGGCGACGAATGCGGTAGGACGGGACGCTTTCTCCAGCAATGACCGTGCGAATTGAAACGCGGTTTCTTCGCTGAACGGCGCCGACAGCATCATACGCGGATCAGGCGTTATTCCCATCGTCTCCAGCGCATCGCGATAACCTTGTTCACGATCAATGGCGAATGTACGGCCTTCCGGACCGTTGATGAACGCGATGTTGCGGTGCCCACGCTCCAGCAAATGCACCGTCGAGAGATAGGCGACAGCGTGGTTGTCGATATCAAGCCAGGCATGCTCGAATTTGGTGGCCGAGCGCCCATGCACGATGAAAGGCACACCCAGCCTGTGCAGCAGCGCAATCCGCTCATCATCTGGCCGCGGCGAGTGAATGATGATGCCATCCACACGACCGCTGGCCGCCAATCGACTGAATATCTTCAGTTCTTCATGAAGGTCGTTATCGGTTGTGACACTGACGATGATATCGGTGTCTTCGCCGAGAAGACGGCTGGCCATGCCGCCCATGAACTCGGAGAAAAAGTGCCCGCCGCCGCTCCGGCCCATAACGACCCCAATGGCTCCCGCCTTGCCCGTGACGAGACGTACGGCGTTGGCATTTGGCCGATACCCCAACCTGCGGGCGGCTTCCATGACCCGCTCACGGGTTTCCTGTCGCACTTCTGGATAGCCGCCAAGCGCCCTGCTGACCGTGGTGGGCGATAATCCCACTTGCTCTGCAAATTCCTTGAGTTTCATGTGCCCCGCCATTTTCCCTTGCATGCGTGGATCAGAACAAAGTTTCAAGTCTCCAAAAATTGAAATCGATTTCAAATTTCCTCGATGAGAACGCATCGATTTTTAGCGAATAATATAATTTTACCCTTCTAACCCCTCATTATTTTCCACAGATAGCCAAATCGATATCCGTTGACAGCCAGAATATAATTTGAGAGCTTGGCGAAAGTCGAAAGCGTTTTCAATTCGGAGGAGAATTGAAAAGCGCCATGGAGGAGTTTGACGATGAATATTTCAACGAAAATCTTGATTTTATGCAGCAGCAGCGTTGTGTTGACGGGAGTGGGTGCTCAGGCCGCAGAGATCTCGATGGCTGCGAATTCCACGGGCAAAAACCTGAACTTCATCCGGGAACAACTGGTGGAATTTGAAAAGCAGAGCGGCCACAAGGTCAAGCTGGTCACCATGCCGCCGTCGTCCAGCGAGCAATTCAGCCAGTATCGATTGTGGCTGGCCGCTGGAAACACGGATGTCGACGTCTACCAGACAGACGTTGTCTGGGCTCCACAGTTGGCAGAACAGTTCGTAGACCTGACCGATGCGGCAAAGGATGTCGTTGCCAAGCACTTCCCATCGGTGATCGCGTCACAGACGGTCGATGGCAAGCTGGTTGCCATGCCGATGTACACCGATGCGCCGGCTTTGTTCTACCGCAAGGACCTGTTGGAAAAATATGGCAAGCAGCCACCCAAGACGTGGCAGGAACTGGCCGTGACAGCCAAGGATGTTCAGGACAAGGAGCGGGCGGCCGGACAGAAGGACATGTGGGGCTTCGTGTTTCAGGGAAGCGCTTACGAGGGTCTGACGTGCAACGCTTTGGAATGGATCGCATCCGCTGGCGGTGGGCATATCGTCGAGGCGAATGGCGACATCAGCATCAACAATGAAAAGGCGGCCGCCGCCCTTGAAACGGCCAAGAGCTGGATCGGCACGATTTCTCCGCCAGGTGCTCTCGCTTACAAGGAAGAGGAAGCGCGCGGAGTCTGGCAAACTGGTAATTCGGTCTTCATGCGCAACTGGACCTATGTTTATGCGCTGGGTAATGGTGGCGACAGTGCCATCAAGGGCAAGTTTGGCGTCGTTCCTTTGCCCGCGGGCACGGAAGGCGAGGCCGCAGCCTCTACGTTGGGCGGCTGGAACGCCGCAGTTTCCAAATATTCCAAAAACCAGGAGGCCGCGATTGCGCTCGTAAAATTCCTCGGCTCCGAGGAAACGCAGAAAAAGCGCGCTGTGGAGCTTTCCAACATGCCGACCATTTCATCCCTTTACGACGATAAGGATGTTGCGGCGGCACAACCTTTCATGCCGCTTTGGAAGCCGATCTTCGAGACGGCCGTACCGCGCCCGTCTGCGGCGACCAAGGTGAAATATAACGAGGTTTCCGCAAAATTCTGGGGTGCTGTTCACAACACGCTGTCCGGCACCGGTACCGCTGCCGAAAATCTCGAACTTCTCGAAGTCGAACTCACTGATCTCAAGGGTGACAGCTGGTAACGCGGCTTTACACGTCAAGCGGTCTTCACCGGCCGCTTGACCGCTGTTAACGGTGGGAATTCCTATGACAAAAATCACCTCTGTCCGGTCACTCCCGGCAGCAAAGGGCTCCGATCTTCAATCGGAACGTTTGCGCTCCGCATGGATCTTCCTGGCCCCGACATTTTTAACGCTTGCGCTGGTGGCCGGTTGGCCATTGATGAGAACCGTCTGGTTCAGCCTGACTGATGCTTCGCTGACCAGCCTTTCCGATGCCCATTTCGTCGGTCTGAAGAACTATCTCTCATGGATTACCCTAAGCAGTGGCCGCACGGTCTATCGCGGACTTCTGGCAGATCCTGCGTGGTGGGGTGCGGTGTGGAACACGCTGAAATTCACAGTGGTCTCTGTTTCCGTCGAGACTGCTCTCGGTTTGGTCGTGGCCCTGGTTCTGAATGCGGAGTTCAAAGGTCGCGGCATCGTTCGCGCTGCCATTCTCATCCCCTGGGCCATTCCGACCATCGTGTCCGCTCGCATGTGGGCGTGGATGCTGAACGACCAGTTCGGTATTCTCAACGACATGATGATGAGCCTCGGCCTCATCTCGCAAAAGATCGCATGGACGGCCAATCCCGAGACGGCCATGACTGCGGTCCTGATCGTGGATGTCTGGAAGACGACGCCGTTCATGGCACTGCTGATCCTCGCTGGCCTGCAGATGGTGCCGAAGGATATGTACGAGGCCGCCAGGGTGGATGGTATCCATCCGATCAAGGTCTTCTGGCGCGTCACTCTGCCGATGATCCGCCCTGCCCTGATGGTCGCGGTTATCTTCCGCATGCTGGATGCCATGCGGGTTTTCGATCTCATCTATATTCTGACACCGAACAATTCCCAGACGAGGACCATGTCTGTGCTGGCCCGTGAAAACCTGTTCGACTTCGACAAGTTCGCTTACGGGGCGGCGGCCTCAACGATGCTGTTTCTGATTATCGCGTCAATAACCATCATCTACATGTGGCTTGGCCGGGTTAACACCGATGGAGGAGACCGATGACAGCGTCCAGCTTCATCAAGAACACGGCGTTTTACGCGCTCGTCGCCATCATCGTCATCGTCGCGGTGTTTCCTTTCTACTACGCGATCCTGACGAGCTTCAAAACCGGAACGGCGCTGTTCGAAATCAACTATGTGCCGCGCAATATTTCCCTCAGCAACTATCGTGATGTGCTCGGCAATGACAGCTTCCTGCGCAATCTCGGCAACTCCCTGTTGGTCGCGACATGCGTCGTGGCTTTGTCGCTATTTCTGGCCGTCACTGCGGCTTATGCCTTGGCACGAGTGCGCTTCAAGGGACGGTCTCTTCTCCTCTTGACCATTCTTTCGGTTTCCATGTTTCCGCAGATTGCAGTTCTCGCAGGCCTTTTCGAACTCATCCGCTGGGCCGGTGTTTTCAACACGCCGTTTGCGTTGATCTTCTCCTACATGATCTTCACCCTGCCCTTTACCGTCTGGGTTCTGACCACATTCATGCGGGATCTGCCGGTGGAAATCGAAGAAGCCGCGATCGTGGACGGAGCTTCGCCTTGGGTCATCATCACGCAGGTCTTTCTGCCCCTGATGTGGCCAGCGCTGGTGACCACAGGCCTGCTTGCCTTCATAGCAGCCTGGAACGAGTTTCTCTTCGCCTTGACCTTCACATCGTCCAACGAGCAGCGCACAGTGCCCGTCGCCATCGCGCTTTTATCCGGTAGTTCCCAATTTGAAATTCCGTGGGGAACGATCATGGCGGCCTCCGTCATCGTGACCGTGCCCCTCATCATCCTCGTTCTGATCTTCCAGCGGCGCATCATTTCCGGCCTGACGGCTGGTGGCGTCAAGGGTTAGGAGATACATTCATGACCAGTATAAGACTGCGCGATGTCAGAAAATCATTCGGTGCGTTCGACGTCATCAAGGGCATCGACATGGATATCCATTCCGGTGAGTTCATGGTGTTCGTCGGCCCGTCCGGCTGCGGAAAATCAACCCTGCTCCGGCTGATCTGCGGGCTGGAAGAAATCACTGGCGGCGAACTTTCTTTTGAAGGAAAGGTCGTCAACCGGCTGACACCCGCCGACCGTGGGGTTGCGATGGTGTTCCAGTCGTATGCGCTCTATCCGCATATGACCGTTTTTGACAATATGGCCTTTGGTCTGAAGCTTGCCGGATCGACGAAAGAGGATAGACGAAAGCGCGTCGAGGCCGCAGCGGAGATGCTGCAACTGACGCCCTATCTTCAACGTCTGCCCAAGCAGCTTTCCGGTGGCCAGCGCCAGCGTGTGGCCATCGGTCGCGCCATTGTTCGTGATCCCAAAGTATTCCTCTTCGATGAGCCCCTCTCCAACCTCGACGCGGCTCTGCGCGTTGCAACCCGTCTCGAAATCGCCAAATTAAACCGCAGTATGCCTGATACGACAATGATTTACGTCACACATGATCAGGTAGAAGCCATGACGCTTGCGGACAGAATTTGCGTTTTGCGCGACGGCCGGGTCGAACAGATCGGCACACCGCTCGAATTATATGAAACGCCGGTTAACACCTTCGTCGCAAGCTTTATCGGCTCGCCCAAGATGAACTTCCTGGCCGGAAAGCTAGCTGAAGCCTATGGCGCTCATACCGTCGGCATCAGGCCGGAACACATTACCGCAACGGCGGACGCAGGCGGGTGGACGGGTGAAATCGTGCATTCGGAAATGCTGGGCTCAGACAGCTACATTTATGTGAACATGGGTACCGAAGAGCCAATCGTGGTGCGCGAGGAAGGCGTTTCTGCCCGGAAGCCCGGACAGACGCTTACCCTCTCGCCGTTGCCTGATCATATCCACCGCTTCGACGCACAGGGCAATGCATTGCCTAAAGCCCACACGCGCGCCGCCTGAACTCATCGAGACCCTCTTAACCGGCCGCTCCTCCCAGCGCGCCGGATCACCAAGGAGCATAACCATGACTATCAATACCGTCGTCTGGGGCGAAAATATTCACGAACACATCAACGAGACGGTGCGTTCGCTCTATCCAAATGGCATGCATACGACAATTGCAGACGCACTGAACAAGACGCCCGATATTCACGCCACAACCGCCACTCTTCAAGAACCGGAACACGGTCTTTCGCAGGAACGACTGGACAAGACTGACGTGCTGGTTTGGTGGGGTCACAAGGACCATGGCGCGGTGGCGGACGAGATTGTCGAACGTGTCGCCAAGCGGGTCTGGGAAGGCATGGGATTAATCGTGCTTCACTCCGGCCACTTCTCCAAACCGTTCAAGCGACTGATGGGAACACCCTGCGCGCTGAAATGGCGCGAGGCGGGCGAGCGCGAGCGGGTCTGGACGATCAATCCGCGCCATCCGATTGCGGCAGGTCTGCCGGAGTATTTCGAATTGGAAAACGAGGAGATGTACGGCGAGCAATTCTCAGTTCCGGAACCGCTGGAGACCGTCTTCATCTCATGGTTCCAAGGCGGCGAAGTGTTTCGTTCAGGCCTCACATGGCGTCGTGGCGCGGGCAATATCTTCTATTTCCGGCCGGGCCACGAGACATATCCAACCTATCATGATGCCAACATTCAAAAGGTCATCAGCAACTCGGTCCAATGGGCTTACAACCCCGCCGCCGCTTTGACTGGCATCCACGACGCACCAAATGTGCCCTTCGATCAAGCTCCCGAGAAGATCGAGGAACGCGGTCCCAAATTGCACGCTGCTGGCGAAGCAGGTTACAGGTAAGCCATCATGAAACTTCTTATTCTCGGAACGGGTGGCATGGCCAATAGCCATGTCATGCATTTCTCTCAAATCTCGGGCGTCGAACTTGTGGCGGCTGTCGATGTGGATGACGTGGTCGTCCGCGCGTTCGCCTTGCGCCACAGTATTCCCCTCACCTTCACATCGCTGGATGATGCAATTGCATGGGGCGAATTCGATGCGGTTGCCAATGTGACTCCAGATGCGATCCACCATCCGACGACACTAAAACTGCTGGCTGCTGGCAAGCACGTATTTTGTGAAAAACCGTTGGCGGAAACCTATGCCAAGGCAGCCGAAATGGCAGATGCAGCGGAAAAAGCCGGGCTCGTCGCCATGGTCAATCTCACCTACCGCAATGTCGCACCGCTTCAGGCGGCGCGGCAGATGGTGAAGGACGGCGTTATCGGCAAACTGCGCCACCTCGAAGCGTCCTACCTGCAAAGCTGGCTTGTTTCCAAGGCTTGGGGCGACTGGATGACGGAAAGCAAATGGCTCTGGCGCTTGTCCACCAAGCACGGATCCAACGGCGTGTTGGGTGATGTGGGCATTCACATCCTCGACTTTGCGTCCTATGGCGCCGGCAGCGATGTGGAGCGTATTTTCACGCGGCTGAAGACCTTCGACAAATACGAAGGCAACAAAATCGATGTCTATGATCTCGATGCCAACGACAGCTTCACCATGACGGCCGAATTTGATAACGGCGCGATGGGTGTGATCCACGCCACACGCTGGGCAACCGGCCATCTGAACGAGCTTCGCCTTCGCCTTCACGGCGACAAGGGAGCGCTGGAAGTCATCCATACGCCAGATTACTCCAAGCTTCGCGGCTGCCTGGGCGAAGACGTGGAAAAGGCAATCTGGAGAGACATCGAGGTTGAGCCGGTTTTGACGAACTACGAGAAATTCGCAAACATCGTCATGGAAGGCGGGAAAGCTGACCCTGATTTCCGCCATGCCGCAAATCTCCAGAAGGTACTCGATCTGTCGATCGTGACGGATCGCGAGCGGCGCGAGATCGCTGTTTCCGGTTGAGTTTGAACATGACGTGACCAGTTGCAAAGGGCGGTCCATGTGGCCGCCTTTTCTGTTTTGTTACCTTCTTCGTCGCTCCACGTTATCTCCAATCAGTGCGTTGCAGCATGGGAAATCCGCTTGCGTTAAAATCATAATATGACTTAATGCTTAGGTAATATCAGTTTCTCGCGAAGCCATGCGCGCCCACCGCCGATAAAAATCTGCATCCAGCAAAGGGAAAAGAAATGAAAATCGCCATTGTAGGATGTGGGTCACGTCACAAGATGTTTCGCGATTCCATCACGCAGAATTATTCTGACCAGCACCAGATCGTCGCGATGTGCGACAGCAACGCACATCGGCTAAGCGAAGCGGCGCAGGCCATATCCAAACCCGGCACCAATGGCGTTCCCACCTATCTGGCCGAAAATTTCGACCAGTTGATTGCAGAACAGAAACCAGACACAATCGTCATCGCGACGCCCGATTTTTTGCACTCAGATTACATCGTCAAGGCGTTCGAGGCAGGGTGCGACGTCATCTGCGAAAAGCCACTGACAATCGATTTGTCGCGGCTGAAGCAGATCATAGATGCGCAGAAGCGCACAGGCCGCAAGGTTATGGTGACATTCAACTACCGGTATTCCCCCGCACGAACGCAGATCAAGGAGATGCTGGCCTCCGGCGTGATCGGCAAGGTCACGGCGGTCGACTTCCGCTGGCACCTCGACCGGGTCCACGGCGCGGATTATTTCCGCAGGTGGCACCGGCACAAGGAAAACTCCGGCGGGCTTCTGGTCCACAAATCCACCCACCATTTCGACCTTCTCAACTGGTGGCTGGCATCTGCGCCAACGGAAGTGTTCGCATCGGGCCAGCGTGCCTTTTATCGCCCGGAGACCGCAGTCGCGTTGGGATTGCAGGACCATGGCCCACGCTGCGCGGACTGTTCCGTGGCGGAGAGATGCGATTTTTGCCTCGATCTTTCCGCCGACGACCAGTTACGAGCGCTTTATCTCGATGCCGAAGACGAGGATGGCTACTTTCGTGACCGGTGCGTGTTCGACGCGGATATTGGCATCGAAGATACGATGCAGGCCCATATTCGCTATGCGTCTGGTACCACTGCCAACTACACGCTCACGGCTTACTCTCCGTGGGAAGGGCTGGAAATACGCTTCCAGGGCACGAAGGGCGAGCTCGTCCACAAGCACGTTGAGGTGCATGGCGTTTTCGGAGGCGTCAGAGACCATGCCGACGACGAAGCGGTGACGACGCAGTTGCATCTCGCTGGACAAGCGCCGCGAATGATAGAGGTTACGAAGGGCAAGGGCGATCATGGTGGCGCAGATCCCGTGATGCTCGGCTATATCTTCGATCCGCAATCCATGGAGCCAGATCGCTTTAACCGTGCATCGGATCATGTCTCCGGTGCATGGTCGATTCTGACAGGCATCGCGGCCAACGCATCGATAGAGACAGGATCAGCTGTTAACATTCAGACGATGCTGACTTCGCGTGGTATTCATATCTGAAGTGGCGAAAACGTCGTCCTCGCATCAGATCGATGTCTGGTACGCAAAATCTGGAAGGTGATTGACCCAGAAAAGGAAAAGCCTGCCGCGGGAGGAGGTGCGGCAGGCTTTAAACTTGATCGACAACTGGGAGGAGGAGTGTTGTCGATCCACATCTTGCGACGCTGGGAGGAGGAGTGCGTCGCTTCGATGATTTGAATATAGAGCAGCCAACGAATTTTAACAGAGCAACTATCGCAATGCAGCGATGCATTTTTTGCATAGCTAAGATGACGGTGCCCGATTTTTCATCATCATTTGCTTATGTGTGGCCATCATTGATCGCGATGAACCTGAAACCCGGCAAAGGACTGATTGACCGGCATCATCTCTATGCTGTTGATATTGATGTGCTTTGGCTGAGACGCGACCCAGTGGATGGTGTTGGCGATATCCTCGGGAACAATTGGGTTGACGCCCTTGTAGAGCTTGTCAGAGGCCTCCTGATTGCCACCAGTGCGCACCACGGTGAATTCCGTTTCGCACATGCCAGGCTCGATGGATGTGACGCGCACACCTTTTCCGTGCATGTCAGACCGCAACCCTAAAGAAAACTGGCGCAAAAATGCTTTTGACGCCGCATAGACGTTGCCGCCTGCATAGGGCCAGTGTGCGGCCACCGACGACAAATTGATGATCATGCCACGGCGCTCTATGAGCGTTGGCAGCAAATGGTGGGTAATATTAAGGAGCCCGGTGATGTTGGTGTTCACCATCGTATGCCAGTCCTTTAACGGCACATCCGGCGCAGATGCCGTTCCGAGCGCCAAACCGGCATTGTTGACCAGAACGTCAATCTTCTGGAACGCGGCAGGCAATGTCTTGAAACCCGAAGCCATGGCCTCTTCGTCTGTAATATCGAACGCCATGCCATGGAACGACGAGCCAAGCTCGGCACCCAACTCGTTGAGACGCTCTGCGCGACGGCCGGTGCCGATAACCTTCCAGCCGTCCTTGGCAAAAAGTCTGGCCGTCGCCAGCCCGAAGCCCGAGGTGGCACCGGTAATCAGAATTGTTCCGCTCATCTTCCTATCTCCATTCTATCAGTCTTTCTTGAACGCCAGTTTCTGGACGGCGAGCGCCAGGCACTGCTTGAAGGCCGTGAGGTCGGTATAGAGCGCATCGGCTGGCGCATCGCCCACAACAACCGCCCCGCCCCGTCTGATGATCCCACCGTGCAGCATGAGGTTGTCCGCCATGTCGAAGTTCTCGATAGACACCCCGTCCGCACCTCGGTAACGCCCGGTCTCATCCTGGGTTGCGACACCGTCATAATAGTTCATGATGCGGCTGAAGTGATTGGCAGCAACATTGGTATAGGCAAAGACCGGCTTCTCCAGCGCGCACATAAAGCCGAGCTCATAGCTCGTGCCGGTATCGGCCGCGATACCCCGAAACGGCGTCAGATTGGCGATGATGGCATCCGCCTCCTGCATCATCTGTTCGTCGATTGCGTTGATGTTGCAGCCATGGCCCCGCTTTGTGTCGGCTGGCGGTATCTGCAGATCGCCCGGCGAGAGAGGGATGTGTCCTGCTTGGCGAACAAGCTCTGCTTTTTCGTCGAGCATGTCACGGGCGTTGGGCAGAAAGACCTCCGGCCCGGCAAGATATATTTTGATCGGCATGGATATGAACGCTTTTCGTTGCTGGAAATATCGGCTCAAACTATCGCGCGACACCTCAACGATGCAAGGGCAGTACAAGGTCAGAAAAGCGGCGTGCCCGGTATCGCGGCCGGACGGTTTCCGTTATAGCGGCTCGACAATCCAGCAGTGGAGAAAAAAATGGCCGCGAAAATTCGTTATCATGAAGGCGATATCTCCTTCGACGATGCCGCTCGATACACCGGCGCGATCGCCATCGATACTGAAACGCTTGGCCTCGTCCCCCGTCGCGACCGGCTCTGTGTGGTTCAGCTTTCACCCGGCGATGGAACTGCGGATGTTATTCGCATTGCCTCCGGTCAGACGGAAGCGCCGAACCTCACCGCCATGCTGGCAGACCCAAGCCGCCAGAAGATATTCCATTATGGCCGGTTCGACATTGCCGTGCTTTTCCATACGTTCGGCGTTACATCTTCACCTGTGTTCTGCACCAAGATCGCCTCACGCCTGTGCCGCACCTACACCGACCGCCATGGTTTGAAGGACAATCTCAAGGAAATGCTTGAGGTGGATATTTCAAAGGCGCAACAGTCATCCGACTGGGCAGCGGAAAAACTGTCGCCGGCTCAACTCGAATATGCAGCCTCCGATGTGCTCTACCTGCATGCGCTGCGCGAAAAACTGACGGGACGCCTTTTGCGGGATGGGCGCTACGAACACGCCGAGGCGTGCTTTGCTTTTCTGCCCATGCGCGCCAAGCTCGACCTGCTGGGTTGGGACGACACGGACATCTTCGCACATAGCTGATCGACCAAGGATGAACATTGCGCATTTGAGGCCGTCATCCCGTTCACCGTGGTTAGCAAATCCTTAATGCGTTTTCGTCATTCTAGGGAATGTCGATTCGGACAGCGTTCATACGGCTTGTCCTGGAAGACATCTCGAATCCACAGTGGCCCGCATGAGCGGTCGGTACTAACACCTGCGTCGTCGCAAAGGTTCGTTGCAATCATGGACCGCTCACGTTGACACTTGACGGCCAGACGCCAGGCCTGTGTCACCAGGAAGGAGGCGCACCATGCTGCCGCCCGTCAGTGCCGTATCCTTGGCCAATCTCTCGTCTTCGACGTCCGCTCCGCGTTCGGAGACGCCACAGCCTGCCAAAGTCGCACCTGTTATCCCTCCAGAGCCGGCCGATATTCCGCCAATCGATACCGATGCCAATATACGCGCTGTTTCGGGCGAGCTGCGTTTAAGCCAGAATGTCAGCGTGCTGGCCGAAACCTTGGGCAAGCTGATGAACATTGCCCGCATGGATGGGGAAACCGCGGAAACCTACGTCAACAGGCTTGTGGCAAGTCTTCAGACGATTCCGGCAGACCAGAAGGCAATGCTCGAGAAAGCATTGGGCAGCATCCTGCGCGGTATCAGCATTGATATGCTGGCAAATATTCTCAAAAGTTCATCCGGCCCCGAAGCGGCCCGGCTTGCTATTATGTTCGAACTGTCCCGTTCAAGCCCAAGCCAAAACGCGCCTAAACCGACCATCACACCCTACCTTCAGGACATGGTGCCGGAAAGCCGTATCATCCTTCCGCAAATCAAAAGCGCCGGGACGCTTCCACCTGCAACATCCGCCACGACACTCGCGCCGCAAAGCGAACTCGATGTGGTTTTGGGCATGCCCGTGAAGACCGATCCGGCAATCGTAAACCAGCCAGGCTCGCCATCCCTTGGCGCAAGCGATAAAACTATGCCGATACCAGCGCCGAACCCCAATTCTTCGGGAAAGGCCGATCCTCTTCCATCCAACGCAGGAACGGCGCAGATCAGGCCGCCGTCGCCTAGCCAGATGGGAATGGCAGATCTCCCACCAGCGACAACGGATGGGGAGATCACAACGCAGCTTCCGGCGCCGCTCAAGACACAAAGTCAAACGGCAGCGACCCTTCCCCTGCACGCAAACCTGGACGCCGAAGAGGGCAATACGAACGCGCGGGCTCCGCAACCCCCGATACCGCAAATGTCCGAACGGGCGACCATGTCATCTGTGACCACCGCGTTTGCAGGTGCGACGGCAAAGGACTTGGAAAGACTGCTTTTGGCCTTGGCGGCCAGAAAGCTTCCTGCTCAGGCAGATATAATGGCACCGCTGGCGCCGCTTTTGGCCAGTTTGAATATAGACAGCGATCAAACAGAAAAACTGCCCCTGCGAAGTGCGATGGCTTCTAACACTCATCCAGATGCAGTTAAGTCTGACGCCGCCCTAACCGACATTCGCGCAGAGACTGCCGTCATGCAGAGAGCCGCCATCGCGCATGACGTCAAAGCGGCGATGCTCGACCAACCCATGTTGCAAGGCGCGGCAGCTGCGATGGTGGCAAAGGACGGTATCCCTCTTCCTTTCGTGAATTATCCGGCAGCCGGAGACGAGCCGGAATCCGACGCCCCTCCGCGTGGACGATGGCCCTCCTCCGAAGAACAGGCCAGCGAAGGCGATGACCACCAGGACCCTCGGGAGCAAGGCACTGATCAGGAACAGCAGCCTCCCGCCAATGATGAAGTGGTCGACCATTCGGTGTCGGAAGGTGCAAATGACGATGGATCGACCCGCAACGCTGAATCCTACTACCTGCGGATGAGCGGTATCTCTTGATATACATTTCTGTTTTAGACACAAAAAACCCGCCGGATCGCTCCGGCGGGTTCATTATTTCAGACTGTTCGACCGATTACTCGGTACGACCCTTGAGGGCCGCGCCAAGGATGTCGCCGAGCGAAGCGCCGCTGTCGGACGAACCGAACTGAGCAACAGCTTCCTTCTCTTCTGCGATTTCCAGAGCCTTGATCGAAAGCATGACCTTGCGATCCTTCTTGGAGAAGTTGACGACGCGGGCGTCGAGAACCTGGCCAACCGAGAAGCGCTCAGGACGCTGATCATCGCGATCACGTGCCAAGTCGTTGCGGCGAATGAAGGATGTGATGTCTTCATGAGCCACCAGCTTCACTTCGATGCCACCTTCGTTCACCGCGATAACTTCAGCGGAAACAACGGCGTTCTTGCGAAGTTCGCCGGATGTTGCGGCTTCGCCGACAGCATCCTTGCCAAGCTGCTTGATGCCGAGCGAGATGCGTTCCTTCTCGACGTCTACGTCAAGAACAACAGCCTTTACGGTGTCACCCTTGTTGTATTCCTCGATGACCTGCTCGCCTGGACGGTTCCAGTCGAGGTCGGACAGGTGAACCATACCGTCAACGTCGCCTTCGAGGCCGATGAACAGACCGAATTCAGTCTTGTTCTTGACTTCGCCTTCAACTTCAGTGCCGGCCGGATGGCTGAAGGCAAATGCCTGCCATGGGTTTTCAAGCGTCTGCTTGAGGCCCAGCGAAATACGACGCTTGGAAGGATCGACTTCGAGAACAACAACGTCGACGTCCTGTGTTGTGGACAGGATCTTGCCGGGGTGTACGTTCTTCTTGGTCCAGGACATTTCCGAGATGTGAATCAGGCCTTCGATGCCTGGCTCCAGCTCTACGAATGCGCCGTAGTCGGTGATGTTGGTAACGGTACCAGAAATCTTCTTGCCAACTGGATACTTGGCAGAAATGCCATCCCAAGGATCAGACTCGAGCTGCTTCATGCCGAGCGAGATACGGTGGGTTTCCTGGTTGATACGGATGATCTGAACTTTGACCGACTGGCCAATGTTGAGAATTTCCGAAGGATGGTTGACACGGCGCCAAGCCATATCCGTGACGTGCAGCAGGCCATCGATGCCGCCGAGGTCAACAAACGCACCGTAGTCGGTGATGTTCTTGACAACGCCGTCAACGACCTGGCCTTCTTCGAGGTTCTGAACGATTTCAGAACGCTGTTCGGCGCGGGACTCTTCGAGAACCGTACGACGCGAGACAACGATGTTGCCACGGCGCTTGTCCATCTTGAGGATTTCGAACGGCTGCGCGTTGTGCATCAACGGTGTCACGTCGCGGATCGGACGAATGTCGACCTGCGAACGTGGAAGGAACGCGACAGCGCCGTCCAGATCGACGGTGAATCCACCCTTGACCTGGTTGAAAATAACGCCTTCGACGCGTTCGCCAGCTTCGAACTTGGCTTCGAGCTTGACCCAGCTCTCTTCGCGGCGAGCCTTTTCGCGCGATAGAACGGCTTCGCCCAGAGCGTTTTCAATCCGCTCAACGTAAACTTCAACTTCGTCGCCGACCTTCAGGCCGCCGTCTTTCGAACGTGCACCGAATTCCTTGAGCGCGATGCGGCCTTCAACCTTGAGGCCGACGTCAACGATCGCAACGTCCTTTTCGATCGCCGTGACGATACCTTTGGCAACATAGCCTTCAGCAAGGTCGTTAGACGCAAAGGACTCTTCCAGCAGGGCTGCGAAATCGTCGCGCGTGGGTGTAGCTACTGACATTCAATCTCCTGAGAGTATCCACAAAGGGATACAAAGCACCGGGGGTTCGTGTTGATCATTCCCAAAATCCATACCCGCCTCTTTGATGAGACTTTCCGGCGCAGGGCATGCTTTCGGGATATTCCAGTCTAAACGGGGGCCAGATGTTCCGGTTCCCCGCACATATTATCTCTTCAAGGCAGCGTCGATGATTGACTTTGCCGCTTGAAACGCCGCCTCTATACCCATTTTAGACGTATCAAGCAAGTGCGCGTCTTGCGCTGGCTTCAAAGGACTATCGCTTCTGCCCATATCGCGTTCGTCGCGCTTCTTGACGTCTGAAAACACCGTATCGAAATCGGCTTCGGCACCTGCGCTGACAATCTCGTCATAACGCCGCCGCGCGCGCACCTCCGGTGAGGCGGTCACGTAGAGTTTTACCTGCGCCTCGGGGCAAACCACAGTTCCGATGTCACGACCGTCCAAAACGGCTCCCGGCTCCGTTATTGCGAATGCGCGTTGCGCCTCCACCAACGCACGGCGAACCGCAGGCATGACGGCAACCCTGGAGGCCGCTTCTCCGATCTCGTGCTTTGCCAGTTCGCCCCGATCCAGCCGTGCCAAATCCAGAGCCGCCGCCGCTCTTTGTGCAGCACTCTCGTCATCCAGAGGCAACCCTGCGTCGAGCAACGCCTTTGCGGTCGCGCGGTAGGTCAGGCCCGTGTCCAGATGGTGGAAGCCATAGACTTCGGCTATTTTTCTGGACAACGTACCCTTCCCGGCAGCAGCTGGTCCATCTATGGCGATCGTGAATGTCATTATAAATATATCCCGCTACGATTTGAACACGGTGGCGAACGGATCGTTCTTATAATCACCGTGATGCATCATCAATGCCTTCCTAACCGCTGATGTATATCCCCTTTGCAAAGTTTATCTTTGACACGAAAGACATCAACGATTAATGGGACCGGCTAGAATTTTACCGTCTACTGCCGGAAACTACGGCGTACACACCGAAACCATCTCAAAATTTGAGGCTTAGACAGTGGCAAAAGCGGACCTTGGAACCAAGCGGACAGACCCGGATACCGGCAAGAAGTTCTACGACCTGAATCGCGACCCGATCGTTTCTCCTTATTCCGGCAAGTCCTGGCCGCTTTCCTTCTTCGAGGAAACGACTGCAGCCAAGAAGATGGAACAGCAGGCTGAAGAAGAAGAAGTTGCCGAAGTCGACATCGAGAACACGGAAGTCGAACTCGTTCCTTCGGAAGACGCCGACAGCGATGCGAGCGGTGATGACATTCCTGATATCGAAGGTGACGATGACGTCGAGCTTGACGACGACGACGACACGTTCCTGGAAGCCGATGAAGATGAAGATGACGACGATGTCTCAGGCATCATCGGCGTGAACGGTGATGACGACGAAACCTGATTGACACAGGAATTACCGCCCGACGTCAAAAAAATGTCGTCGGGCGAACTTTTCGGCTTGCCATCTTCCAGAAGCAGAAGTATCAAGCGCCACCGACGCAGATAATGCGTTGGTTCCCGGAACCGGAGAAACACACCGGAACCCTTATGGGGCTATAGCTCAGCTGGGAGAGCGCTTGCATGGCATGCAAGAGGTCAGCGGTTCGATCCCGCTTAGCTCCACCAAATTTCCAGAATTTGTTATTTTACATTAATATCAAGCCACTAGGCAAAACTCTAACTTCATGCTCCGGCTGAGTTATGGATGAAGCTGTTTGCAGATAAAATTCTGCATCGAAACGGTAGGACCCGCTCATTCGCACCGCCAAACAACGCGACGCCGGTAGCTGCCGCTTCCATTCCAATGCGCAGTACCGCAAATCGACTGCCCCACCTATGTATCTTGGACTGCATCGCAACAATCTTTAGCCCTGTAGGTCGACTTCGCTGGAAGCCGTCAGGCTAACGGCTTGCTACGCCTTTGGCTAAGAATACCGATCGCTTCTTCGGATGCGCAACGCCCCGCGGGCGTGCCGGAAGGCGCATGCTGACTTGTCCGCGATGTTCTGAGTAGCCTCTTCATGATCGGCGCCCAGCGCGTGGCGGTGGCCTCATGCGGCACGCGAACAGAGGCGTCCAATACGTGCCCTTTCGGCTTTCCGAGCGGCCGGCAGAAGCTGAAATCGAGCCCTACGTCGCAGGCGTCGGCGACAGTAGCGGTAACGCACTCACCGACACGATCAACGGTTTCTTTAACGCCAAGGTCATCCATCTTCTCGAGCCCCTAGGCAACATAGCGCCAGTCGAAGCCGAGGGGCAGTCTTACGCCAAGCTCGACGCAACAGCCATGGCCGCATAACTTATACGAAATGGCCAGCGCCAAACCAGACGCGGTTCAAACCGTAGACGATATTTTCATCGCCGCAGCATGCCATTGTACCGGCCGCGAATTAGAGGTTCATGAAGTCTCTTGGTCCAAGCAATCCTTTCCTGACATGATTGGCGATGTTGTGTGGCGTTATGCTGGTGCCGAAGCAACTTTAACCTCAGGACTGAATTCCTCACGGTTGGAGAGACGTGTTCAAAACGACACGACCAGTCACCTTCTATCGCCGCCTCCGGATCAATCCGTCTCAGAATGGCTGGACTGCAGCGTCCTCACAAGCTCGTGATGATGCACAATTGGCATGAAGTGTGGCGTGTGGAAATGGCGACCACCTGGGGGGGTCAGCCTTTTGATTTACTCTGTCGAAATTCTTCCGTACGCGTGGGAACGACACTGCTTGCCAGACACATAGATTTTTGGAGCATTTGCGGCCCGGCAGTCTCGGTAAAACCAGATTTTACGACTCTCGCCCTTCATGTTTTGGCAGTCACGCAACTACGATACCCTTACTTTTGAGGGAGAAAAATTGATTTTTGATTATTTTATGCAATTTTCAGTTGACATTATATCCATTAACCATATCGTCAGACCTGTAAAACGGTTAATTAATTTCATCTTGCAAAACGCGTCGATAGATATCCACGCCAATATGAGGCTTTTAATTTTTGCAAGAACCGTAAGATTTGTTTGCTGGTTCGAACATGGAAAATTAAATATATAGAAGCTATCATCGCCTCAACAAAGCGATGCGATATTTGGTTGGCTATCATGGCGCTTGTTAGAAATTTGACGTCCCGAAACGGTACCGCCATCGCGATATCGATGGTCATTGGCTCGGGCTTATTTGGTTTGCCCGGGCTCGTCATCAGTGAAACGGACCCCGTAACGGCTCTTTTTTCATGGGTCGTCGTAGCCCTTTGCATAGCACCGACAATCCACATTTTTTCGGAGCTGGGTTACCGACTCGCTTCTTCAGAAGGGGTAGCAGGTTTTGCTACCTATGCCATTGGCAATTGGAGCCGAGGCGGATTTACGCTCATCGCCTGCGGCGCATTGGCGGTTGGCATGCCCGCGTTCTTTCTGGTCATCGGCGCCTACGCCTCAGAACTTCTCAATTTGGATCCGACCACTTGGCGCGGCCCAATTGCCATCGCTGTTGCATGGTTCGCAACACTGATGAATCTCCGTGGCGTGCATAACCTCGCTGTCGTCAACCAGCTTATTGTAATCTCCGTCCTGATTATCATGACCGGAATCGTGGTCCTTTCCCTGAGCAATCTCGGGATTGCTAGTCAAACTTTGACCCGTGACGTGATGAATTACACGCCAAACATCAATGCGCTCTGGGCCGGTTGTGTTATCGTCTTCTGGGCATTCCAGGGCTGGGAAAATCTATCTTTCGGACTGGAAGAAGTGCGAGATCCCGAAAAAACTATTCCTCGTATCTACTGGTTTAGTTTTATGATCGTCGTCATCCTGTATCTCGCCTTTGCATGGGTTGTATCCGCATCCGCTTACGCTGGCGTGGATGTAACAGGCGTTTCCGGTCTCTCGGCCCTTCTCGGTACTGGACCCGTCAGAACCGTGCTCTTGTTCACCATGGTCGTTGTTCTGGTTGCCAACGCCAATTCCTGGGTGTTCGGTGCCAGTCGGGCCTTTTATGCTGCGGGAAGTCTTGCCCTGCTGCCGAAATCACTCGGTCGCACGGACGACAAGGGAACCCCGGTTATATCTTTGTTGTCCGCCGCAACGATTTACACCGTTTTTATAGGACTGATCGAGATTTCAGGGACATCTCCATCGACCGCATTCATGCTGACAACACAAGGTTTTATCATTCTTCTTGGCTTCTCCATTCTGGCGTATCTAAAGTTTAAGCGCCGTGTACCGGCGGCGTGGTTCATCGGTGCCGTGGCGATGATTGGCTGGATTTTTCTTGTCCATGGGTTTAGTTTTCTACTGCTGTATCCCATTTCACTTTTCGCCATCGGCTGTATTAGGCAATCAATGACCAAGTTGAAAAGCGCTCGATCGGCAGAACTATAAATCGGTTTTGAAACCGCATTATTCGAGACCGCCTGTCAATCCGACAGTCAAAATGGAATTAATACATCTTTCGATTAAATTTATTAAAAAAATAATTGAATAAACGTTCATCTTAAAAAAATAATAATAACACAATATAAAATTATATTTCGAGAAGAATTTTTAATTTGCAAACTGGTCGAATTGATATCGTCCAAATGCATATTGCCTTAATATTATATTTAAAGGAGGAATTTTTCATGATCGATATGTATAGATGGTTGCTAATTGACACATTTATCATGCTTGTCTACGGATTACAGCATAGCTTGCTGACAACCAAGACAGCCGTGGCCGCATTTGAGAAAGTGCTTCCCTTGCAGCTTTGGAATATTTGTTACAGTCTTATGTCTATTATACTTCTTGTAGTCGCGTTTTCATTCTGGCAGAGCTCGGGTGTCGTGATTTACAGACTCGAAGGCATGTCTTACTACGCCGCTATTGGCGGCATGGGAGCGGCACTTTTCGGTTTCTTTTACTGTTTCAAGTACACCACATCATTTGCACAATGGATCGGCGTTGCCCAGGTCAAGTCCATGCTCACAAAAAGCAAACCGGCGGAATACTACCGCGTCCGCAAAAATGGGCCTAAAAAATATGTCCGCTTTCCACATCATACCTGTCTTGCACTCATTTTCTGGTCTCAGCCGGTAATGACACTTGATACACTGTGGCTCGCTATTTTCGCCACCCTTTATACTTACCTCGGAACAGTTCATCAGGATAGCCGTGGCCGCCGCATTCTCGGCGACGAATGGATTAACTATTCTAAAACGACAAATTTGATGTTTCCCAATCCCATCAGAATTTTGCGTGACATATTCAACGGCAGCTTCGGAAAAGAAATGACCTCTTCTTGAAATGAGAAATATATAAATATTCGATAAACTTTATATATAGCGGCTATTCAGAGAAAAATGACGCCGCTCATATGAATGGAATTTCTTAAAATTAATTTTCCGTTAGAGCCAATCGTTTAGCGTTTTGGTGCATTTGTGAAGGAGATTTTCTATGTCTTTTCATGAAGTCGATGCAAATCCTGTACTTTATCCACCATCAATTCCAGGTCTGAATTTGCCCAGCGATCTGGATCATACCGTCGTTGCCAACGCAAGGTTCTGGCCGGAGCGTAGCAAGCACTCCGTCGCCGCCATCAAACTCCTCAATCCATCAGAAAGTGCTTTACCAGAGGCTGTCATCGCAGCCCTAAAGGAGGCAACCCAGCTCGCAGAAATTATCCGGATAGTTGAAGACCTTGATATTTCAGGCGGCTCGGAAGGCCTCGGCTTCGTTGCGAGGACAAAGACTGCAGACGCGCTTGAAAGGGCGGCCGATGGGATCGACTGTACCGACTCAGCACTCAGCCTTAGGATAAGGGCGCGCATATTGCGTCATGGATCCAACAAGGTCCTTCATGATGAACTGACAGGACTAGACGAAAAGGTACTCATGTCGGTCTGCGGCCCCTTGGGAACATGGCTCGGAAAAAGCAAGGGAACCTACCATTCAGCACTGTTTGCAATTGTTAACACGGAACTCAACGATATAATCGCGAAGGTTGACGCCTGTTATACCCAAAGTGAAGCGTTTCTGAGGGAACTGGTCAATCCGGATCTGGTTCTGGGCGTGCCACCTGCCATCAAATTCACCGAACTGATGTTCTGTGGTGGCGAAGCAAACCTTTATCCGAAACACTTTGCCTATTTTCTTCCTGAAGATGAAGGTATGAAGCGGGCACCACGCAAAAAGACACTTGTATTATCGAATGTCTATCGCGAGATGTATTATAGAATCAGCAAGCCCTTCTCGAAGGATATCATTCCGCTGATAGCCAATGCCGAAGATGAGATAATCGACTTGCAGTTGGCGTTGTGGTTTCGGGGACACGACACCGGACATGAAGTGCGATTGCCGCAGACCGACTACAAGATCATGCGGTGTGAAGGTCGTTGGCTCTCCATGGTCATGCAGGAGGCCATGGCAGATGTCTTTGGTTTTCTGCTGAGCACAAGCGGCCCGTGGACGACTGTTGCGCCGAATGCCAGCCTACAATTGGCATCCGATATTTATATACGTGAAATGCTACGATATCTTTGCCGGGGCGGTGATGATTTCCCGGATGCAGGTGCGGCACTGATCCAGATGAGCTTTCTGAGCCAGCATGGTTTCATTGATATTGATCATGTAAATATTCAAATTAACACGACTCATGACCGCCTTTATGCCGGCATGGTCGCTTTGGCCAAAACCTTCACTGAAAGAGCTCTCGCCAATAATGTCCCTGGCATTCAAGCTTTGATCAACGACTATTATCGTGACGAAATGGCTCGTGATTTTGTGAAACGCTGCGGCGTCTGCGATGTCGTTCTCGATTACGCCCCACATATTTCCTGAGACGCTGTAATAGAGCTTTTTGAGATACGACTTGGCTTTTGAAACCTCCAAAATGAGGAGGAAGGGCGCTTGCACAGCATTTGCTTGGAAGAGCCCGACTCTTTATTTCGAATGTAAAGAATAAAATAGATTTACGGGATTGTTTGGCGCTTGAGCGCAATTGCCCAACGGCCGATACGTGCCCAAAATATGTGACGTCGGGCCGATCTGGGTTTCGGAGCGGCAGGTTTCAGACCACGGCTTGCGGACGCTCCAGAATCGAAGGCGACCCATTCTAGGATCGCTTCATAACAAACGACGAATTCAAATATTTCTTCAGCAATGAGCCGGGATTCTTTGTGATCGTTCATCATTGTTTTTGACAGACATAAAAGATGCTTCAGGAGACAGAACATGGTGGGACGATATCCGGATCTGGCTGGAAAAAAAGTACTTATCACGGGTGCAGGGAGTGGTATCGGTGCTGCGACGGCCCAGCGTTTTCTCAATGAAGGAGCAACGGTATTTGCCGTCGACATCAATGCTCAGGCGCTGGCGAAAAGCTGGGAACAGGTTCCCGAGGATAGATTGCACCAAATTGTGTGTGACGTGACGGATTACGACGCCATGATTTCGAATTATGACAAGATTAGCCGTGACCACGGCGCAATTGATGTCGTCTTTGCCAATGCCGGGATCAGCATTCGCCATGACTTGATCGACATGTCGTATAAGGATTGGAGGCGCGTCATTGATGTAAACCTCCACGGCGTCTTTCATACCGTCATGCCCGCAGCGCGGATTATGCATGCCGCAGGCTCCGGATCGATTATCATGATGGGTTCCACCAATGGCATGAGCGCTCATAAACATTACGCGGATTACAATGTCTCGAAGGCTGGCGTCATCATGTTGGCCCGTTCCATGGCGCTGGAACTCGCGCCGGTCGTCCGCGTCAATGCGATATGCCCAGGCTACGTTCTGACGCCGATGCAAAAGGCGGAATATACCCCCGATATGCTTCGGGCGGTTGATCAGAAAATACCGCTCGGACGCCATGCCGATCCTGCAGAGGTGGCGGCCTTGGTTGCCTTTCTCGCATCGTCCGAAGCGTCTTATCTGACGGGAACCCAAATTCCGATCGACGGAGGGGAAACCGCATGATCTCCCAGCCCTTGCAGACGTGTGACCATGCCATGATTGTAACGGCTCACCCTTTGGCGGCAGCAAGAACCATCGCTTCACGGGCACGCGATGTCGCCGCTTTTCGAGGTATTCGCCCAGCCGATCCAGAATTGGGACTAAAGGAGGTGCTGGACACTTTTCCCGTGACAGATAAAAAATTTTACATCCAACACGGTGCTCAGGCATATCAGGAGAGTGAGAGATCTGTACTGCTTTTTGCGGAAAGTTCAGGCACCAGCGGATCCAAGCCTCTGCTCACCCCGCGCGGCAGAACGGATTTGACTTGGAACACCTATAATCAGTCGCTTGCTTATCGACGTCATTTGATTGCAGGTCAGGATCGCGTCATGCTGCTCAATCCTTCCGTGATGAGCCCGTTCATCGAAGGGTCGGCCCGCGCGCTTTACGATTTGGGAGTGGCGCATATGCGCGCCTTTCCAATTCCGAAAATATGTGATTGGGCGCGGATTGGCAGGCTGATCAATGATTACGGGATCACGGCCATGATGTCGACACCGACACTCATTCTGAAACTGCTCTTCGAACTCGACAGACTGAAAATTCGCACACCCAGCCTCGTGAAGTTGCTGGTCACTGGTGAACATCTTTCTCGCCCACTGCTGAAGGCATTCGATTCGTTGCTGGGCATTCCGGGCGCCGCGCGCCCGTTGATCTATGGTTCCAGCGAGGCTGCGTCAGTCATGTATGGCCGTGAAGATGGCGATTACATCGGTTATACGAGAGACTTCGTGTTTGAAATTCTTCCAATCGAGGCAGAGTGGCAGGACAGAATCAGTCAGAATCTCTCTGCAAATGCTCAATTTGGCAGGCTGGCGATAAGCTGGCTGCGGGATGGCATCATGACCTTGGTCCGGTTCGATACAGGCGACCTATTTTCTTGTTGGCCTGACCCACACAGTGAAGACATTATCTTCCGCTCCCATGGCAGAGCGAATGTAGCAGGTCTTTCTCCCGTTCAGATAGATCAAATTGAAGGCGCGCTTTGGGCCGGGGAATCCACGCTTGGAAACGTTGTGCATTACGATCTGTTCGTCGGAGCGTCAGACGTTGATGTTTCTCTTATAACCCGACCGGAGGTCATCCTAAGCGCATCTAGCAGCCTTATCACCGAACTTGAAGATATAATTGCAAAGAAAATCAATCTCAAGGTGAATCCAGCAAGTCATTCCTTTTTCGAATTTTCGCCTGCAGCAAAGACAAACAGGTTTCAGCAATAAAACAGAAATATATAAAATAAAAATTGAGCCAAATCTCGAGATAGTAATTTTCTATTTTCAATAAATATTAGAATTTAATAAAGTACTGAGGAGTTTAACATGGAGTCGATTTCAGATTCGGCGCATGCGCACGCCATTGGAACAGATGAGCCGAAAGAAGATACGATAAAGAGATGCCCAGTTGTGCATCTGCACAAGCAAGATCAAAGGCCAGTGCAGGCTGATAGTTTTTATATGCAGCCGATCATGGATCCGATAAAGGAGGGCGAAGCTTTTCTTCGGCAAATGTTCGAGGAGGACGGCATATCAGGCGGGCTCGAAGCCAGACTTACCGAAATGCGTAGCGAGTTCCAGAAAAACGGAACCTGGCATCATAATCTGGACGAGTTGACATTTGGTGCGAAACTTGCCTGGCGCAATAGCGTCCGCTGCGTCGGAAGAATGTTTTGGAGATCCCTAAAATTATTTGATGCCAGAGATGCTGAAACGCCCGAGGACATTTTTGAGGCCATTCTGTCTCATCTTGAGTGGGCTACCAACGGCGGCAACCTGCGTGCGGCTATTACGATATTTCGCCCAGGTGAACCACAAATTCGCGTGTTGAACTCCCAGCTTCTGCTTTACGCTGGCTACAAGAACTCCGATGGGACAATTCTGGGCGATCCCAAGAATGTCGCTATAACAGAATTAGCCCTGAAACTTGGCTGGCGTGGACGTGGCACACGGTTTGACATCCTCCCCCTTCTTATCAAGATTGGAGACAAGACCCCGGAGATTTTTGATATCCCGCAAGACAAGGTTCTTGAGGTTCAGATATGCCATGCCGAATACGAGGCCATTGAAGCGCTTGGTCTCAAATGGTTTGCCCTACCGGCAGTGTCCGGCATGTCGCTCGACCTTGGCGGAATTCAATACACTGCCGCACCATCCAATGGGATCTACCAAGGCACCGAAATCGGCAGCTTCAATCTCGGCGACCCTAAGCGTTATAATCAGTTACCCGAGATTGCCAAAGCGCTGCAACTTGATACGAGCCGGAACAATCCGCTGTGGCGCGACCAAGCCATGGTGGAGCTTAATCGTGCGGTCCTTCATTCCTTCAATAGCAGTGGCGTGCGGATCATGGATCATCACACGCTGTCCTCCAGTTTTGAAAAGTTCTGCCAACGTGAGGAGATGCAGAACAGAAAGGTTTATGGCCATTGGCCATGGATTGTCCCGCCGTTGTCAGCAAATCTCTCCTGGATATGGCACGAAAAAAGTTTCAGCAAAATTATCCTGAAGCCCAACTATTTTTATCAGACGTGAATTTGATTTTGCAATGGAGCCGTCAAACGGTTTGGAGGAGCGATGCAGAGAATTTCGACAAACTCTCTCTGGGAGGAACGCAGTGGATACTCGCGCGCCGTGGTAGCGGGCGGGTTGGTTTTCATTTCCGCGACTGCAGCGACCGACAGCTCGGGCGCAGTCGTTGGCAAAGGCGACGTATACACCCAGACGCGGATGATCCTCGACAAGCTAGCAGCAGTGCTGATCGAGGCCAACTCAGCCCTTGATCGGGTCGTGCAAACGCGTGTCTACATCACAGATATCTCCCTTTGGGAGGAGGTCGGTCGCGCCCACGGCGAGACGTTCGCCGGTCACCGCCCCGCCTTGTCGATGGTGCATGTGAAGCCGTTTGTCGACTCCGACATGCTTGTGGAAATTGAGATGGTGGCCTCTACGGAACTTGTCGCGAGTGTTTCTGGTTAACTTTATGTCGTTTGGTTTCGATTTCCACCCAGAACTAAGCCATATGAACTTTCCCACAAGATGGTAGGCGATGGGGCGAAGGAGTGATCCATCTGGGACTTCTAAACATCATCCGTCCAATGGCGCTGCGAGAGTAGCAGTCGATCGGTGAGATCAGCCGACGCGCCGGGCTGCCATATAACATGATCGCAAAGTATTTGAGCGCAGGTAGAATCGAGCCGACGTTAACGGTACCGGAACGACCGAGCAAACTTGATTCCTTTACCAAGACACTGGCAGCCTGGTTGAGGACAGAGACCGGAAAGACGCGTAAGCAGCGCCGGACCTTGAAGCAACTTCATGCCGACGGGTTGGGTCTCAGTATCAGGGGCTCGTATTATCGGGTGGTCGCCCTCGCCCGAGTAGTGAGTTGATCGGCTACGTGCGCAGTAGACGAAGGGTCTGGCGTATTCGTTCCGCTGTCTTTCAGACCTAACACTACAGTTGAAAAGATGGCGTTGGAGGGGAACAATAAATTCCCCTCCAACAAGCTTTAGGATGTAGTGACAATTTAAGGGCATGGGATTCCGTTTTGTCGTTGAATCAGATTCAACACTGACTTTTGGAGGTCGGTGATGGATGGCGAGGTTTTGCGCGACGATCAGTGGGATCGGCTGAAATCGTTCGTTCCCGGTGGTCGCCAAGGCAAGCGCGGCCCGCGTAGTGACGGTCGCCGTTTTTTCGATGCGGTGTTGTGGCTGGCACGCTCGGGTGCACGCTGGCGCGATCTGCCGGAAGATCGTTTCGGGCCTTATCAGACGGTGAAGCGAC
>NZ_JACIDV010000020.1 GCF_014196515.1 Rhizobium skierniewicense | reverse complement strand
AGTGCAAAAACCTGGTAACGCGGGGTGGAGCAGCCCGGTAGCTCGTCAGGCTCATAACCTGAAGGCCGCAGGTTCAAATCCTGCCCCCGCAACCAAAAAAACACCTAACACCTTCCATTCCAAATATTTGCACTCAAGCTCCTCACCATAACGGTCCAGGAGCTCTTTGCGTTTGGCCTCCGTGTGATCTCGCCAGACGCAATGCGGGACATCAGGTCGGTGCCCGCTGCGGCAAGGAAATGATGCTCCAGCAGATCGAGAACCTCCATCGATGCCATGATACTGGAGATGTCGCCATGCACCTGCAGGCTCGCCGGTTGACGACCGGGTGTCTTGCCAATCACCACAGTCTAAATGAGGGTCCGCAAGATCGGCATCAGACGCCGTTTGGCGTCTTCGTTGGCGTTGTTACGGGCAAGGAACAGCAGCTTACGGATCGAACCCTCTGTGCTGGCCGGCGGGTGTACGCGTTTCTATCTCGTTCCCGCAAACCGGAGTTGTGCGGTCGTCCGTTTCTGATCTGCTCTCGCTGTGGATAGGGGATTGCTTGCTGACGGAGACGGGCTATATTTCCAGATGCGACGAAGAAAAGCTTGGGAGGAGCGTTTCATGAGACGGATGTGGCCTGACGAATTCAATTCTGTTTTGGACAATGCGCAAGAGGTCACGCTCGATGTGCCCACACTCGATCCCGCCGGTCATCAGCGCGGAGAGATAACGAAACGTCAGGCGCTCAAGGTGCGCATGACGCAGGCTGATTATGAACGGGTCTGGCCGCTCGCCGAAACCCGTTACAGAGTCCAAGGTCCACTTTCAGGCAAGGCTATCACCCTCATTACCAACAATCCGCATTATCAAAAATGGCATCCCGTTGATGGAGGCGTGGAGCAAGGCGTGTCCGATAGCGGTAAGCCTTTTCAGACACCCTATGTCGTGGCCTATTTTCTGTTGGACGACGTGAGCGAAAAAATAGAGGCGTAACCGCTGCGACCCTACAGGCGCTTTCTGACCGCGCTAGATGTCGTAAATGGCGAGTGACGCTTTCGTCTTGTCGCTATTGAGACATAAACTGCGAGATGACCTCGAGAAATGCCGGGCCGTAGCGATCCAGTTTGGCGTCGCCGACGCCCGGTACTTTTGCCATCTCGGCTCGTGATGTCGGCCGTGCACCGGCAAGTTCGATCAGTGTCTTATCATGGAAGATGACATAGGGCGGCAGATTTTGGGTACGAGCGATCTCCATACGGCGTTCGCGCAGGGCCTGAAACAGTGCCGCGTCTTCATCGGGAAGGCTGATGGTTCTGCTTCCACTCAGATTTCGGTCACGGCTCGCCTTGCGAGGAGCCTGAGGTTTCCGCAACATCAGCGTCGGCTTTTCCCTGAGGAACTGCCGGCCGGTCTCAGACATGGAAAGGCCACCATGCCCCTCAAGATCGACCTCAAGCAGGCGTGATGCAATCAATTGGCGAAAGATGGCTCGCCAGGTCCTGTTATCATGTTCCCTCCCGATACCATAGGTCGAGATCTTGTCGTGGCCAAAGCGGCTCATTCGTTCGTCTTCTGCGCCCAGCAAAACACTGATGATATAGGCCTGACCGAAGCGTTCACCCGTTCTATAGATGCAGGACAGAATTTTCTGGGCAGCGATCGTGCCGTCAAACAGTTCCGGCGGTTGGGCACAGGTGTCGCAATTGCCGCAGGGTTCGCAACTGTCGCCGAAATAGGAGAGGAGAGCCTGTCGTCGGCATCCAGCCGTTTCAGCCAAGCCCAATAACGCATCCAGCTTCTGCCGTTCCATATGCTTTCTTTGGTCGGATGCGTCGGATTTTTCGATAAATCGATTGCGTAACGCGATATCGTCAGAGCCGTAAAGCATGAGAACATCGGATGGCAGGCCGTCACGACCGGCTCGGCCTGTTTCCTGATAATAGGCCTCAATGCTGCTGGGCAAATCGATATGGATGACGAAGCGCACATCCGGCTTGTCGATTCCCATGCCGAAAGCAATGGTAGCAACCATGATGACGGCTTCGCCGTGTTGAAATCGGGTCTGGTTGGCCTCACGCTGCTCTCTTTCCATGCCAGCATGGTAAGAGAGTGCATCATACCCCTCCGAACGCAGCCATTCTGCCGTTTCCTCGGTTTTTCGTTTGGACAGACAATAGATGATGCCACTCTCGTCCTGATGATTTCTCAGAAAATGTTTGACCTGAGATCTCGGATTGTCCTTCTCCATGATGGCGTAGCGAATATTGGGGCGGTCGAAGCCTGCAATGAAGGCGTCCTTTCCGTCGATGCGCATATGCTCCAGAATTTCGGCGCGTGTCGGCTCATCCGCCGTCGCCGTCAGGGCCATGCGTGGGGTGTGTGGAAACCGCTCTGTCAGCAGATCCAGTTGCCGGTATGGCGGCCTGAAGTCATGACCCCATTGGGAGAGACAATGCGCCTCATCAATTGCGATGAGCGACAGGGGCACATCCTGAAGCGCATCCAGCACATCCGGCTTCAGCAAGGTTTCGGGTGCTGCGTAGAGAATACTGACGCGACCAGCGCGGATGTCGGCCCACAGCGCCCGCCTTTCGTCGGGTGAGAGGTTTGAATTCAGCGCTTCGGCCCTGACGCCCGCCTGGCGCAATGCCGCGACCTGATCGACCATCAGTGCAATCAGCGGCGAGACGACGAGGCCCATGCCAGGCCGTGAGAGCGCCGGAATCTGGTAGCAGAGAGACTTGCCGCCGCCTGTCGGCATCAGCACGAACGCGTTGTTCCCGGCGATGACGTGCTGGACGATGTCTGCCTGCTGCCCCCGGAAGGTATCGTAGCCATAGATGGTTTTCAGAATATGGAATGGATCAGTATTCACGGATGTCTTCTTTAAGATTCGCTCGCGCGGCACCTCATTCCATATTCAGGATAATCACAACCCCTTTAAAGCGGGATACACCGGCAATCACTCTGCTGCGGTTTTGAGGCAGCCATCGATGATACCTCTGATCTCGGCACGACAGGAGCCGCAATTGGTTCCGGCATTCAGGGTTTTGCCGATGGCTTCGACAGTGCGGCATCCATCGCGTATTGCCGTGGTGATCTGGTTGACACCGACGCTGAAACACGAGCAGACCGTGGCACCGGGGTCCGCTTTGCCTGCACCAGGGCGACCCGCGACCAGCGCGAACCGTGTGCGCAAATCGTCATGGCGGGTGGTCAACTGGGAAATGGCCCAGTTGCGGGCGACGGCCACAGGCGTGTTGGCGATGAACAAAGCCGCGAGCAATATCTCGCCCTCAAAAAAGGCAAGACGCACCTGACCGGCGCTGTTGTCGGCGTAACCGATTGGCTCAATACGGGAACAGACGCCGAAAACCGCACGTCCCCAACTCGTCCAGTCCTCGGGCACATCTTCGAATGCCATTTCGAGACGATAGCCGCCGTCTGCCTTTGCCAGCGCCCAGTAGGCGCAATCAAGATCCTGCGGCTTGTTCTGCGTCACGGCAAAGGCATAGGCTTTCGCTTGAAAACGTTTGGCCTTAACGGGAGTATTTTTCGATGCGGGCTGGCCGGAAAACGGGTCAGTGACGGAGGGAACCAGCTTGTCGACGCGGGCATTGGCGGCGAACTGGTCGTTCCAGTGCATGGGCACAAAAACATGGCTCCGCACTTGGCGGTCCGTGACCAGTGCGCGAACAATGATCCTGCCAAGCGGGCTTTCGATTTCGACGAGATCAGCGCTTTCGATGCCTGATGCCATGGCGTCGCGTGGATGCAATTCCACGAATGGCTCGGCGATATGCGATGACAGGCGCGCGCTTTTTCCAGTGCGCGTCATGGTGTGCCACTGGTCGCGAATGCGGCCGGTGTTGAGTGTCAGGGGATAATCCGCATCAATGCGTGAGGCCTGTGGCAGTGCGAGGCTGATAAAGCGGGCCTTGCCATCGTTATGGAAGAATTTGCCGTCAGCAAAGAAACGTGTGTCTTCTGGAACGCCAGATAGGGGCTGCGGCCAATTGAACGGCTGCATGTCGTCATAGTCCGCAGGCGTCAGCCGAGAACACGCTCCGATATCGAAATCACGTGTTCTGTCGTTTTCGAATGCCGACAGCGCGGCATGTTCGGCAAAAATATCGGAAGGGCTCGTGAAGGCGAAAGCATCCACAAAGCCCATGCGCTGGGCCACTCCGGTCAGCTGCCACCAGTCAGCCATTGCATCACCCGGTGCTGGCAAATAGCCACGCTGGCGGGAGATGCGACGTTCCGAATTGGTGACGGTTCCGTCTTTTTCGCCCCAGCCGAGCGAGGGCAACAGAACATGGGCGTGGCGTGTCGTGTCCGTGTCCTGCATGATGTCGGAGACGACAACGAAGGGGCAGATTTTCAGCGCTGCCTCGACGGCGCTGGCGTCCGGCATGGAAACGACAGGATTTGTCGCCATGATCCAGAGTGCCTTGATACGGCCATCCGCCACGGCCTTGAACAGGTCGACCGCCTTCAGGCCGGGCTTGTTGGCAATAACGGGTGAGCCCCAGAACCGCTGGACTCGGTCGCGATCATCGGCATTTTCGATGGCCATATGGGCTGCCAGCATGTTGGCGAGACCGCCGACTTCGCGACCACCCATGGCGTTGGGCTGACCGGTCAGCGAAAACGGGCCCATGCCCGGCCTGCCGATGCGACCGGTGGCGAGGTGGCAGTTGATGATAGCGTTGACTTTATCCGTGCCGCTGGCCGATTGGTTGACGCCCTGGCTGTAGCAGGTGACGACTTTTTCAGTGCTTTCGAAAAGCTGGTAGAAGCGTGTCAGCTCCGTGATGGACAGCCCGGTCGCTTCGGCAATCTCGTCAGAGCTCAACGCGGTTGCGGCTTGCACAGCTTCATCGAAACCGTTTGTGAAATTCGCGATATAGGCGCGATCAATTGCGGGACGTGTTGCCAAGTGGGCGAGAAGGCCAGTGAACAGCGCGACATCCCCATCCGGGCGGATGGCCAGATGAAGATCGGCGATATCGCAGGTCATGGTGCGGCGTGGGTCGATGACCACGATGCGCATGTCTGGGCGCTCTGCCTTCGCGGCGGCAAGACGCTGGTAGATGACGGGATGGCACCATGCCAGATTCGAGCCGGTGAGGATGACGAGATCGGCGCCTTCGATGTCTTCGTAAAGTCCTGGTACCGTATCCGAACCGAAGGCGCGACGATGACCGGCGACGGAAGACGACATGCACAGCCGCGAATTGGTGTCGATGTTGGCAGAGCCGATGAAACCTTTCATCAGCTTGTTGGCGACGTAATAGTCTTCGGTCAACAATTGGCCTGAGACATAAAAAGCCACCGAATCTGGTCCGTGTTCGGCAATGGCGGCGGAGAATTTCGAGGCCACGAGATCAAGCGCGCTGTCCCACTCCACCCGCTCGCCATCGATCTGTGGATAAAGCAGCCGCCCGTCCAGATCGATGGTTTCCGCCAGTGCGGACCCCTTGGAACAGAGCCGCCCGAGATTGGCAGGGTGATCGGTGTCGCCTTTCACGGAGACGGTGCCATCATCCGCAATGTTGGCAATGACGCCGCAACCGACGCCGCAATAGGGACAGGTGGTCTTGACCTCTTTTGCCATGGTCACTCCGCTGCGATCATCCGGCTTTCGACAGCAACCGAAAGCTGCCCATCCACATTGCGAATGGGAATGGTGCGCACGGCACCCTCATCCGCACCCAACGCCTTGCCGGTTTCCAGCGAAATCACCCAGTTGTGCAGGGGGCATGTGACAGACGCGCCATGCACGATGCCTTGGCTGAGCGGCCCACCCTTGTGCGGGCAATGGTCTTCGATGGCATAGACATCGTTTTCAGCCGTGCGGAAAATCGCGATCTTGCCAGCCGGCGTCTTTACGCAACGTGCGCCGCGCAGAGGAATGTCTGAGATATCTCCGATATCGACCCAGTTCATTGTTTTGTCCTATCCTTCGCGGTTAGAATTTTGGTGGGGTGAAAACTCCTCTTTTCACCCCACCAGACGCCCTGCGTCCGACCCACTTCGATAAGCGGGGCGTCACTCTGCGGCTTGATTGAACCCGATGGTCGCCATCGGTTTGAACTCGTGCTTGTGTTCCCCGGAGACGCGCTCCGACCAAGGATCGACCTGCGCGAATTTCTGGCTGAAGACGAAGCGTTCGAAGTAGGCCCGCCGCTTTTCGGC
This sequence comes from Rhizobium skierniewicense, assembly GCF_014196515.1. Taxonomy (GTDB): domain Bacteria; phylum Pseudomonadota; class Alphaproteobacteria; order Rhizobiales; family Rhizobiaceae; genus Agrobacterium; species Agrobacterium skierniewicense. The sequence continues at coordinate 39,757 of NZ_JACIDV010000020.1, read as the reverse complement.
ATCACCTATGATCTGACGACGAACCTCGTCGTAGCCGATGCGCTTGGCCCATTTGTAGATGCGCTCCAGATAGCGGCCCTGTTCGCGGTACATCTGCGTCAGCGCCACAATGTGCTCCAGCGCCTCATCCTCGGTTTTGACGAGGCCCAGAATCTCCGTGCCCTTGATGTCGAGACCCGCTGCACCGGCGAAGTGGATTTCGAAGCCGGAATCCACGCATATCACGCCGATATCCTTGCAGGTGGCTTCTGCGCAGTTGCGCGGACAGCCGGAGACGGCCAGCTTCAGCTTGGCCGGTGTCCAGGAACCCCACATGAATTTTTCGACGCGGATGCCGAAACCGGTCGAATCCTGCGTGCCGAAGCGGCACCAGTCTGATCCGACACAGGTTTTGACCGTTCGAAGGCCTTTGGCATAGGCTTGGCCTGAGATGAAACCGGCCTTGCCAAGATCGGCCCAGACGGCGGGCAGGTCTTCCTTTTCGATGCCCAGCAAATCAATGCGCTGACCGCCGGTGACCTTCACCATTGGTATTTCGAACTTGTCGACCACATCGGCGATGGCACGCAACTCGTTGGCATTGGTCACGCCGCCCCACATGCGCGGTACGACGGAATAGGTACCATCCTTCTGGATGTTGGCGTGAACACGCTCGTTGATGTAGCGCGACTGATAGTCGTCGGCATATTCATCCGGCCAGTCACAAACGAGGTAATAGTTCAGCGCCGGGCGACATTTTGCGCAGCCACAGGATGTCTTCCATTCCAGTTCCTGCATGACGGCGGGAATGGTTTTCAAACCCTTCGCCTTGATCAGACGGCGCACATCATCATGGCCGAGCTCGGTGCAGTTGCACATGGGCTGAACGGCGGCGGGATTGTAGCTGTCGCCCAGCGTCAGCGTCATCAATTGCTCAACGAGGCCGGTGCAGGAGCCGCATGAGGCGGACGCCTTTGTATGGGCGCGAACATCGTCTAGGGATGTCAGTCCCTTCGATGTGATGGTCGAGGTGATTTTGCTCTTGCAAACGCCGTTACAGCCACAGATTTCTGCATCATCCGGCAAGGCTGCAACGGCCGCCATGGGGTCCAGTGGGGACCCTCCCTGATAGGCTTGGCCGAAGATAAGGGTTTCACGCATCGCCGAAATATCGGTCGCTTTTTTCTTCAGGTCATTAAACCAGGCACCGTCGGAGGTTTCGCCATACAGAACGGTGCCTATGATGCGGTTGTCTTTCAGGATCACGCGCTTGTAGACGCCAGCGGTGGCGTCCCGCAGCACGATTTCCTCGCGGTCATCGCCATCGGCAAAATCACCGATGGAGAACAGGTTGATGCCGGTGACCTTCAGCTTGGTGGGCGTATCGGCGTGGACGAAGGCGGATGTCGTATCGCCAGCCAGATGCGAGGCGGCAATTCTGGCCATCTCGTAAAGTGGCGCGACGAGGCCATAGACCATGCCGCCCACTTCAGCGCATTCGCCGACAGACAGAATATCGCCATCGGATGTCTGCATGCCGGCATCCACGACAATGCCGCGATTGACCGCAAGGCCGGCGTCCTTCGCAAGTCCGGCATTGGGACGGATACCAACGGCCATTACCACAAGCGTGGCCGGGATGATGGTGCCATTGTCGAGTTCGATGCCCTCCACTTTATCGGTGCCAAGGATCCGCTTGGTGTTGGCCTTGGTAATGACCTTGATACCGCGATCTTCCATTGCCTTTTGGAGAAGATATCCGGCTGCCGGATCGAGCTGGCGCTCCATCAGCGTCGGCATCACATGCAGAACCGTCACGTCCATGCCGCGCATGGAAAGACCCGCTGCCGCTTCCAGACCCAGCAGACCGCCACCGATGACGATGGCCTTTTCGCGGGACTGGGCCGCCAGCAGCATCGCATCCACATCGTCAAGATCGCGGTAGGTGATGACGCCGGGTAGGTCTTTGCCGGGAACGGGGATGATGAAGGGCACGGAGCCGGTGGCGATGACCAGCTTGTCATAGCTCTCGGTCACACCGTGATCAGACGTCACCGTCTTGGCAGCACGGTCAATATTGACGATGCGGTGACCCTTGTAGAGCGTGATGCCGTGCTGAATGTACCAGCCGTCACCATGGATGATGATGTCCTCATAGGACTTCTCACCGGAGAGCACGGGCGAAAGCATGATGCGGTCGTAATTGACACGGGGTTCGGCGTTGAAAATCGTGACCTGATAACGGCCCGGTGCCTTTTCGAAGAGTTCTTCGAGCATGCGTCCCGGCGCCATGCCGTTTCCGATGATGACAAGTTTTTCTGTCTGTGTTTCGGACATGGGAATTACTCCGCAGCTTCGACGAAGCGGTGACGTTCGTAGAGGAACTTCAGCACAGCTTCGCGGCATTTGAGGTAGGTTCGGTCTGATGCAAGGTCGATACGGTTGCGCGGTCTTGCCAGGGGAACATCCAGAATTTCGCCAATGTTGGCGGCAGGGCCGTTGGTCATCATGACGATGCGGTCAGACAGCAGCACGGCTTCATCCACATCGTGGGTGATCATGATCATGGTGTTGCCAAGTCGGGCATGGATTTCCATGACCGCATCCTGCAAATGGGCGCGGGTGAGCGCGTCCAGCGCGCCGAAGGGTTCGTCCAGCAGCAGGATTTTCGGCTCCATGGCGAGCGCTCGGGCAATGCCGACGCGCTGCTTCATGCCGCCGGAAATTTCGGATGGCTTTTTGTCTTTGGCATGGGCCATCTGCACGAGGTCCAGATTGCGCATCACCCATTCACGGCGCTCGGCCTTGGTCTTGGTATAGCGGAAGATCTTTTCGACGCCGATATTGACGTTTTCATAGACGCTGAGCCACGGCAGCAGGCTATGATTTTGAAACACCACGGCGCGTTCCGGCCCTGGTTCGTTGACTTCCCGGTTTTCCAGAAGAACCACGCCGGACGACACCTTCGTCAGGCCGGCAATCAGGTTCAGCATGGTGGACTTGCCGCAGCCGGAATGGCCGATGACGGAGACGAACTCGCCCTTGCCAATGGTGAGGTCGATGCCTTTCAGCACCTCGGCGCGGACACCGCCCTTGTCGAAATATTTGTCGATATGGTCGAGCTTGAGATAGGCGTTCATGATGGTCTCCTTCTCAGTTGCCCGCGCCGCGGGTGACGACATTGCCGAGTGCCGCGACCAGCTTGTCGAGGATGAAGCCGACGACGCCGATATAGGCGAGTGCGACGATGATGTCGGGCAGGCGCGAGGAATTCCAGGCATCCCAGATGAAGAAGCCGATGCCCACGCCGCCGGTCAGCATTTCAGCGGCAACGATGGCGAGCCACGACAGGCCAATGCCGATGCGCAGGCCGGTGAAGATGTATGGTGCCGCCGATGGCAGCATGATCTTGTAGAAAAACTCCAGCTGGTTCAGCCGCAGTACCTGCGCCACGTTGCGGTAATCCTGCGGAATGTTGCGCACGCCAACGGCGGTGTTGATGATGACAGGCCAGATCGATGTGATGAAAATCACGAAGATGGCGGATGGGTTGCTATCCTGAAAGGCAGCCAGCGAAAGTGGCAACCATGCGAGTGGCGGGACGGTGCGCAGCACCTGAAAGATGGGGTCCAGACCCCGCATCGCCCAGACGGACTGGCCGATGACCGCACCCATGATGACACCGGCAATGGCCGCGAGACCGAATCCGTAGGCTACACGCTCCAGAGAAATCAGCACGCGCCAGCCAAGGCCGATATCCTGCGTTCCATAGCTGAAGAACGGATAGGCAATCAGGTCATAGCTTTCCTGAAACACCTGACTTGGCGGCGGCAGGGTTGCGCCCGGTCCCGAACAGAGCACCTGCCAGATGCCGAGCAGCAGCGCCAGCACGACAAACGGTGGAATGACATTGCGGGCGATGGACGCCGCAATTTTCCTGGCATTCGGGCCCTGTACCGGGCGGCGGTTGATGGTGATAACGGTTCCGCTCTTCGGCACAGCGGCGGTGATGGCCGTATTCTCTGGCTTGCGGGCTGTTGCGGTCATGGTTTTATCCTGTCGCTTTTTAAGAGGCGGCTTTGATCGAGAGGCTGTCGAGATAGGCGGATGGGTTTTCCGGGTCGAAAACCTTGCCATCGAAGAAGGTCTCCTTGCCGCGAGATTTGGATGTTGGAATATCAGCGGCAGCAATGCCGAGTTCCTTGGCGGCTTCGCGCCAAAGGTCTTCGCGATTGACCTGTGCGACCAGGGCCTTGATGTCAGTGTCCGGTGCGAACTTGCCCCAGCGCACATTCTCGGCGATGAACCATGTGTCGTGGCTCTGGAACGGATAGGACGCTGCGTCCTTCCAGAATTTCATCTGCAGATCAGTGCCGTGCGCCACCCGGCCATTGCCGTAATTGATGTCGCCTTTCAGGCGGCCCAGCACGTCCTTTGGCGGCACGTTGAACCATTGACGCTTGCCAAGAATGGCCGACATCTCGTCCTTGTTGTCCATGCTGTCACACCAAGCTTGCGCTTCCATGACGGCCATGAGAATGGCTTTTGCCGCATTCGGGTTCTTCTCCACCCAGTCGGCGCGCATGCCGAGCGCTTTTTCCGGGTGGCCCTTCCAAAGCTCGCCGGTGGTGCAGGCGGTAAAGCCGATGCCCTGATTGACCAGTTGCTCGTTCCATGGTTCGCCGACGCAGAAGACGTCCATGTTGCCGACCTTCATGTTGGCGACCATCTGCGGTGGGGGAACGACGATGGTGGAAACGTCCTTGTCCGGGTTGATGCCGCCAGCGGCCAGCCAATAGCGGATCCAGAGGTCATGGGTGCCGCCGGGGAATGTCATAGCGGCCTTGATCTCCTTGCCCTCGGCCTTTTTCTTCTCAAACGCGGCTTTCAGTTTGGACGCATCCATCTGCACCCCGGTCTCGGCATAGTCCTTGGCAACCGAAATGCCTTGGCTGTCGAGGTTGAGGCGGGCCAGGATTGCCATCGGTACGGGAACATTGTTCTGCGTCACCTTGCCGGTGTGCATGAGGTAGGGCATGGGGGTGAGGATATGCGCGCCATCGATGCCGTTGGAAGCACCGCCCAGCACGAGATTGTCGCGCGTTGCACCCCAGGATGCCTGCTTGGCAACCTCGACATCGGGCATGCCGTATTTCGCGAACAGGCCTTTCTCCGAGGCGACGATCAGCGGCGCTGCGTCGGTCAGGGCGATGTAGCCGAGCTTTGCTCCGGTGACTTCCGGTGTGGCGTTTGCGGCAAATGCGCCGGAGGGGAAAGCGGATTTCATGGCCGTGATCAGCGCTGCTGTGGCAGTGGTTTTCAGCATGCTGCGGCGGCTTATGGTGCCGGTGAATGTCGGTTTCATTCGCATGTTCCCCATTTTTGATCCGCCGTTCCGGCGCTGTTTGCGAAAGATAAAAACAAAAAAAACGCCGCTCGGAGATTGCGATTGCCAGGAGGGAGGTCCCGGTCAGCAAAAACCTTGCGACGTCTGTGTCGTTGGTAAGCAGCAGTGAAGCGCTTTTATCCCCGATCGCCGTTGACCGAGTATTTTCTTCGAAGCAAATGCTATGCCAGTTTTACCCTCATAAATTATGCCTTTGAAATAAAAACGGTATTTCGAAAATTAAAGCGACTTTCTCTCCGTTCCATCGGGCGTTCTGCGGCTCATATTTTGCGCATATGACGCGAGGGAAGCATTTTCGATGCGCAGCGTTTGTGCAGTGTGCGCCTGTTAGACGTCGTCGAAAGCAGAAGAAAAGTGATTGCGCGCGCTGACGGGAAAGCTGTCCACGTAGTCCTCGATGGAGCCGGGATCGAAGACATGGCCATCCATGAAGCGGTCGCCGTCGATATCGCCTTCCATGCGTAGGTCCGGTTCCTGCGGTGCGAGGGCAGCACCCAGGACGTTGCGGTAGAGGTCGCTGCGGTAGGCCGATGCCGCGGCTTGCGCCAGTTGCGGCGTAAAGTTCGCTTGGCCCCAGCGGATCATCTGGCTGTAAATCCACAGCGCTTGGCTTTTGCGAGGATAATTGGCAAAATTATCATGAAAGGTGAAATAGCGCTCGATCACGCGGTGATTTCCCTGCGCATCGACGCTGAAGCGTCCAGCCAACACCTGCCGAATGATCTCCTCGGGCGCGGCGATATATTTCGTGTCTGCCAGCATCCCAGCCAGAGCGCTATGGTTCTGCGTATCGTCACACCAGCGGGCAGCGGCGTCCAGCGCCACGAGCAGGCGAGACACTGCTTCGGGCTGTGCTTCGGCCCATTCAGGGCGCATGCCGACGACCTTTTCCGGGGCCGATGGCCAGATATCCTGTTTGGCGGCAACGATGCGGCCTATGCCGCGTTCGCTCGCCATCATGTTCCAGGGTGCGCCGACGCAGAAGCCGTCTATGGCACCGGCGGCCAATGCATCTGACGTCAAAGGTGGCGGCACGACGACGAGTTTGACATCCCTGTCGGGATTGATGCCACCAGCCGCCAGCCAATACCGAAACTCGTAATTGTGTGAGGAAAAAGGGTAGGTGACACCGAAGGTCGGGGCGCCTTCGCCACGCGTGCGCATCTCCCCCAGGAGGGTTTTCAGGGCCATCGCGTTGTCAAGCGCGCTTGCCGTCTCCGAAATGCCCGAAACCTCACGCATGCGGCCAAACAGTCGTGTCGAAAGCGTGATCGCATTGCCGCCGCGCCCCAGCGAGAATGGCGTGATGGTCGGGGAGGGATTGGAGCCCAGATCCAGCATCGAGGCGACCGGCATGGGCGATAGCATGTGGGCGATATCGAACTGACGGAATGCCAGGCGGTCGCGTACATTGGCCCAGGACACGTCCTTGACGAGGTCGAGTTTCAGGCCTTCCCGCTCTGCGAAACCGAATTCGGCCGCGGCAATGAGAACAGACGCGTCAACGAGCGGAATGAAGCCTGCCCGCAATATGCGTTGGCGGTCATTGCCGATCAGGGCGGGCGCGGTGTCTGCCGGAGCGCTTTTCGTTTTCTCGCTGACGGTGCTCGTCATATCTTCCACGTCCTTTCCTGTCCTGGCCCGCTCACATCAGCAAACCGGCAGCCGTGACGACGCTTTGCGCAATCTCGGACAGTTTTTTCTTCTCGTTCATTGCCGTCTGGCGCAAAAGTGCGAAAGCTTCCTCTTCAGACAGGCCGCGCATCTTCATGAGAATGCCCTTGGCGCGCTCGACGATCTTTCGGTCTTCCAGCGCCGATTTGGCGTCGGCCAATTCCCGTTTCAGACGGCTGAAGGCATTGAAGCGACTGACGGCCATATCCAGAATGGGTTTGACGCGCTCCTTCTTCAGACCGTCAACGATATAGGCCGAAACGCCCGCCTCGACCGCCGCTTCGATGGAGTCTGTATCCGAGCGATCCACGAACATGGCGATCGGGCGTCCCACTGTGCGCGTTAATTGGAACAAATGTTCCATCATGTCCCGATTTGGATTTTCTATATCAATGACGATAACATCGGGACAGAGCGTGTCGATGATACGTGCTACGCCGTGAACCTGATGGATGACAGTGACACGGTCATGCCCCGCCTCTCGCAATCCCTCCTCGATAATGGAGGCACGGATGGCGTTTTCATCGATCACCAGAATGGTCAGGTCTCGCAGCGTCATGAGCGCATTGATGACGTAGCAGACAATCATTTGCAATCTTTTTAACCGCGACTAAAAATCGGGCATATTTCCATTTTTTTGTTCTCGTAAAACCCGTTAGCCAGCACGTACACGCCTTGACAACGATCTCGGGTTTATAAAAGGTTGTCACATGAGTGCAGGGGTGGACTGGTTATCAGAAACAAGCCCGATCACCCGCAAAAGCGCGGCGGAATCGGTTTTTGAGGATTTGCGGTTGGCGATCGTCTCCGGGCGCTTGACCGTTGGCACGCGGTTGCCTGCTGAAACGCACCTGGCAGGCAAATACGGCGTCAGCCGACCCATCGTGCGGGAGGCTCTCCGTTCCCTGCAAACGTTGGGCATGACCCAGACACGGACAGGCAGCGGTACATTCGTTCTGACCGATAGACCAAGTCCCGGGCTCAGTTACGGCGGCTACTCGGCTCGCGACCTTATCGAGGCCAGACCCTATATCGAGGTTCCCGCTGCCGGTTGGGCGGCGGTCAGGCGAACCGGCGAGCAGCTCTCTCGGATCCTCAGCCTCTGCGACGCGATGGATGCGCAGGAGGACCCGCCGAAATGGGTCAAGCTTGACTCGGAGTTCCACTGTGCCATCGCTGAAGCGTCCGGGAATTCTGTCTTTGCCAAGATCGTCTCGGATGCGCGCGGCTCGCTCAGTCAGCAATCTGAACTGTTGAACATCATGGCACCGCGCCGCATTGCCTCCAATGTCGAGCACCGTTTGATTGCCGAAGCCATCGCCGCCGGTTCGGACGAGACCGCAAGAAGCGCGATGGATGCGCATCTGAGTGAGGTCAAGCAGATCGTCACGTCCATTCTGGGCGACGAAAGGGCGCTGCGTTAGCCGTTGTTTTGAAACGCTGATCTATTCTTCCGGGCCATTTTAATAGAGATAAAGCGCGCGTGCTTGGCGCATTTGGTTGGCATCCTATTTTTTTGTCGTTGCTGTGCCCTGTCGAATTTCGGCGGCCAGACCTCCGTTGCGGTCTCATGGCAATAGAGCTTGACGTCGCACGTGATGGTCAGTATTTGGACCGGAAAATCTGTCTAACAGCATAACAGAAGCATATTGTTTATTTGGACTTTAACGCCAAGGCCGCCGACACCGTAGGGCTGGAATTTGCTGGCTGATTGATCGGAATGCGCGGCTGACCAAAGATCTGAGGGAGGGGCGATTGTCAGTGAACCAGCCAAATCAGAACCACCACGACCGCGACACGCAGTTCAAAGAAGAGCTTGGATATCACAAGGCTCTCAAGCCTCGTCAGATTCAGATGATCGCCATTGGCGGCGCGATTGGAACCGGATTGTTTCTCGGTGCTGGCGGGCGTCTGGCCGCTGCCGGGCCTGCTCTGGTTTTCGTCTACGCCATTTGCGGCTTCTTTGCCTTTCTGGTGCTGCGCGCTTTGGGCGAGCTCATCATGCACCGTCCGTCCTCCGGCTCTTTCGTTTCCTACGCCCGCGAGTTTTACGGGGAGAAAATGGCCTTTGCGGTTGGCTGGATGTACTGGCTGAATTGGGCCATGACATCTGTCGCAGACGTCACTGCCGTTGCCATCTACATGAACTTCTTCAAGCAATATGTGCCGTGGATGCAGGGTATCGACCAGTGGGTCTTCGCGCTTGGGGCGCTCATCATCGTCCTGGCCATGAACATGCTGTCGGTCAAGGTGTTCGGTGAACTGGAATTCTGGTTCAGCCTCATCAAGGTTGTCGCGCTCGCAACATTCCTCGTCGTCGGCGTCTATTTCGTCATTTTTGGCACGCCGATCGAAGGGCATGTCACGGGCTTCAGCCTGATTACCGACAATGGCGGCTTCTTCCCCAACGGTATTCTACCCGCCTTCATCATCATTCAAGGGGTCTTGTTTGCCTATGCCTCCATCGAGTTGATCGGCACGACGGCGGGTGAAACCGAAGATCCGCGCAAGGTCATCCCCGGCGCGATCCGCACCGTGGTGTTCCGGTTGCTGGTGTTCTACGTTGGCTCGGTTCTGCTTCTGACGCTTCTTTTGCCGTATACGGCCTACAAGGCCGGCGAGAGCCCGTTCGTGACTTTCTTCGGCTCCATCGGCATTGAAGGTGCCGATATCATCATGAACCTCGTGGTGCTGACGGCTGTCTTGTCGTCGCTCAATGCGGGGCTTTACTCGACCGGGCGCATCCTGCACTCGATGGCCGTTTCCGGTTCGGCGCCTGCCGCTCTGGCCAGAATGAACAAGGCGGGTGTGCCCTATGGCGGCATTGCGGTGACCGCTGTCGTGACCGTCATCGGCGTCATTCTCAATGCCATCATACCGTCTGAGGCCTTTGAAATTGCTCTCAATCTTTCGGCTCTGGGTATTATTTGCGCCTGGGGTGTCATCGTGTTATGCCAACTCAAGCTGTGGCACCTGTCGCGGCGGGGAGAAATGCGCCGTCCTGATTTCAGAATGTTTGGCGCGCCTTACACCGGTATATTGACGCTTGTCTTTCTTCTCGGCGTTCTGGTGCTGATGGCATTGGATTATCCTGCTGGCACGTTGACGGTCGGTTCGCTCGTCATCATTGCGCCAGCTCTCGTTGCGGGATGGTATGTGTTGCGAAATCGCATTCATGAACTGGCGAAAGCCGAAACGTCCAGACAGGCTGGACCTCGAGGCGATGCGTGAGCGGTGAGCATACGACAATGCAGGTGGCTGTGATTGCCACTGGCGGCACCATTGCCAGCACGCGTGATGACACCGGCGCGGCCAAGCCGGCGCTGTCTGGCAAGATGCTGGTTTCCGGCCTTTCCAGTGGCGATGTAACGGTCAAGCCCGTCGAGTTGATGGCGAAGGATTCGTCCAGCCTGACGCTATCGGACATGCAGCATATCAGCGATGCGGTGGGCTTGGAGCTTGCCGATCCCGCCGTGTCCGGCGTCGTCATTCTTCATGGCACTGATGCCATGGAGGAAAGCGCGCTTCTGGTTCATCTCCAGCACCATCTGACGAAACCCGTCATCTTTACCGGTGCGCAATTTACTGCCGACCACCCGCACGCGGATGGGCCGGATAATCTTTCGTTCGCCATCGAAGCCTGCACTCATCCTTCCAACGTGGAAGAAGGCGTTCTGGTCTGCTTCGGCGGAAAGCTTCTGCCCGCATGGGGTCTCTACAAACGTTCGTCGGATGAGCGCGACGCGTTCGATCTGGCAGGCACATCCCTGTGTCCTCACAGCCTCGGTCTTTCGGCAAGCGTGACGGACATCAGAGTGGACATCGTCGCGATCCATCCCGGCTGCGACGCGACCCATATCGATGCCAGTCTCAAGGCTGGCGTCGATGGTGTTGTTCTGGCTGCGCTGGGTTCGGGTAATGCCAATGTCCGTGTGGTCGAAGCTGTTGGCCGATGCCGGGATGCCGGTGTGCCTGTGGTCGTTTCCAGCAGGGTTCCGACCGGCAGGCTTGTGGCCGGTTATGGCGGCGGTGGCGGAGGCCATGATCTGGGTGCCGCAGGCGCCATCCACTCGCAGACATTGCGGCCCGGACAGGCCAGAATTCTGCTTGCGGCGATGATTGCTGCGGGCCAAAACACCGGCGATATGCAGGCCGCTTTTGGCGACTTCGAAAAAGTGGCGAAATCGTGATTTTTTCGGGAACCTTTAAGGCCTGATGGTGTTTCCCGGGTGGGAGACCACCGGGGGCTTTTTATGGCAGTTACATCCACTGCAGTCGTCCTGACGCTCATTGGACTTGCAATTTTCGGTTTCGGTTCGCAGCTCGTTATGCTGGGCGGAAGCTTTTACTATGCATTGGCGGGGATCGCATTCGTGATCACTGCCGTTTTGTTATTTCAACGAAACAAGCTGGCACTGCATTTTTATGCCGCCTTCGTCATCGCCACATTGCTATGGGCGCTATGGGAAGTCGGCTTTGACTGGTGGCAGCTTGGGCCTCGCGGCGGTTTCATTATCGTCATGGGTATGTGGCTTTTGATGCCCTGGATCAGAAAGCCGCTGGGCTTTACCAGTCCAACCGGCACGACCTATGGCGCAAACGCGGTTCCGCTGCTCACAGCCGTTCTGGTTTCTGTTGGTGCTGCTGCTTTTGCCATGACACAAGACCCGCATGATATGGAAGGCGATCTTCCGACCGAGGTCGTGACAGCGTCGCCGTCCTATGGAAACGCTGTTCCGGACAACGAGTGGCACCAATATGGCCGCACCTCCTACGGTCAGCGGTACTCGCCTTTGGCCCAGATCAACACAGACAATGTCAGCGGCCTGAAGGAAGCTTGGCGGTACCGGACGGGCGACGTAAAGCTGCCCGAGGACGTGGGCGAGACAACCTATCAGGTGACTCCCTTAAAAGTGGGAAACTCGCTCTATCTCTGCACGCCGCACAATTGGGCAATCGCCATTGATGCCGCCACAGGCAAGGAAAAGTGGAAATACGATCCGAATGCGGGTCTCAACCCTGACCGTCAGCATCAGACATGCCGGGGTGTGACCTATTATGCCGACCCTGCCGTGCCCGCCGGTGCGCCCTGCGCGCAGCGCGTCTATCTGCCCACCTCCGACGCGCGTCTGATTGCCTTGGACGCGTTGACAGGCCTGGTGTGCAATTCGTTTGCCCAGAACGGCACGTTGCAACTTGCATCCGGAATGGAGCACAATCCGGCTGGCTACTATTACTCGACATCTCCGCCTGTCATCGTCGACAACAAGATCATCATCGGTGGTGCGGTCAACGACAACTACTCCACCCAGGAACAGTCCGGCGTCATCAGAGCGTTCGACGTCAATACAGGCGCGTTGATCTGGAACTGGGACTCGGGAAACCCGACGCAGACGCAGCCTTTGCAGCCGGGCCAGACCTATACGACGAACTCGCCCAACAGCTGGTCGGTGTTCAGCGTCGATGAAGCGCTCGGTCTCGTCTACATTCCGCTCGGCAACCAGGTTCCCGACCAGTTGGGCATGGGCCGCAGCGAAAGCGTTGAGAAATACTCGTCGTCGATCGTCGCTCTGGATATCAACACGGGACAAGATCGCTGGGTGCGCCAGACCGTGCATCACGACCTCTGGGACATGGACGTTCCAGCGCAGCCTGTTCTGCTCGACATCACCAAAAAGGACGGTCAGACTGTTCCTGCACTGGTCGGGCCGACCAAGCAGGGCGACATTTACGTCCTCGATAGACGCACGGGTGAGCCGATCCTGGCCGTGACGGAAGAGAAAGCACCCGGCGGTGCCATTCCTGAAGATTTCAGCGCGCCGACACAGCCGACATCTGCGTTGTCCTTCAAGCCCGAGCCTTTGGTCGAAAAGAACATGTGGGGCGTGTCCATGTTCGACCAGCTGGCATGCCGTATCAAGTTCCACCAGCTGAATTACGAAGGTCGCTATACGCCGCCGTCGCTGAACGGATCCCTGATCTACCCCGGCAACTTTGGCACTTTCAACTGGGGTTCCGTGGCCGTCGATCCTGAGCGTCAGGTCATGTTTGGTATGCCGACCTATCTGGCCTTTACGTCACAGCTTGTGCCTCGCGCGCAGATTCCGCCCAAGGGTCAGGATGAGAAAGGCAGCGAGCAGGGCCTCAACCGCAACGACGGAGCACCCTATGGCGTGTTGATGGGACCATTCCTCGGGCCGCTCGGCATTCCATGCCAGGCGCCGCCATGGGGTTACGTCGCAGGCGCCGATCTGCGCACGGGTGACGTTGCCTACAAGCACAAGAACGGTACCGTTTACGATATGACGCCACTTCCACTGCCCTTCAAGGTTGGTGTGCCCGGCATCGGCGGACCGATGATTACCAAGGGTGGCGTGGCGTTTCTCAGTGCCGCTGTCGATAACTATCTGCGTGCCTACGATCTCACCTCCGGCAAACAGCTCTGGGAAGGACGTCTTCCCGCTGGTGGCCAGGCGACGCCGATGACCTATGCGATGGAGAACGGCAAGCAATATGTCGTCATGGTCGCGGGTGGTCACGGCTCAGTGGGCACAAAACCCGGTGACTATGTCATCGCCTACACGCTGCCTTGAGCATCCAAAGTCAGTTCGATAACGAAGGCCGGGAAGACATTCCCGGCCTTTTGCCTGTTGGGCGCTGGCAACTGGACACATCACAAAAGTATTCTCTTGAAACGGATTATGTAATAACATAACAAAACGAATGCTTGACGGCATCTTGGCATTCCGTCTATCTGGTCGAGACGGTTTCGAGCGAGCAATCGTGAGGAATAATAGGGAATACGGTGAGGATTTCGGTCCGATGCCGTGGCTGCCCCCGCAACTGTGAGCGGATTGTCGAACCCATTGGCGTTTTTCTTGAAAAGCGTCATGCCACTGCGAAGCGATATCGCGGGAAGGTCGGGTGAAGACGCAAATCCATGAGCCAGGAGACCTGCCGTCGTAAGTTCATTCCAATTCACGGGCGGGGATGCCCGGAGCAGGAGACGTCGTGATTGCATCAAGCGCTGCCCAGCGCCTTATTCCATCTTCCATGTCCCGGTTTCAGACAGCCCCAGTGTCGCGTCGTTGCGGACTGACTGTCTAAGCATGTTCACATACGGCTGCCTTTGTGGCGCCCATGACGATCGGGGACTATCGAAAATGACATTCCATTTCAGACAGACGATGTGTGCTGCGGCAATGGCCGTCAGCGCGTTCAGCGCATGGTTGCCCGCCGCGCAAGCGGCCGAGACGCGTTATCCACTGACGCTCAAGAATTGCGGCCGCGACGTGACGTTCACGCATGCGCCGGAGCGTACGGTATCTGTCGGACAGAGCACCACGGAAATTCTTTATATGCTCGGCCTTGCCGATAAGGTTGTCGGAACCGCGGTCTGGATCGGCCCCGTCCTGAAAGGTTACGAGGAGGCCAATGCCAGGATTGACCGTTTGGCGGATAATGATCCGAGCTTTGAGAGTGTTTTGGCCAAGAAACCCGATCTGGTGACGGCACAATTCCAGTGGCATATTGGCCCTGAAGGTGTGGTCGGTAAGCCCGAGCAGTTCGAAGAACTGAAGATACCGGTCTATATCTCACCTGCCGATTGCACGGGTAAGGACAATTCCAGCGGCGGCGACGGGGTTCGCCACAACGCCTTCACCATGGACCTGATCTATCAGGAAGTGACCGATCTCGCGCAAATCTTCAACGTGCAGGACAAGGGCGAAAAGCTGGTGGCTGATCTGAAGGCCCGCGAAGAGGTAGCGCGCAAGAAAATCGCGTCCGTAGACGGCAAGCTCTCTGCCGTCTTCTGGTTCTCCAGCGCAGAGTTGGATATCGACCCCTATGTCGCGGGCAAGAATGGTGCCCCCGGCTACATCATGTCGGCACTGGGCATCAGGAATGTCATCGAAAGCGAAGAGGAATGGCCGACGGTCGGGTGGGAAACCATCGCAAAGTCGCAGCCGACGCTCATCGTTGCCGGCAAGATGGACCGCAAGCGCTACCCGGCCGACGACGTCGTCGTCAAGCAGACATTCCTGAGAGAAGACCCGGTCACAAGCCTCATGCCAGCGGTCAGGCAGGGCCACGTTGTCGTCATGGACGCGCAGGCCATGAACCCGACCATCCGCACCATAGAAGGCATCGAAATTCTGGCCGACGCCGTCGTCCAGCTTGGACTGTCCAAGTAAGCCATGAGCGCTTGTTTCACCCTGACCCGCACCGTCCTTTTGGCGGTTGGGTTATTAGCTCTGGCGCTCTGGCTCGGTGCCGCCGTTGGCGAAACATCCATCCCACTGGATGTCGTTGCCAAGACGGTGGCAAACCGTGTGTTCCATGCGGGCTATCCTCTTGATGCGATCGACGAAGGTATCATCTGGAATTACCGGCTGAGCCGGGCGGTGGTCGCGGCCTGTTGCGGTGCTGCCCTTGCGCTGTCGGGGGTGGTGCTTCAAGCGCTTTTGCGCAACCCGCTGGCCGATCCCTACATTCTCGGCATTTCTGCCGGTGCGTCGACCGGCGCAGTCGGGGTGGCCATTCTGGGCTTTGGTGCCGGTATGCTGACCATGCCGCTCGGCGCGTTTCTCGGCGCTCTGGTGGCGTTTGCGCTGGTCAGTCTCCTGGCGTTGCGAGCGGGCAGCGGTAACAGCGCCATTATTCTGGCAGGGGTTGCCGGTTCACAGCTTTTCAACGCCATCACCTCCTTCATCGTCACCAAGGCAGCCAATGCCGAACAGGCGCGCGGCATCATGTTCTGGCTGCTGGGCAACCTGTCGGGCGTCCGTTGGCCGGATGTCTGGCTGGCCCTGCCTGTCGCTCTGGGAGGTTTCGTCGTCTGTCTGTGGTATGCCCGTGCGCTGGATGCTTTCACATTCGGCTCGGAGTCCGCGGCATCCCTCGGCATACCGGTGCGCCGGGTCTATATCGTTCTCACCGGGATCTGCGCTTTGATGACCGCCATCATGGTCAGCATTGTCGGTTCCATCGGTTTTATCGGCCTCGTCATTCCTCACGCGGCGCGCATGATCGTTGGTATTCGGCATGGCCGCCTGTTGCCTGCTGCAGCCTTGACCGGGGCCGTGTTCATGATCGCTGCCGATATCGTCTCGCGCACCATCATTACGGGACAGGTCCTGCCCATCGGCGTCATCACCGCACTGTTCGGGGCACCCGCCTTCGCGCTCATTCTCAGCCAGCGACGGAGCTCGGTATGACGCTTCGTGCACAGGATCTATGCTGGTCTGCGGGTGGTGTCGAGATCGTCAAGAATGTCAGTCTCGAGATCCGGCCGGGCGAGTTCCTGGGGGTCGTCGGGCCGAACGGCTCCGGCAAAACCAGCCTTATGTCGCTTCTCTGCGGAATCAGGAAAGCGAGATCCGGTCATGTCACGCTCGATGGAAAGGCCATGCAGAGCCTGAACCGGCGGGATGTTGCACGCTCCATCGCGCTTGTTGAACAGCAGGCAGACACGCAAGAGCGAATCAATGCCCGCCAAGCCGTCGAGCTTGGTCGTACCCCGCACAAGGGCGCTCTGTCTCCATGGTCCTCGCAAGACGATGCCATCGTGGATCAGGCGCTGCGGGATGTGGATGCCGAGCATCTTGCCGAGCGCCTATGGCACACTTTGTCGGGTGGCGAGCGGCAGAGGTTGCACATTGCCCGTGCTTTGGCGCAGAAGCCCGATATTCTGCTTCTCGATGAGCCGACCAATCATCTGGATATCGGCCATCAAATCGCGCTTCTCCATCTTGTTCGCAAGCAGCGGCTGACCGTCGTTGCGGCCCTTCACGACCTCAACCATGCTGCGATGTTCTGCGACCGGGTTGCCGTCATGAAAAACGGGCATCTGGTCGCTCTGGGCAAACCATCGACTATCTTCACAGCCGATCTGATCGGCGACGTCTTTGGGGTTGAGGTGGATGTGGAGCGCGGGGCGGGCGAGATTTGCCATATCCGTTACCGGCTTCCGTTTGATGAGAACCAATCCATATCCAAAGGCATGTAATGCGGTTGTCGCTGCGAAAGCGTGGCGTCAAGAGGGTGGTATAAGCTTACCAGCACGGCGCGTGCTGATTTCGGATGCGCTTCTCTTGAAATGACCGAGCCACCTCCCACATCTGCATCAACCCGCTGGTCCGGGCCCCTCTGGTGAAAGTCTCGGCGCTTTCACGATGTCGGACCGTTTTCGATGTCATCGCCGAGTGTGCAGAGGTTAGCGCATGATTTCCGAAATCGCCGCGTGGTTCATCACGCTTTTTGTTCTCAATCCGATTCAGGCTGACGTGCAGGAGCGTATGCAAGGCGTCAACGCATCGGCGCAGTCCATCCAGCAATCCCAGCAATGCATATCCGCGCAGGGGCCAAAACTGCTCCAGCGCGCCGGTGAAGACCCGTCCTGGGCCATCGCGACTGCGGCCGGCTATACGCTCGGCTGGACATCACCCGTGCAGTTGCTGGATGCAAGCGATCCGAATTGCGCCGAACTGACGCGCCTGTTGCAGGCCGGCGAGGGCGAAGAGGCCAATAGCTGACGCGGAGAGAAGGTCCGGCGGCCTGAGTGATCAGGCCTTGCCGGACTGCCAGTTGCGATACCATTCCACAAAAGCGGCAACGCCCGTTTCGATCGTGATTTGTGGTGCGTAGCCGGTCAGTGCCCGCAGCAGATCGGGGGATGCGAAGGTGCGAGGCACATCGCCTTGCTGCATGGGTAGCATGTTGCGGATGGCCTTTTGGCCGAGAACGTCCTCGACCGTTTCAACAAAGCGCATCAGTTCCACCGGCTGACCGCCGCCAATATTGACCACCCGGAAAGGTGCGTGTTTCGACAATGTATCGATCACACCATCGTCGATGACGCGGTTGTCTTCCGATGGCGGAATGTGGCTCAGCCGCACGATGCCTTCGACCAGATCATCAATATAGGTGAAGTCACGGCTCATCTTGCCTTCGCCGTAAATATCGATCGGCTGACCCTTCAACATTGCATCCACGAATTTGAACAGGGCCATATCCGGGCGGCCCCAGGGGCCGTAGACCGTGAAGAAGCGGAACGCTGTCGTCGGCACCTTGTGAAGATGTGCGTAGCTATGCGCCATCAGCTCCATAGACTTCTTGGTGGCCGCATAGATCGTCATCGGCTCGTCGGCCCTGTCGCTTTCCGCGAAAGGGACTTTTTCGTTCGAACCATAGATGGATGATGTCGATGCCAAGAGCAGATGCTTGGGTTGCAGCGTCTTTGCCAGCTCCAGAATGTTCCACGAGCCGATCAGATTGGAATTCACGTAGTCCTTAGGGCACTCGATGCTGTAGCGAACGCCCGCCTGCGCGGCGAGATGGATGATGACTTCCGGTTCGGCAAGGTCTGCTGCACGATTGAGCGCATCGGCATCTTCCAGCATGCCGATCTGGGCCTTGAAGCCGTTGGAGCGGGCCAGAATGGCGTGGCGCTTTTCCTTCAGCGCAATGTCGTAATATTGCGTCATTCCATCGAAGCCAACGACGAAATGGCCGTCGTCCAGCAATCGCTTCGCCAGATGAAAGCCGATGAAACCAGCCGTACCGGTGATCAGATATCGCATGTTTTCACCTTGCTCATGATGACCGGCCGATGCCGGCATAGGTGAAGCCGTGGGCCGTGACCTCATCCGGGCGATAGATGTTGCGCAGATCCACCAGGACGGGTGAGGCCATGATGGATTTCAGTCTGTCGAGGTCGAGCGCGCGGAACTGGTTCCACTCGGTCACAATCACGACGGCGTCTGCACCCTGCGCTGCCTCGTAAGGTCCATCAGCATATTCGATTCCCTCCATCAACGGACGGGCATTGACCATGCCTTCGGGATCGTAACCGGTGACTTTTGCGCCCGCATCCTGCAATGTCTGAATGACGGCAATGGCGGGGCTGTCGCGCATATCGTCGGTGTTCGGCTTGAAGGTTAGGCCCAGCACGGCGACCTTCTTGCCTCTGATGTCTCCACCGACGGCAGCAATGACCTTGCGGCCCATAGCGCGCTTGCGGGTGTCGTTGACGGCAATCGTCGTCTCGATCAGTCGAACGGGACTATCGAAATCCTGCGCGGTCTTGGCCAGTGCCAGCGTATCCTTCGGGAAGCACGAGCCACCATAGCCTGGACCGGCATGCAGAAATTTGCCACCGATGCGGCCATCGAGGCCAATACCGCGCGAAACGTCCTGAACGTCGGCCCCGACCTTTTCGCAAAGATCGGCCATCTCGTTGATGAAGGTGATCTTCATGGCAAGGAAGGCGTTGGCAGCGTATTTGATCAGTTCCGACGTGCGGCGTGTGGTAAACAGCAGTGGCGACTGGTTGAGATAGAGTGGGCGATAAACTTCGGTCATGACAGGACGCGCGCGCTCGTCGGACAGGCCGACGACGATACGGTCCGGGCGCTTGAAGTCATCGATGGCAGCGCCTTCGCGCAGGAATTCCGGATTGGACACCACGGCGATATCGGCGCTCGGGTTTTCCTCACGAATGATGCGCTCAACCTCGTCGCCCGTTCCGACCGGGACGGTGGATTTTGTGACGATGACAGTAAAGCCGGTCACGGCTGCGGCAATTTCGCGGGCAGCGGCATAGACGTAAGCCAGATCCGCATGGCCATCACCCCGGCGTGACGGTGTTCCAACGGCGATGAACACGGCATCCGCATCGGCAACCGCGCCTTTGAGGTCAGTGGTAAAGGAAAGGCGGCCAGCCTTGGCATTGCTGGCGACGATGGCATCCAGGCCTGGCTCGAAGATCGGGATCTGACCGTTTTTCAAGGCTTCGATCTTTTCCGGCATCTTGTCGACGCAGATGACGTCATGACCGAAATCGGCGAAACAGGCACCTGAAACGAGCCCCACATAACCAGAGCCAATCATTACAATACGCATCAAAAGACCTTTCAGGATCAAGGCAGGCGAATGCGCAAGCCATGTGCGCCATCCGTTCATTTGCGTAGCTGTTTATCTGCCTTCGCAGCCTTGGCCAAGCGCAGAGCCGCTTTCCGCTGACGATTTCAAGAAATTGTTGTAAACACAACGAAAGCAAGGCAACGCTTGGTCGGCACCCAGCGTTGTTTCGTTGCCTTCTGCGCTCTCCAAGGGAATGTCCCCGTTCATGATCCAGCCATCAAGTCTTTCCGACATCGCGCTTTGGCTTTCGCAGCAGGGTTATGAGGGACAGGCGGAGGAGGTTTTGCTGTCGGGGTTCTGCGAGAGGTGCAACACAGCCGGTATCAGTATTTCCTCGGCCTTGATCCTGATGGATACGTTGCACCCGGATTTCGAAGGACATGCCTTTCGTTGGGACAGCCACGACGTTTTCGAATCGTCGAGCGTCTATGATTTTACCGACGATGGGACGGCGCGTGAGGCTTGGGAAAGTTCGGTGTTTTTCCGCCTGATCACAGACAATGCCAACGAAGCCCGATATCGGTTTTTCCTGGGTGAGGAGTTGGCTTTTCGAAAACTCGGCGAGTTGAAGAGCGCTGGCCACACTGACTATCTGGCCACGATCCACCGCTTTACCGAAAGCGGCAGCATCGGTGAAATGAATGCGTTCTACTCGCAATGGCTGACCCGGCATCCCGAAGGCTTTCACGACGATGAGCTTGCCGCGTTGCGCATGCTTTTGCCGACGCTTGCGCTGGCATTCAAAGCCGCGTCCTGCATGCGCATCATAGGCACCATCAGCGATGTGTATCTGGGTCGCGATGCGGGCCGAAAGGTGATGAGCGGCACGATTACCCGCGGCGAGGTCGAACGGATCGATGCTGTTCTGTGGTTCTCCGATCTGCGGGACTTCACCGGTATCTCCGACCGCGCCGAACCAGACCAGATCATTCCGTTTCTCAACGACTATGCCGGTCTTGTCATCGATGCCATCCATGCCCACGGCGGCAGCGTGCTGAAACTGATCGGGGACGGGGTGCTGGCCATTTTTCGCGATGTCGACCAAAGCTCCGGATGTGCGGCGGCGTTGGCATCGGAAATCACCATGCGCACCAATCTGACGGTGTTGAACAACAGGCGCCGCCTGGAGGGCCTGCCAACGACAGACGTCTATCTCGGCCTGCATGTGGGAGAAGTCTTCTACGGCAATATCGGCAGCCGCAACCGCCTCGACTTTACCGTCGTGGGACCTGCCGTCAACATGGTCAGCCGCATCAGCAGCCTCTGCAGTTCGGTCGATCGCGATACCGTCATGTCGCGCGAGTTTATGGAAATGTGCCCGCAGAATATGCGAAGCCTCATGGTGTCCATCGGGCGCTATGCGTTGCGCGGATTTGCGCGGGCGCATGAGCTTTACACCATCGACCCCGAAATGTGCTGAGGTTCGATAAGGCAGGCAGCCGAACGGTTTTTTCGTCTCGGCGCCTTGCGCCCTTGCTATGTGAGGCGTAGCCAGAACCCGGAGATAGCGTTCACGCCGGGCCTTTGAGTTTCTTTCCATGCCACCCGGCTGTCGCTGCGGGAGCGGTTATCATGCAAAAAGGTTTTCTACTGGGCTTGCTCGCCTATGCCAGCTTTTCCTGTGGAGACGCCACCATCAAGTCGCTCGGCTCGCACGTCAGCGTCTTCGAAATCGGCTTTTTCAGCATTCTGTCGTCGGCGTCCCTGATTTTCTTTTTAAAGCCGAAAGACGAGCGCTGGCGGTACTTCTGGCGCATGAGCCGGCCATGGGCTGTGCATGGTCGCGCGATCTCAGGGTTGTTTGCGGGTATTCTGGGCATCTACGCCTTTACCAGTGTGCCATTGGCGGAAGCCTATGCGCTGATTTTCCTGTCTCCGCTTTTCGTCACCATTCTGTCGGCGCTGGTGCTGAAGGAAGACATCGGGCTATGGCGGTGGTCTGCCGTCATGGCAGGCATCGTTGGTGTGATACTGGTTGTGCGGCCCGGCTTCAAAACGCTGGAGCTTGGCCATTTCGCAGCACTTTGCGTTGCCTTTCTGGCAGGCCTGACCATCGTTCTCCTGCGCTCGCTTGCGGGACGCGAAAAGCGGACATCGATCATGGGTGTGCTGATCATCTACGGTCTGACATTCAATGGCATCCTGATGATCCCGGAATTCCAGGTGCCGACGCTGAACCAGATCGGTGCCTTCATCGTCATCGGCATGTGCACCGCCATCGGCCAGATCACCTTGCTGACGGCAACGAAGATCGCACCCGCCAGCCAGATCGCACCATCGCATTACTCTCAGATATTGTGGGCCGTCGCTATCGGTGCATCCTTCTTCGGAGAATATCCGGATACACTCGCGATTTCCGGCCTGGTTGTCATCGCCTCTGCCGGATTGCTGACGATGATGCGCGAGAAGATCCGTCTCGGTGTCGTGCGTTGGAACCCGTTTTTCCGCAATCGCCTGTGATGATGGTCGGTTAGACCGGCGTGCCCACTTCGTCCAGCAACCAGTTTTGAAACGCGCGCGCCAGCACATTGTCCTGCCGTCCTTCGGGCAGGGCGATATAGTAGCTGTTTTCGGTTTGCAGCGGCACGTCGAACACCACATTCAACAATCCGGATTTTAGTTCGGCCTCGATCAGGTATTTCGGCAAAAGTGCAAATCCGAGACCACTGACAGCGGCCTCGATCAGCATGGAAAACTGGTCGAAACGGCTACCGCGGTAGGCGTTTTCGGCGGCAAGCCCGTTCATCTCGAACCATTCTTTCCATAATTTCGGCCGGGTTGTGACATGCACAAGCGGGCCTTCCAGCATATCCGCATGGCTTTCGACAGGGCGAGACGCCATGAGGGCAGGGCTCGCAACAGGCACAATCACCTCGTTACACAGAAAGGCACAGGTGCCGTGCGCCCAGATCGGCTGGCCGTAATGGATGGCGATATCGAAGCCCTCTTCGTCAAAGTCGAAAGGCTGGGAGCGGGAGCCCACCGTCAGCACCGTATCGGGGCGTGCGGCCATGAATTTGTGAAGGCGAGGGGTGAGCCATCGGCTACCGAATGTCGGCAGCGTGGCGATGGATAGCGAGGCACTGGACGCTCCGGCGGTGACCGCGCGCACCATCAGTTGCTCCGACTGCTGCAACAATCGTTGGACGTCGGGCAAAAACTTGCGCCCGGCATCCGAAAGCACCACGCGGCGGCGGATACGCTCGAACAGCAACATGCCGGTCTGTGCCTCCAGATCGCTGATCTGGCGGCTGACGGCGCTTTGCGTCAGGTTCAGCTCTTCGGCAGCGCGCGTAAAGTTGCCGTGCCGTGCAGCACATTCGAACGCCTGCAAAGTGACGATATCGGGAACAAGCCGTCTGCGTGTGTCCATTCCTGTCTCGCATCAACCGAACCGGTTTCCTCATTTGAAAACGGCACTTGAACCCGTATATGATCAGGAAAGAGAATGAAACGGGTATTGTCTCGCGTCAATATCCAGCGTTCAGAAACCAAGGAGCCATCATAATGAGCCAATCAGCAGCCAAGGTCGATGTCGTCAAGGAAGCCGCAGCGCTTCTGGCCAAGATGGGCGTTTCTCCTAAGCTTTATCAGGGCGGTGACATGGCCTCCTTCAGCCCCGTCAGCGGCGAAGAGATTGCCCGGCTGAAGACGGTATCGGCAGGCGATGTGGCTGTCATTATCGAAAAGGCGGATGCCGCTTTCAAGACATGGCGTCTGGTGCCAGCGCCCAAGCGCGGCGAACTGGTGCGTTTGCTGGGTGAAGAACTGCGTGCCGCCAAGGATGACCTCGGTCGTCTGGTCTCGCTCGAGGCTGGCAAGATACCTTCCGAGGGACTGGGCGAAGTGCAGGAAATGATCGATATCTGCGATTTCGCGGTCGGCTTGTCCCGCCAGCTCTATGGCCTGACGATCGCAACGGAACGCCCCGGCCACCGCATGATGGAAACCTGGCATCCCCTTGGCGTTATTGGTGTCATCTCCGCCTTCAACTTCCCCGTCGCCGTCTGGGCATGGAATGCAGCACTCGCCATCGTCTGCGGCAATTCCGTGGTCTGGAAGCCTTCTGAAAAGACGCCGCTGACCGCCCTTGCCGTGCAGGGTATTTTCGAGCGCGCCGCTGCCCGCTTCGCAGATGCGCCTGAAGGTCTCAGCCAGCTCATCATCGGTGACCGCACCGTTGGCGAAGCGCTGGTCGATCACCCGAAAGTGCCGCTTGTTTCGGCCACCGGCTCCACCCGTATGGGCCGCGATGTGGCCCCGCGTCTGGCCAAGCGTTTTGCCCGCGCCATTCTGGAGCTTGGTGGTAACAATGCCGGTATCGTCTGTCCCTCTGCCGATCTCGACATGGCGTTGCGCGCCATCGCCTTCGGTGCCATGGGCACGGCCGGTCAGCGCTGCACCACGCTTCGTCGTCTTTTCGTACACGACAGCGTTTACGACCAGCTGGTTCCGCGTCTGAAGAAGGCCTATGCGTCCGTGTCCGTCGGTAACCCGCTGGAAACCTCCGCACTCGTCGGCCCGCTGGTCGACAAGGCTGCTTTCGATGGCATGCAGAGGGCACTGGAAGACGCCAAGGCACATGGTGGTGTCATCACTGGCGGCGAACGGGTGGCTGACGCTGGCAAGGAGACGGCCTATTACGTCAAGCCTGCCCTGGTCGAGATGCCCAAGCAGGTTGGTCCTGTTCTGGAAGAAACCTTCGCGCCGATTCTCTATGTGATGAAATACAGCGATTTTGATCAGGCCGTCAGTGACCACAATGCCGTTGCCGCTGGCCTTTCCTCGTCCATCTTCACGCGTGATCTTCAGGAGGCCGAGCGCTTCATGGCGGCTGACGGTTCCGATTGCGGCATTGCCAATGTCAACATCGGCACATCGGGCGCGGAAATTGGCGGAGCCTTCGGTGGCGAAAAGGAGACCGGCGGCGGTCGCGAATCCGGCTCCGATGCCTGGAAGGCCTATATGCGCCGGGCCACCAACACGGTGAACTATTCCAAGGCGCTGCCGCTTGCTCAGGGCGTGACCTTCGACATCGAATAACGGAAAAATCGGCTGGCGAGATTTCCCGCCAGCCGATCCGGTTCAACCAATCGACATCAGGCTGGCATTTCCACCCGCCGCTGTCGTGTTGACGCTGACGGATACCTCTTCCAGCAGCCAATCGAGATTATATGGCTGTTCGGTGCCCTGCAAAGCTGCCGTCACTGCCGCCTGAACCAGAAGGAGCGGGCCGGGCAGTTCCGCAATGTGCGCATTGGCCTGCTGCACCCTGTCAGCATCACCTTCCACCAGCACGCCGGCATAGGGTCCGGTTTTGGTCCAATCATCCGACCAGGTGATGCGCGCGGCGACGCTCGATGGCAGGCCTGTCAGTTCCGTCTCCAGACCGGCTTGCTTGTCGATTGCGACCGTATTGCCGGTTGCAAGCGCTGCCGCCAGCTGTCGAAACAATCCCTGCGCCGTCAGTGGAGCCAGAAGAACGTGGCCACGCGGATGCAGGGCATACAGATTGCGCTCACCCACCGGGCCTGCGAGTTCCGTCTCGAAACCGAGGCCGGAGAGCTTGGCGGAGAGGCGCGCGGTTTCCGCCGCAACTGGGTTGCCTTTTGTATCCAGCCAGTTTGCCAGATCGGTCACGGACGTGTCGTTCTGCTGACCGTTGCGCGCGACATGAGGGGCTGATCGCGTCAGACGTCCCAGGTAAAGTGGGCCGCCTGCCTTCGGGCCGGTGCCGGAAAGGCCGCGTCCACCGAAGGGCTGAACACCGACGACCGCGCCGATGATGTTGCGGTTGACGTAGAGATTGCCCGCTTTGATGCGTGACAGGACATGCGCGATCGTCGTATCGAGGCGGGTATGCAGGCCGAATGTCAGGCCGTACCCCGTGGCGTTGATGTCATCGATCAAGCGGTCGAGTTTTTCGCGCTTGAAGCGGATGACATGCAGCACCGGGCCGAACACTTCGTGCTTGAGATCGGACAGCGACGTCAGCTCGATGATGGTTGGCGGCACGAAGGTGCCTTTGTCCGTCTCTCCGGCAAGGGCAATCTGCTCGATGCGGTTGCCAAGGCTACGCATGGATTCGATGTGTTTTTCGATATTGTCCTTGGCTTCCAGCGTGATGACCGGGCCGACATCGACCGACAGCTGGTCTGTCCTGCCGATGCGCAACTCATGCAAAGCGCCCTTGAGCATCGTCAATGTCCGCTCGGCGATATCGTCCTGAAGGCACAGAACCCGTAGCGCCGAGCAACGCTGACCCGCACTGTCAAACGCCGAGGCGATAACATCGGCCACCACCTGTTCGGCCAGAGCCGAGGAATCGACGATCATGGCGTTCTGGCCGCCGGTTTCGGCAATCAGCGGAATGGGCTGACCGTCGTTTGATACGCGTTCGGCAAGTTGTTTCTGAATGAGACGTGCAACGTCCGTGGAACCGGTGAACATCACGCCTGCGGTCTGTGTGGCGCCGACCAGCTGCGCACCGGTTTTGCCATCGCCCGGCAGAAGCTGCACGGCATCTGCAGGAATGCCGGCCTCATGCAGCAGGCGAATGCCTTCTGCGGCAATCAGCGGCGTTTCTTCCGCGGGCTTTGCCAGAACCGGATTGCCAGCCACCAGCGCTGCCGCGACCTGACCGATGAAGATCGCCAGCGGGAAATTCCACGGGCTGATGCAGACGACGGGTCCAAGCGCCTGTCGCTGCACGCCAAATGTGTTGCGAGCCTCTGCTGCGTAATAGCGCAGGAAGTCGATAGCCTCACGCACTTCGGCGATGGCATTGGGCGCCGACTTTCCAGCTTCGCGCATGATGAGACCGAGCAGTGTCGGCAATCTCGCCTGCATCAGGTCGGCCGCTTTTTCGAGGCATGCGGCACGATCTTCAACACCGGTTTGTGACCATGTGGATGCGGCGGCTGTCTCAAGCGCCTTGGTAACATCCTCTTCGGTCGGCTCCGTCACAAAGCCGACGACGTCATTCCGATCACCGGGGTTGAGAACAGGTCGAGCAGGACCCGTGGCATGTTGCCAAGCCGCGCTCCATTGATGTTCAACGCTGGCCGACAGTGCTTGAGAGAGTGAGGCGAGGGTGTCTTCGTTGGCGAGATCCAGCCCCGAAGAGTTGGCGCGCGCGCCATAGAGATCGGCAGGCCTGGAAATCTTGTCGTGCTGCGCACCGGGTGCTGGCATGGCTTCGACCACGGCTACCGGGTCTTCCAGCAGCAGATCGACGGGGACATTCGGATCGGCGATGCGGTTGACGAACGAGGAGTTGGCGCCGTTTTCCAGAAGGCGACGCACCAGATAGGCGAGCAGCGTTTCGTGTGTTCCGACCGGCGCATAAAAGCGGCAGGGGCGATCGAGATTGTGTTTTCCGACGACCTCATTGTAGAGCGGCTCGCCCATGCCATGCAGGCATTGGAATTCATAATCGCCGATTTTGAAATCCGGTCCAGCAAGGTGGTAGATGGTCGCCATCGACTGCGCATTGTGGGTCGCAAATTGCGGGAAGATCACGTCGCGCGCCGCCAGCAGCTTGCGCGCGCAGGCGATGTAGGACACGTCCGTGTGGACCTTGCGGGTGAAGACGGGGAAGTCTTCGAGACCATCCAGTTGCGCCCGCTTGATTTCCGCGTCCCAATAAGCACCCTTGACCAGGCGCACCATGATGCGGCGGTCCGATCTGCGGGCAAGGTCGATGATGTAGTCCAGCACGAAGGGGCAACGGCGGCTATAGGCCTGCACGACGAAGCCGAGGCCTTGCCAGTTGCCGAGTTCTGGATCCAGCGCAATGCTTTCCAGAAGGTCGAGCGATAGCTCCAGCCGGTCGGCTTCCTCCGCATCGATATTGAGGCCGATGTCGTAGCGCTTTGCCAGCAGCATCAGGGATTTCACACGCGGCAAAAGTTCATCCGTTACGCGCTGTGCCTGTGGGCGAACGTAACGCGGGTGGAGGGCAGACAGCTTGATGGAAATGCCGGGCCCGCCATAGACGCCGCGCCCGGCGGAGGCTTTGCCGATGGCATGGATCGCCTGTTCGTAATCTCGATAGTAGCGTTCCGCGTCCTTGGCTGTGGTCGCGGCTTCGCCCAGCATGTCGTAGGAATATTGAAACCCTTTGGCCTCCAGCGGTTTGGAACGGTTGATGGCTTCGGCGATGTTCTGGCCCGTCACGAATTGTTCGCCCATCATCCGCATGGCCATATCCACACCACGACGAATGACCGGCTCTCCGGCACGGGAAATGAGCTTTGTCAGGGCTGTCGACAGGCTCTTGTCGTTGACGGTGGATGTCAGCTTGCCCGTGATCACCAGCCCCCAGGTGGCGGCATTGACGAACAGGGAACGACCACCACCCAGATGCGATCGCCAATCGCCAGTGGCGATCTTGTCGCGGATCAACGCGTCGCGGGTGGCTGAATCGGGAATACGCAGCAGCGCCTCGGCAAGGCACATCAGCGCCACACCCTCCTGGCTAGACAGCGAATATTCCTGCACCAGACCTTCGACACCGGTACCTTTCGCCTTGGATCGCAAAGCCTGGACCAGCTTGCGGGCTGTGGCGCGGATGGTTTCAGCCTGCTCAGGCGAAACGGTTGCTGCTTCGATGAGGGGGGCAACACAGTCCGGCTCCGCGCGGCGATAGGCTGACGTAATGGCCTTGCGCAATGCGCTCTGCGGTCGCAGCGGTGGCGCGAACCGGGCGAAAACATCGCCTGCTTCGTCGGTGTTTGTGGTCGCAAGTCCAGCTAGATTTTCGGCCATCGGTCCGGTCCCTGATATCGGTCACGTGCGCTCTCGATCTCGGCGCCGTTTTTTCGCCGTCAGAATATCATTACTGCTGAAATTGCTATGGTCTTATTTTAGCGGTATATCAGGTTAAATAGACTTATAATTGTCGATCTGAAAGAACATATGGATGATAAAGCATGTAGAAGCAGGCAATCTCGATCACTTTGACCTGAAAATTCTGGAGGCTATGAGCGACGATGGGCGCATGTCCATTCTTCAATTGTCCAAACAGGTCGGTCTTTCGAAGACCCCGTGCCAGACACGGCTGAAACGTTTGGTGGATGAAGGTTACATTCTTGGCTTTCGCGCCATGCTCAATCCGGCCAAGTTGGGGCTCGAGCATATCGCGTTCACCGAAGTCAAGCTCTCGGATACACGGGAAAAGGCTTTGGAGGACTTCAACACGGCCGTCCGTAAGATCAAGGAGGTGGAGGAGTGCCATATGATCGCCGGTGCCTTCGATTACCTCTTGAAGGTGCGCACCACCAACATCCGCAAATACAGACAGGTTCTGGGCGAAAAAATTTCCAGCCTGCCGTGCGTTGCCAACACATCGACATTCGTGGTCATGCAGTCAGTCAAAGATGTTGGAATATAAAAGGACGCGACTGTTCAGCCGCGCCCTTATTGTGGGTTTTCCACTTTAGCGAATGGCAGCCACAGAGGTGACGGCCGCTACCTGCGCATCGGGACCGAACTCGTTCTCGTCCTGAATGCCGAGAAGCTCCTGGAGACGAAGACGTGCACGGCTGACGCGGCTCTTGATGGTGCCGACGGGGCAACCGCAAATCTCGGCTGCTTCCTCGTAGGCGAAGCCCGACGCGCCAATCAGAAGGATCGCTTCGCGTTGGTCTTCGGGCAGCTTTGCAAGGGCAGTTTTGAAATCCTGCAAATCGACTGAACCATGCTGTTCAGGCGGAACGGAAAGGCGCGATGTGTAAACGCCGTCCGTGTCCTGAACTTCGCGGCCGGATTTTCTGATCTGACTGTAGAATTCATTGCGCAGGATGGTCACGAGCCAAGCACGCATGTTGGTGCCGGGTTGATAACTTTCCTGTTTGGCCCACGCTTTCATGATCGTGTCCTGCACGAGGTCGTCGGCGCGATCACGGGATCTGATAAGAGAGATGGCAAACGCGCGAAGATTTGGCAGGGCTGCCAACATTTCGCGTTTGAAATTGTGTTCGTTCTGACTCGTTTCCGTGACCATCAGCGCCTCGAAGCTTTTGCGTTGTTCTCAGCTTCGTCAAGCTTTTCAAGGAGGTCGAGAAATTTGTCGGGTATGCCCTCATCCTGAACTGCATCATACAATTCGCGTAATTTCTTGGATATGACAGCGCGACCCGAATCGGGAACATTGGGAGATGTTCCTCTGTCAGATGGATCCTGGTCCGATTGAAACATGTTCATGATTTCCGGTATTCCTTTGGTGACGCAGCTAACAATGCACAAAGGAAAAAATAGTTCCACATCCGGTGGAACTTTTTTTGAAGTGTGGCGTTTAATCGTTTAGGTTTGCAGTGCAAGCCGCATGAGCCAGGGGAGTATTCCATGTCAGTTTCTACACGCATCGCACCACATCTGCCTTATCTCCGCAGGTTTGCGCGTGCCGTATGCGGTTCACAATCCACTGGCGATGCCTATGTCGCCGCCAGCCTCGAAGCCCTGATTGCCGATGTCAGCATTTTCCCGCAGACCAGCAACGACCGTGTTTCGCTTTATCAATTGTTTGTATCCATCTTTAGTTCCGTAACGCTCAACATCAAAAGCGACGAAAACCTCACGGGTTGGGAAAAGCGTGCATCGGCAAACCTTTCGGCCGTCCCCGCAGTACCGCGTCAGGCTTTTCTGTTGACGACGGTCGAAGAATTCTCGGTTGCAGAGGTTGCCGAGATTTTGCGCGTTCCTGAATCGCAAGTTGGAAAGCTGATCGATGAAGCGGCATCCGAAATCGCCCGTCAGGTCGCAACCGATATCATGATCATCGAAGACGAACCTCTGATCGCCATGGACATCGAGCAGATGGTCACCGATCTGGGCCATAACGTCACCGGCATTGCGCGTACCCACAAGGAAGCGCTCGAACTCTTCCACCGCACCCAGCCAAAGATGATTCTCGCCGATATCCAGCTGGCTGATGGAAGTTCCGGTCTGGAAGCGATGAAGGAAATTCTGCAGATGACAACTCTGCCGGTCATTTTCATCACCGCCTTCCCCGAGCGCCTGTTGACAGGTGAACGCCCTGAGCCGACATTTCTGGTGACCAAGCCGTTTAACCCGGATATGGTCAAGGCACTTATCAGCCAGGCTCTCTTCTTCAATGAAAGCTCCCGTGTCGCCGCTTGAAATATAGAACTCACCGTCGAATAATTTGGAACCCGGGTTATAGTCCGGCGTTGACGTCGTTATGTTGTTTCGAGCGTAGCGACGACCATCGCTGTTGTCCGTTAGGAGATCGTATTGCATCGGCTGGCGTGGCATAATGGTGAGCGGGACGAGGGGGAGCTTCACGATTCACTCGTGCTCGCTCTCCTCGATTCCGATGAAACGGTCATGCTTCAAGACCGCGATAAGGAGTATATCTTTATCGCGAACCTTCCCGATGTTTGGGCTTTCCCATCGAGCTCCGCCGAACCGCCGACAGACCTGTCCATGTTCGGCAAGGACATTGCCGGTCGCCTGGCGGAGCTGAAGAAGGACCTGACTGCTGCTGGTAGCCGCGGCATGCTGGAAGTCACCGCCGGCAAAGACAGGGTGTTTCAGTTCCACGTCTATTCCACGGTCAACATGTCCGGCCTGCGCGTGTTGAAGACGACGATCAGGGAGATGACGGTCGAACGCCGGCGTGAGCAATTGCTGCGCTCGCTTTTGCGCGAAGTCAGCCACCGCTCCAAGAACCTGCTTGCCATCATCCAGAGCCTGTCTGCCCAGACGGCCCGGTTCAGTTTCACAAAAGACGATTTCCTGCGTAAATTTCGAGGCCGTCTGCATGCGTTGGCGCAATCGCAGGATCTCATCACGGATTCCGATTGGCGCGGTGCCGACATCTTTGATTTGTTAAAGCAGCAGTCTGACCTTTACCTTCCCGAATATCCGCAGTTGATCAAGATGGTGGGCGAGAACCTCCTTCTGAACCCGAACGGCGCGCTCTATGTCGGCCTCGCGTTCCACGAGCTGGTGGTCAACACCGTCAGCCATGGTGGCAACCTGTCGCAACATTCACCGATCACACTCGATTGTCGCAAGGACGGTGAGTTCTTCGAAGTGCGTTGGATCGAGCCTCTGGGCGGTTCTGCGATCTTGATGTCGTCCGAGGATGGCAGCAAGCGCAGCAACTTTGGCAGTGTTGTTCTCGAAAAGGTTGTCCCTGCCGCACTGGGTGGTGAGGCGAAGTACGGTGTCTCGACCGACAACATCGACTACTTCCTGCGTTTCCCGGCACCTCTTCCGACCTGATATCACTGTCTAGAACGTTTCAATTTAACAAGGAAACGCTCTAACGCGTCGTGTCCGCCACCGAACGATCGGTGTTGGCAACGCTATCGCCGATTGAAACAAGTGGATTTGATGGGACGCAGAACCGGAACGGTTGACCCAAACAAAAAAGCACGGCTCCGGAGAGCCGTGCTATTCATGACAGGTTTTCAGGGGCAAAACCTGTTGCGCCAAGCCTCAGGCGGGGACGGGGAGTGGCTTGGCTTGCATCAATAACGGCGCACCCGATTTTTTGTTCCAGGCCATCCCATCTTTTTAATCGACCGGGGATGTATCTTTCCGGGTGAGGAAGTGACGGATCGGCGCGGTGAGTGTCCAGCGGAATCCAGCCTCGGTGTATTCTATTGAAATATTGGCAGAAAACGCCGTTTCCGCATGTCGTTTTATGATGGTGTTGCCAAAACCCGTCGATGTCGGTTCGATAGCTGCGGGACCGCCGACCTCTTTCCAGTCGATGGTCAACAGATCGTGATCGTCCTTTCGGCCTTGTGGGTGGGTCCAGGTCAGTTCGACTACGGCAGCCTTCGTGGACAAAGCCCCATATTTCATCGAGTTGGTGGCGAGCTCGTGCAAAATGAGACCGAAATTCTGGGCAGCTTCCGGTGATAGCATGAAGTCCGGACCATTGATCTTGACCTGATTGATGGCAGTGCCGAAGACCTGGATGTGGTTTTCGATCAGCTTGCGCATCGGCACGCCCTGCCATTGCACCTCGGCCAAGGCGCCAATGGACATGGCCAGTCCGCGCAGGCGATAATCCACGGCTTTCTGGAACTCCTCCACTGTCGTATTCTCGCGCGCCAGCTGGCGCATCATGGCTTGGACCAGCGTCAGCAGGTTCTTGGAGCGGTGGACAAGCTCCTGCAAGATGAGGTGTGTCTGGTCTTCTGCCTGACTGCGATCAAAAGACGCGTTGGAGAGAGCGATGGCGACCTGATTGGCCTCTTTGATTTTTGTGTCCAGCGGCGCGACGATTTTCCCCTCGCCGATGCGTCCTGCCATCTCCACGAGTTCGCGGATGGAGCCGCGCAGTTGCACGCCGACCAGATAGGCGCCGGTGATGGCGATGATGACGAGTAACAGGCTGCCCGCCATCATTTTGCGCCATGTGCTTGCAAGCGCCGAGCGCGTGTTATCAGCTGGCCCCCACACGACCGCTTTCCAGGACCATCCGGCCAGCTGCGAATAGGCATGAATTGTGCCGTCCTCATCCTCGAAGCTACCGCTTAAAGCCCGCATCTGGTCAAGTGCGATTGGCCGGGTAAGAATATTTCCCGTGGTTGCGGCGTCTGGATTGCTTGAGACGACGACGCGGTTGTCGCTGTCCAGAACGGCAATCGTCCATCCTGGCGGCAAACCGTCGTCGTTGATCAGCCCGCTCAGATCTCGCGCATTCTGGGTCATCATCAAAACGTCGCCGGTTGCGCTCAGCGCAGATGGAAGCGGGCGCATGACGTTGAAGACCCACTCCTTGCTGGTCTTACCGAAGAATATGTCTGACACGACGATCCGGGCACCGGTTATGATGTCTTTAATTCTCAGGTCCTCGGGCACATTTCCCAGCGGCTGGTCGAAAGGCACACGCGTGTTCAGTCGTTGTTTGCCATCTGATTTCGCAACGATGACGTAGAGGCCCTGCCGCTGGAGGCTTTCGCTCACTCGCTTGTGAAAAGCCGAGAGGTCGCCGCTTTCGAGCTCGGGAAACTGTGACAGCAGATTAAGAGACGTTGCCATTTCCTGAAGACGACGATCGACGTTACGGCTGATCGAGCGCGCATCCTCGACGGCTTCGCGTTGAAGGTCATCTCTTTCGCCCGCCTCCAGTTTCAGCATCAGATAACCGACGAATATAATCAGCGGAAGTGTGATTACCGCAGTCATAACAACGAGATAAACGCTTATTGTCGCCGTGGGAAAAAAATTGGCTAGGCGCTGTCTGAATTTGGTCATGAGTGCGTTTGGCATTGTCTCGCCGGGTTAGGCTGGAGCTGACGTTAAGGTGGGCGAGCCGTAGAATGTCCGAAGCGATTACGCCACGCAATCCCTACTTATACTCAGGGGTATAGGTCATTTTCGAAATTTGATTCGTTCTAATATGCCTAAAACTTTGGCGGAACCAATCCCTTTTTCCTCCGTTTTCTACTCAACAGGCCCACACAGAAAACGGGTTTACCGCTCCGGGCTAGTGACACATCGAGGATCAAGGAAAGGTTTTTACAATGAAAAAGACATTTGCGACACTCATCTCTGCAGCGCTGCTGGGTTCGACCGCATTCGCTCCGATGGCAATGGCCCAGACCACGGCACCTGCCGCCCCAAGCGCAACCGCGCCCGCGACGCCAGCAGCACCTGCGATGCCTAGCTCGACCGCATCTTCGGGTGGCGCCTACCTTACTCAGCAAGCCGCAAACCAGATCAGTGCGAATGATTACATCGGCAACGCTGTCTACACGTCCGCCGACGAAAGCATCGGCAGCGTGACGAACCTCATCATGGAAGAAAACGGCGGAATCGTCGCGGCTGTGGTCGGCGTCGGCGGGTTCCTCGGTATCGGTGCCAAGGACGTTGCCGTACCCATGGACAAGCTGACGGTAACCCGCGATGCAGCAGACGGCACTGTTCGTCTGACGACGACCGAGACAGCCGAAACATTGAAGGCTGCCCCAGAGTTCGTCACGATGAAGGAAAAGAAGGCCGAAGAAGGGGCTGCGGCTCCCGCTGCAACCGGCGGCACAACCACGACCGCGCCCAAGCCATAATACGGTTACCTGGGAGAGGAGCTACGAGAGCGTTCTTATAGCGGGAAGCACCGGCCACACGGCCGGTGTTCTTTTGCGCGACTGGAAGGCTGCAGCCTACACACTGTCATTGCGGGACGAGTGCCAGCGCCATGCTGAGCGGATGATATCTGTCAGCGTATATTGCGGCTCCCAGCCCAAGACCTCACGAGCCTTGTCATTATTGGCCACGAGCGTCGTTGAATCACCCTCGCGCCTGTCGGCATATTCGACCGGAAAAGGACGGCCCGAAACCTCCGAGATCGTGTCAAGCAGTTCCTTCACCGTTGTGCCGGTGCCAGTGCCGAGATTGAGTTCGACTGTTTCGCCGCCATTCAAGAGATAATCGACCGCCCGAACATGCGCGTCTGCCAGATCGAGAATGTGGATATAGTCGCGGACGCAGGTGCCGTCGCGCGTATCGTAATCCGTGCCGAACACCTTGAACCCCTCGCGGCGGCCCAACGCAGCCTCGATGGCCAGCGGTATGGCGTGGGTTTCAGGCTTGTGCCATTCGCCGATACGGCCT
Source organism: Rhizobium skierniewicense (assembly GCF_014196515.1). GTDB lineage: Bacteria > Pseudomonadota > Alphaproteobacteria > Rhizobiales > Rhizobiaceae > Agrobacterium > Agrobacterium skierniewicense. The sequence goes on along the minus strand of NZ_JACIDV010000020.1, from coordinate 4,176 downwards.
TCGAAGTCCGCACCCGCCGCATTGAAATAACGCAGCATGACGGATTTCAAATCCTTGTAGGTGCTGTAGTCCTTCAGCGCCTGCTCGACCACCCATTTGGTGCGGCCATAAGGATTGATCGGTGCCTGGGGGTGCGTTTCGTCCAGCGGTACCCGTTCCGGCAGGCCATAGGTGGCGCATGTCGAGGAAAAAACGAAAGCCTTGACCCCAGCGTCGATCGTGGCGGAGAGCAGGGTCAATGCGCCGGTGACGTTGTTATCGTAGAAGGCGACGGGGTTTTTGACGGATTCGCCAACTTCAATCAAAGCGGCAAAATGCAGTACGGCTTCAGGCTGGTGTTTCGCAAAGACCTCATTAAGGCGGGCCTTGTCTCTGATATCGCCCTGCTCGAAGGGTCCCCAACGGACGAACTCTTCGTGACCGTTGGAAAGATTGTCGAAGACGACAGGCTCATATCCCCGGTCGGCCAGCAGTAGACATGTGTGGGAACCGATATATCCGGCACCGCCGACGACAAGGACTTTTTTCCGCATCCAACATTCTCTCCGTTAAAAGACGTGTTGGCAAACTGCCTAACATTTTGTCGGCAGAAGGGCAGTGGAATTTATTGCGGATGAAAAGGAAAAGCCGCCTTCTAGTCGAGGGCGGCTTTCAGGGTGATCATTTCTTCTTCAGGATCGTCGTTCTAGTGCCGATATACCCGAGTGCAATCGCTGTCAGTAGCGTCACGATGGGTCTGGCGCCCAGCGCACCCCCCAACAGTGATTGTGCCGCGAGGGGCGCTGCTGCCAGCGGCAGAACCGGCCTTGCCGCGTAGACGCGAGGTCTACGTTTTATGGAAAGAGTGACCAGCATGATGACGCCGAGCAGGAAGGCGCTGCCCGCAATCACCAGAGCTGCGGGTCCAGCGCCAATTTCCTTCGCCAGGTAGATGGAACCACCGACGATTGCCGCGATGAAGGCAATCAGGAAAAACACGCCGGCCAATGTCCATAAAATGATTGTGGACTTGATCCGGCGCGTTACCAATTGACCTTCACGCTGGGTATCGCCGATATAGAGCAGCAGCGTTTGAAGCATGTTGCTGCCTTACTTGCGGGTGACGAGCGCGATCAGGAAGCCCGCAGCCACTGCGATTCCCAAAGACTGCAACGGGTTCTTCTGAACCTGATAGGTCAGATTGTCGTTGAGCGACTGGATTTCGTTGCGAACAGTTTCAACGGTTTGCTCACCGGCGGCCATCGCGTCGTCGGCTGCGCGGGCGGCTCGTGCCTTGACATCGTGGGATACGCCTGCGCCAAGCGCCTTCACGCTACCAGCGAGGTTGGCCAAATCTTCACGCAGCTGGGCCAGCTGAGCAGACACGTCTGCAGCTTCTCCGCTTTCGAGAGTTTCACGTACCTTGTCTTCCACGTTGCGAACCGTCGCCATGATGTTTCCTTTGCTTGAATGAAGTCAAAACGCCGTATCCACGGCCCACACTTGAGCTTTGAACGTGTCTCTGATGGTTTTGTTCCGTTGGTGAGCGCCTGCAGATATAAAAAACAGAGTGATTGCAGAATCTCGTGTGCGGGTTTGTTTTCCTGTCACAAGCATCATATAAGGCCCCTCTCAAGATGCCATAACCCAGACATTACAGAACGTGTGACAGACCGATGCTGCAGACACCCTATTATCTGATCGATAAGACCAAGCTTCTTCGCAACATGGAGAAGATTGCCTATGTGCGCGAGAAATCCGGTGCCAAGGCATTGCTGGCGCTCAAGTGCTTTGCGACGTGGTCGGTGTTCGACTTCATGTCGCAATATATGGATGGCACCACATCGTCTTCGCTTTACGAAGTGCGTCTGGGCCGCGAAAAATTTGGCGGTGAAACGCATGCCTATAGCGTGGCTTATGCCGACTACGAGATTGATGAGGTCGTCGGCAATGCCGACAAGATCATCTTCAATTCGATCAGTCAGCTGGAGCGTTTCGCAGACAAGGCGTCTGGCATCACGCGCGGTCTGCGCCTCAATCCGCAGGTCAGCTCATCGACCTTCGATCTTGCCGATCCGGCCCGGCCGTTCAGCCGTCTGGGAGAATGGGATGTGACGAAGGTCGAGAAGGTCATGGACCGCATCTCCGGCTTCATGATCCACAATAATTGCGAAAATGGCGATTTCGAACTGTTCGACCGCATGCTGGGCCAGATTGAGGAAAAATTCGGCACGCTTCTGACGCGCGCGGAATGGGTGAGCCTGGGTGGCGGTATTCACTTCACGGGCGACAATTATCCGATCGGCCGCTTCTGTGATCGCCTCAAGGAGTTTTCGCAGACATACGGTGTTCAGGTTTATCTCGAACCCGGCGAAGCCTCGATCACCAAGAGCACGACACTGGAAACCACCGTTCTTGACACCTTGTTCAACGGCAAGAACCTCGCCATCGTCGATAGCTCGATCGAGGCGCATCTGCTGGATTTGCTGATCTACCGCGAAACAGCCAAGGTTTCCCCCAATGAAGGGGACCACGCTTACATGGTCTGTGGGAAGTCCTGCCTTGCAGGCGACGTGTTTGGCGAGTTCCGCTTCGAAAATGAACTGAAGGTGGGCGACCGCGTGTCTTTCCAGGACACGGCAGGCTACACCATGGTCAAGAAAAACTGGTTCAACGGCGTCAAGATGCCGACCATCGCCATCAGGGAACTGGACGGCTCTGTCCGTGCCGTTCGTGAATTCGACTTTGCTGATTTTCAGCAGAGCCTATCCTAACATCATCCGCAAGCTCACCCCTACGGGGAAAAGGAGGCATCACCTGAAATGAAGAAGAACGTTCTCATCATCGGCGCCGGTGGCGTAGCACAGGTCGTGGCGCATAAGTGCGCCCAGAACAGCGATGTATTGGGAGACATTCATATTGCGTCACGCACATTGGAAAAGTGCCGCAAGATTGTCGAGTCCGTACGCGAAAAGAACAGCCTCAAGACCGACGTAAAGCTTGAGGCCCATGCGCTTGACGCGATGGATATCGAGGCGACGAAAGCCTTGATCGTGAAGACTGGCGTGCAGATCGTCATCAATGTCGGTTCTGCCTTCGTCAACATGTCCGTTCTTCGTGCCTGCATGGACACCGGTGTTGCCTATATGGATACTGCCATCCACGAGGATCCAGCCAAGATTTGCGAAAATCCGCCTTGGTATGGAAACTACGAGTGGCAGCGCGCGGCCGAGTGCAAGGAAAAGGGCGTGACTGCCATTCTCGGTGTCGGTTTCGATCCAGGTGTGGTCAACGCCTATGCGCGTCTGGCCAAGGACGCGTATTTCGACAAGGTCACGTCGGTCGATATCGTCGACATCAATGCCGGTAGCCACGGTCGCTGGTTCTCGACCAATTTCGACCCGGAAATCAACTTTCGCGAATTTACCGGCGTCGTCTATTCTTGGCAGAACAACCAGTGGCAGACGAACCAGATGTTCGAGGTCGGTCAGGAATTCGATCTGCCCGTCGTCGGCAAGCAGAAGGCCTATATGACTGGCCATGATGAAGTGCACTCGCTGTCCAAGAACATGGATGGTGCCGATGTGCGCTTCTGGATGGGCTTCGGTGATCACTACATCAACGTCTTCACGGTGTTGAAGAACCTTGGCCTGCTCTCCGAAAAGCCTGTCAAGACGGCGGAGGGTCTGGAAGTCGTGCCGCTGAAACTCGTCAAGGCCGTGCTGCCCGATCCGTCGTCGCTGGCACCTGATTATGTCGGCAAGACGTGCATCGGCGATGTCGTGAAGGGCATCAAGGATGGCCAGAAGCGCGAAGTCTTCATTTACAACGTGGCCGACCATAAGGACGCGTACAACGAGGTGGGCAGCCAGGGCATTTCCTACACAGCAGGCGTTCCGCCGGTTGCAGCGGCCATGCTGATCGCATCGGGCGAATGGGACGTGAAGCAGATGGCAAATGTGGAAGAGCTTCCACCGCAGCCGTTTTTGAACATTCTCAACAAAATCGGCTTGCCAAGCCGCATCAAGGACGAGAATGGCGACCGCGCCCTGACATTCTGATCTTGTCAAATCTGGACAATAAAAAGCCCCGCTTGCGGGGCTCAGACTGCTGACAAACCCCTGGTCACATCGGGGGGGTTATGATTCATTGGGACATGTTGAAGAAACCTGCTCCCGAACAGACGGCTCTCGAGAT
>NZ_JACIDV010000019.1 GCF_014196515.1 Rhizobium skierniewicense | reverse complement strand
CGTCCATGCCGCCGAACTTGGCCTTCCACTTGTAGATGCTCGCATCACTGACACCGTGCTTGCGGCAAAGCTCCGAGACCGGCGTGCCCGCCTCGGCTCCTTCAGAATGCCGATGATCTGTTCGTCTGTAAAACGGTTGCGCTTCATTCCCTGGTCCTCTCAATGGGCCAGAGCTTACTTCAAAATGGATTATTTCAACGGGGCAAGGTCGTAGCGAAAAGACAAGCGCTAGATTTTGTAATTCAATTGCATTACCAATAGATATCAATCTGGAGATAGCGATGGCTGCCAATGCGCTCGTCCAAACTCGCATCGATGCTGACGTTCGTGACCGGGCGTCCCTAGTTCTTGAAGGTATGGGACTTACGGTGTCAGACGCGGTTCGCATATTGCTGACGAGAACCGCCAGCGAGGGCGTTTTGCCGCTTGAACTTTTTTCAGGCAGCGAGGCTCACGATACTTGGTTTCGTGCCAAAGTGTTTGAGGCGCTAAATGATACGATGCCGGATATTTCCGACGATGAAGTCGAGGCTCATTTCGAAAAGCGTCGGCAAGCTGCGCGCAATAAGGCGGCGGGTATAACGTCTTGAGACTAACCTGGTCTGCGTTTGCCTTACCGGATCGCGATTCAATTTTTACTTTTATCGAGTTGGAGAACCCCGCCGCCGCCATTTTGGTCGACGAGGCATCGTAGTTGCAGTCCGTCGCCTGATCAATTTTCCCGCAAGTGGAAGAGTCGGGAGAATTGCTGGCACACGTGAGCTTGTAATCAGTGGAACGCGTTACTTAGCAGCGTACACAATCATGGACGCTACGGTTCGAGTACTGCGTGTATTACACGGGGCTCAGGAATAGCCTGAATCTTTTTCAATCAGTTAGACCTTGCCTCTTTTCGCTGTTCAGAGAGCATGCTCGCAGTCCATAAACAGTCTGCAATCATTTTTGCGTTGAGTGATACAGGGACTGAATGGATGACGTTCGTTGGCTGCATCGCAAGCTCTCCGACCATGGCAAGATCATCAGGCAAGACATCGTCCAGACCCAGATCAGCAAGCGTGGTCGGCAGTCCAAGGTCGATGCAGAAATCGATAGCCTCATCTAATTCGTCGGGTGCACGGTTTTCCAAAACCAACAGGCAGATAACACCAAAGGCTACCTTTTCGCCGTGGAAAAAGTGGTGGGTCGGCTCCAGCGCTGTCAAAGCGTCGTGAATGCCGTGTGCCGCCGACACGCCGCAGTTTTCGAAACCAAGGCCACTCAGCAACGTGTTGGCTTCGATGATGTTTTCAACTGCTGGCGTCAGCTTTCCGCCGCGCGCGGCATGAAACGCAGCGCGGCCATCGCGCATCAGTGTTTCATGGCAGGCACGGGCGATTTGCATGCCGGCAATCGTCGTTGAATACCCATCACCGATGTGGTTTTTGGATCGTGATTCAAGATTGGAGCGGGCCTCGTACCAAGTCGACAGCGCATCCCCCATGCCAGAGACCAGAAAGCGGACTGGGGCCTGAATGATCAATGCGCTATCGACCAATACGACATCCGGATTACGGCCACAGCGCACAACCCGGTCATAGACCCCATCTGCCGAGTAAATGACTCCAAGCGAACTGGTCGGTGAATCCGTGGAGGCAATGGTCGGCACGGTCACTATTCTGGCACCAAGATTGAAGGCAGTGATCTTTGCCGTATCAAGCGCCTTGCCACCTCCAATGCCGATAATGACACCGGCCCCCATGGCGCTGCCCTCATCGATGCATCGCGCTACTTCAGCATCGGTGGACTCTCCGCAAAACCGAACAAATCGTGTAGCAATGCGCTTTTGCGCCAGCTCTGCTTCGACAGTTAGTCGAAGCGTATCCCAGAAAAAGCCATCGATAATGATGAGTGCAGCCTTTGCCAGAGGTTCGACAAAGTAGGCAAGATCACCAAGTACGCCCTGGCCCTGAACATATCGAAGCGGGCCGCCATAACCGCGTTGTATCATCTTTCGCGTTCCTCTTTGAAATCAGTTGCGTCAACGCAGCGTCAGTCCACCGTCGATCGTCATGATCTCGCCGGTGGTAAAGCTTGCAGCATCGCTTGCAAGGTAAACGGTGGCTCCTGCCAATTCTTCAACGCCACCGATCCGGTTCTGCACCGCCCCTTTTGCCCAGTGATCACGCACGACATCGGGATGCTCTTTCAGCACGTCATCTGTCAGTTCCGTCCTGATGTAGCCGGGTGCGATGGCGTTGACCCGGATGCCGTGTTCGGCCCACTCGGTCGCGAGGCATTTGGTCAGCATGTGAACACCCGCCTTCGAGACATTGTAGGCAGCGTGGCGGAAAGGCCAATTGACGATGCGGCCCGACATGGAGCCGATATTGATGATCGAACCACTTTTCTGGGTGATCATCTGTCTGCCGACAATCTGCGAGACCAGAAAAACGCCATCGAGATTGACAGACATGGTCTGTCGCCACGTGTGGAGGCTGCACTCTTCTGCCGCAGCGGGAAATACGATGCCGGCATTGTTGACGAGAATGTCGATGCGTCCCCAGCGATCAATGACCGCGTCGGCCATACGCTGCACATCCGCCTCATCGGAAACGTCGGCCTGAATGGCGACGCTGTCGACACCGGTCGCCTTCAAATCGTTCACCAAAACCTGCGCTCTGTCCATGGAGGAGCGAACGACAATTGCTACATCCGCTCCTTGCGCAGCCAACGCCTCTGCCAGTGCCTTACCAATGCCACGCGAGCCGCCGGTGACGATAGCCTTGCGGCCTTTGAGATCGAAGATGGTTTTATAGTTGTTCGCGCTAGACATCGGCAACATCCTCCAGTTTTGAAAATATGATCCTGGTCCTCCACACGGAGCGGGTCAGGCGACCGACGACGTTGTGACCGGCTGCATCTTGACCTCACCCCATTGGCTCAGAATGTGGTCTGCCGTGCGTGTCGCTTGCGCGACAATCGTCAGGGACGGATTGAGAGCCGTTGATGAGGGCAGGAAGGACGCATCCACCACATAGAGATTATCGACGTCCCAGACCTTGCAGTGCGGATCAAGCACGGATGTCTTCGGATCATTGCCGAAACGGGCCGTGCCGCACTGGTGCATAGAAACCTTGATATCCATCTTGTTGGTGATGATCAGCTGGTAACCAAGAGAGCGCATGTGGCGGCTCCACACCTGAACGAGTTCGTTGTGGGATTTTAGGTTATTGGCGGTGTAGCTCAGACGGATTTTGCCATCGGCATCGAGTGTGACCCGGTTTTCAGGATCGGGAAGGTCTTCGGACATCAACCACCAGTCGACGCTGCGTTCGGCAAATATTGCCATCAGCCATTCCGGTGCCCAGCGCGCATTTGCCGTCAGCATGCCGCCCTGCAGTTTCCCAAGCCCCTGCACATTGCCCAGCGGATAGGGTTTTTCACTGTTGGCGAGATAATAATCATTGATCGCCATCGACTTCTGGAATGTCACGCGATTCTTCTTGAACGGAGAGATTGCCATCATCGCCGTGTTGTTGTGCGCCATGTAGTTGCGGCCAAGCTGATCCGACATGTTATTGCCAAGACCACGCTTGTGGGCGTCGTTGGCAGAGCGCAAGAGCAAGGCAGACGAATTGATTGCACCGGCACTGGAAATGAACAGGTCGGCAGAGATCGTGCGGGTTTGCCCGGCCTGTGTGATCTCGATTCCCGTCACGCGATTGCCGGTCGGGTCGGTCAACAATCTGTGGACGAAAGCTTCCGTCACCAGATCAACATCACCTTTGGCAAGGGCGGGATTGACCAGCCTGACTTCCGCATCACCCTTTGCACCCAGCTGGCAGGCAAAACCGTCACAGGTGCGACAGCGGATACAACTTCCACCCTGATGGTAATCGATAGCAATGGGCAGAGGAAAAGGACGAAGCCCTTTTTCACGCAGCTTCTTATCGAAGAAAGCGATTTCAGGCTCGTGACCGATAGCCGGATAGGGCATCGGCCCGGAACGCGGTGGCTCCGTCGGGTCCATGCCGGCGGTGCCGTGAGTTCCCATCAACTGTTCTGCTACATCGTAATAGGGTGCGAATTCGTCGTAAGTGACCGGCCATGCGGGTGCAACGCCGGCCTCGTGCTTAAGGTCACCGAAGTCCTCGGCCCGGAAGCGCAAGGTCGCGGCACCAAAGAATTTACTGTTGCCACCAACATAGTAATAGGTGCTGGGATTGAAATCCTTGCCGTCGCGGTCGCGCCATGTTTCCTTGGTTGCGTATTTGAGCGTATGGAAAACAGCATCGACGCTCCAGTTGTCGGGTTCGCGGGGCAGCCGTGGGCCGCGCTCGATCATCAAAATGCTGCGTCCGCGGCCTGCGAGCCGGTTGGCCATTGCACCGCCACCGACGCCTGCGCCGATGATAACGACGTCATAGAAATCTTTGATTGCGTTCATGTCATTCCTCCCGTTGGCGCGCCCATCCCGCGCAGCCACGTACCTTCACAGGCGTTACATCACTGCCCCGACTTGCCAGGGCACGAATTCGTTATCGCCATAATCGTAGGTTTCGCTCGCAGTCTTTCTTCCAGACGCGGTGTCGAGAACCAATTGGAAGATGCGCTCTCCGGCCTGCTCGACTGTTTCGTCACCGGTGACGATGCTGCCGCAATTGATATCCATGTCCTCGCTCATCCGCTCGAACATCGGCGTATTGGTTGCAAGCTTCAGCGACGGTGCAGGTTTGAAGCCGGAGACCGAACCGCGCCCGGTGGTAAAGCAGATGAGATTGCATCCGCCCGCCACCTGTCCCGTCACGGCCACAGGATCGTAGCCGGGCGTGTCCATAAAGACGAAACCGGACTGGGTGATTTTCTCGGCATATTCGTAGACGGCGTTGAGACGTGACGTGCCGCCCTTGGCGACGGCGCCCAGTGACTTCTCAAGGATCGTCGTCAAGCCGCCCGCCTTGTTGCCGTGTGAGGGATTGTTGTTGAGTTCGGCATTGCCGCGCTCGGCGTAATCCCTCCACCAATCGATGCGTTTCAACAGTTTCTCCGCAACGGCGGGCGATGCCGCCCTGCGTGTCAGCAGGTGTTCGGCTCCATAGATTTCAGGCGTTTCGGCAAGACAGGTCGTGCCGCCATGGCGGATCAGCAAGTCGGATGCATAACCGAGTGCAGGATTGGCGGAGATGCCGGAATATCCGTCGGACCCGCCGCATTCCAGCGCAAGCTTCAGCATCGAAGCCGGCTGGGACGTGCGCACATCGCTGTTGATGGCCGGAAGCATGGCCTCGATTGCCGCAATGCCTTCTTCGATCGTGCGCCGCGTGCCGCCTGTCGCCTGGATCGTCATCGTGCGGAAGCGATCTCCTTCCACCAAACCATGTGCTGTCAGCAGCGCAGGAATCTGGTTGGTCTCACATCCAAGTCCGATCATCACCACGCCACCGACATTGGGATGGGTCGCGTAACCTGCAAGCGTGCGGGTCAGAAATGAATAGCCCTCGGTTTTGGTGTTGATGGCGCAGCCACCACCATGGGTGAGAGCAATGATGCCATCGACATTCGCGAAATCGTTCAGTCGACCCGAAGTGGTAAAGTGGCTCGCGATCGCCCGCGAAACCGTGGCGGAACAGTTTACCGAGGAGATGATCGCGATGTAGTTGCGCGTACCGGCCAGCCCGCCTGGCCGCGCATAGCCCATAAAGGATGCGCGTTCGGATACGGGGACAAAGTCTGGCTCGTGGGCGTCGACGCAGAATTCATGAGCAAGTTCGACATCGCCCATGGCCAAGTTGTGGGTGTGAACATGCTCGCCGATGCCGATATCCTTGCTGGCAAAACCGATGATCTGGCCGTATTTGATGACAGCGTCTCCCGCCTTCATGGGCGAAATCGCCACCTTGTGGCCCTGCGTGATCCGCTCGAACAGCGACGCACCGCCAAGTTCGGAAAACGGTGCCGGGTCCAGCGAAACACGGGCAATCAGGACATTGTCGCGGGGATTTAGGCGCAGGAATGGAGAGCCGGTGCTGTAGGCTGTCATGTCAGTCCTCCTCCCTTTCGAACAAGGCGATCTTGTCCTCGTACATATTGGCCATGACCGCGAACGAGGAATCGAGATGGATGCGCATGGCCAGCTCAGCCTGGTCGGCGCTGCGGTTTTTCAAAGCCTTGACGATGGCTTCGTGCTGCTCTGTCACCATTGCGAGATGCCCCGGCACCGGCGCGCTCAGCTGGCGCATCCGGTCGAGGTGGACCTTGGCAAGGGTGATGAATTTCCAGATGCGTGGATAACCGCTGATCGCCGCGATCCTGCCATGCAGCGCGTCGTCGGCGTCGAGATATCGATCCAGCGTGTTGTTGGCCAGAAGCGTTCGCATACCCGCCACCATCGTGTCGAGCTCCGCAATATGGGCATCCTTGATGAGTGTGGCAGCCTTGCGAACGCTTTCGATTTCAAGCGCTCGCCGTATGACGAAACCTTCTTCGGCGACGGTAAAAGAGATGCGGCTGACATAGGTGCCGGAATGCGGAAAAATATCCACAAGGCCTTCTTCGGCAAGCCGCTGGAGCGCCTCGCGAACCGGCGTGCGTGACACACCCAGCTCAACACACAGGTCTTTTTCGGAGATCACTGCACCGGGCTGCATCTCCAAATGCACGATTGCCTGGCGGAGCGACCCATATATCAATTCGGATTTTGGAGCGACCTTCATCTTTAGTGTGTTCCTAGCGATTTCAACCTAAAGCCTCAGAAAACAGGCATTTCTATGGTCTATAATTTCCGTTGACAGACGAATTGTCATCTGCATTTATATAACTCATATATTAGTTGGCGGCGCAAGTGAAAATTTACCGCCGCCAACAGGGGAGGAGAAGCATCGGTCGGGAGCCCGGTGTGATCCAGCAAAGAGCAGGAAACCAACGGTGATAGTCATTGTTGTGCGCGAAAGGACACGGCGTCGCCTGTCCTTCGTCTTCAACTCTGACAAGCCTCGTCAACAGGTGAATACTCGACATGGCCTTGATCAATTATCTGACGCGTATCGAATTTGAAGAGGGGGCGATTTCACGCTTACCGGCGCTTCTTGCTGAGCTGGGCGTGCACCGACCGCTGATCGCGACCGATCGCGGCCTCGTTTCGACCGGGTTGGTGGAGCGGGTTCTTGGCCTGTTTTCCGAACGTCCCATCGTGTTTGACGGAACACCCGCCAACCCGACAGAAGAGGCGGTCGAGGCTGCTTATGCGCTCTATGTCAAGGAAGGGTGCGACGGGATTGTCGGGCTGGGCGGCGGCTCTTCACTCGATCTTGCCAAGGCTGTCCGCTTGCTCAGCGGCCATGAAGGACCGCTAGCGCAATATACTGCTGTCGAAGGTGGCGCATCCCGCATTCATGGGCGCATCTGCCCCATGATTGCCGTGCCGACTACATCCGGCACCGGCTCCGAAGTTGGTCGCGCGGCTGTCATCATTACGGCTGAGTGCCGCAAGTTAGGTATATTGAGCGGCTTTATGTTGCCCAGCATAGCGCTGTGCGATCCGGAATTGACCCACGGGCTTCCACCCTTCCTGACTGCGGCCACGGGCATGGATGCACTGTCGCACTGCCTCGAAACCTATATGGCGCCCTCCATCAATCCGCCTGCCGAAGCTATCGCCCTCGATGGCCTGAAGCGTGGCTTTCCCGCTATCCGGCAGGCGGTGAAGAATGGCCAGGATCGCAAAGCGCGCTGGGACATGATGATGGCGGCGCTCGAGGGTGCGATGGCATTTCAGAAAGGGCTGGGTGCCGTGCACGCTCTGACCCACCCCCTTGGAGCGATCAGGGAACTCAACCTGCACCACGGCACGCTCAATGCCGTGCTGATGCCAGCGGTGCTGCAATTCAATCGGTCCGTCATCGGCGAGAAATGGGATGTGCTGACGAACATTCTGGATGGTGAACCAGATGCTGTCATCTCGGCGCTCAATCAGGACATCGGAATGCCCTCCGGGCTCGGTGCCATGGGTGTGACGGAAGCCATGATGAACAAGGTTTCGGGCGAGGCGCTGAAGGATCATTGCCATGCAACGAACCCGCGGCTGGCCACGAAAGAAGACTATCTGGAGATCATGCGCCAGTCGTTTTGACGGCGGCGAAGGGAGATGAGACGGCCGGATGGTTCCGGTCGTGTTGACGGGAGGAAGTTATCTATGTCTGACACTGAAATCGGAATGCAGGGTGAAGAGACCGGTCTCTCCAGCCTCAAACTGACGCGACGTGGCGTGTTGAGCGCAGGCGCCGCAATGACGGTGGCCGCAGCACTCGGCAGACCCAATTTCGCCTACGCGCAGGATTTGAAATTCTGTGCGTCGCTGGGCTGGACAGTGTGGGAATCGGGCCGTCACATCGTCAATGGCTATAAGGATGCGATACAGCGTCTGGGTGGGTCGTTGACGATCGCCGACGCCAATTACGACATCAAGAAGCAAGCGGACCAGATCGCGGCATTCGTCGCCTCCAAGCCCGCCGCCATCTTCATCACACCAGCCGATGCCGCAGCTATATCTCCAGCCGTGCAGGCCGCTGTCGCTTCCGGTATTCCGATCTTCTGTGGTGACAGTTATGTGCCCAACACCACCGTTACCTCGACTGCCATGTCGAACAATTTCGGCCTGGGTGCTGCCGGTGCGGAATATATCGCCAAGCGCCTCAACGGTAAGGGCAAGGTGGCGCTGGTCAGTCTTCCTTCCAACGAATCCTGGGACCAGCGCACGCTCGGAGCGCGCTCTGTCTTTATCCGCTTCCCCGATATTACAATTGTTTCGGAAATTGCATTTGCGCTGGGCGGAACCACGACGCCACGCCAGGTGGTGGACAATATTCTGACGGCCAATCCTGAACTGGACGCCATATGGTGTGCTTGGGATGGCGCCGCCTCCGAAGGCACGCTTGCCATCCGCGCAGCCTCCCGCAAAGTGTTCATCACCGGCATCGATGGCGGCAAGCAGTCCTTTGAATACATCAAGGCCGGATCGCCCTTCGCACTGACGATGGCGCAAAGCTTTTATGAGATGGCCTACATGAACGCGTTTTACGCGCATGAGGTCGCAGCCGGGCGCAAAGCGCCACGCTTCGTCATCACGCCGTCCTACGCCGTTACCCAGGACAGTTTGAAAAACCTCTCCGAGATACCGGACAATTACGACCAACCCGGTGAGGCTCTCAAGCTTGGCTGGCCACGCGCACTCTAAAGCGCATCCATCAAAGGCGGGTCCGAAACGTTCGGCCCGCCGCACACCAACAATCGGGACATGATAATGGCCACCGTATTGAGCATGCGGCAAATCGAGAAACGCTTTGGTGTCGTCAAGGCACTGGATGGCGTTCACTTCGAATTGGAAACCGGTGAAATTCATGCGTTGCTAGGTGTCAACGGCGCAGGCAAATCGACGTTGATCAAGATTTTGTCGGGCGTCTACGCCAAGGATACCGGAACAATTGAAATTGCTGGCAATCCGGTCGAACTGGGAACGCCAGCAGCCGCAATCGCGGAAGGCATAGCCTGTGTCCAGCAGCACCCGGAGCTGGTCAACGACTTCACCGGTGTCGAGAATATCTTTCTCGGAGAAGAGGCGCACAAGCCGGGCCTTACCGGACGCATCAACCGTTCTGCCATGCGGCTGGCCGCACAAAAGTTGCTGCAACGGTTCCCTATCGAAATCGATCTCGAACGGCGCGTTGGCGAAATGCCAGCCGTGGACAGGGAAATTGTCGCGGTGCTACACGCCCTACGGCGTGACGATATTAAGATTTTGATCCTCGACGAGCCGACCTCTACCCTGACAGAGCGTGAAAAGGCATCGCTTTTCCAGTTGATGCGCACGCTGAAGGCGGCCGGGATCGCCATCATCTACATCACTCATCGCCTCGAAGAGGTGTTCGAAATCGCAGACCGTTTCACCGTGTTTCGCGGTGGCCGCAATGTGGCGACCTTCACTGCGAAAGAAGCGCTTGAGGACGGCGTTTCCATTCCAGAGCTCATGCTGGACGAAAAGTCCGGCGACATCTTCCCTCCCAAGGCAGACGGTGCGGGCGGTGACGTGATGATGGAGGTCAAGGGTCTCGAAAAGAAGGGACTGTTCACAGACATCAGCTTCACCCTCCGCCGTGGGGAAATTCTCGGCATTTTCGGCCTTGTCGGATCAGGCGTGGATGAATTGTCAAAAGCGCTCTTTGGCGTGATGCGGCCAGATGCAGGCGAAATCACCATCGATGGACAACAAATCAAGTTGAAAGACCCGCACGACGCGCTTCGGCGCGGCATCTTCCTTGTGCCCGGTGACAGGCGCACCGAGGGTCTGACTTTGTCAAAGGACGTGATTTTCAACACGGTGGTCGCGCATCTCGGCAAGGCCTCTTGGGCCGGCGGCCTCATGCGCTTCGGGCGCAACCGCAAGGCCGCCGAGGATCTGGCCAGACGCGTCGCGCTCCAACCGCCAAAGCTGGATCGGCCGGTCAGCGCCTTTTCGGGCGGCAACCAGCAGAAGATCGTGATCGCGAAAGGGCTCTACCGCGACGCCCGGATCTATATCTTTGTGGAACCGACCGTGGGTGTCGATATCGGCGCGCGCGCAACGTTGTATGCACTGATGCGGGAGTTGTCACACAAGGCCGGGGTGATCGTCATTTCGTCCGATTGCGATGAAGTCCACGGTGTCGCTGACAGGTCGCTTGCTCTTTACAAGGGGCGTCCCATCGCCCAGACGGACGCGGCTCCTAGCCGTGATCAGCTTCTTGCTGCAGGTATCATGGGGGTTCGGTCATGAACGAAGGTTTCAAGGTTCCACCGATCGCGCTTCGGCTGGGCGCATTCATTGTACTGCTTGCGTGTATCGCCGCCTTCTTCCAGACATTCGCGCCGGTCTATCTCAGCAATGGCAATCTGCACGGACTTTTGCGCCATATGGCCGTCAACGGTCTGGCAGCCATCGGCCTGACATTCGTCATCGTCGTCAGGCAATTCGATCTTTCATTTCCCGGCGTCGCATCCCTGGGCGCCATGACGCTCGGCTTTCTACTCGCAGCCGGTTATAGTCTCAGCCTTTCGATCAGCGGCGGCATCGCTATCGGCATCCTGGCCGGTGTGCTCAACGGCACTGTCATCGCCTATCTGCGGCTTCCCGATATCGTCGCAACCATCGCAACGGGCGGCGTCGCAATCGGACTGTCCTATTTCTACAGCAACGGTACCTCGATCTCGGAAAACTTCTTCATGTCGGGCATTCTCGACCTGAACGATGCCAAGGTTCTGACCTTCGATATGCCGGTTGTCATTCTGGCCGCAGCCGCAGTCATTGCCGGGATTGTGCTGCATGCATCGCGTTTCGGTCGCGCCTTTTATGCAACCGGCGAGAACCGCGTATCCGCCCGCTTTTCGGGTATTCGTGTCAAACTTTATGTACTGGCAGCCTTTGCGCTCTGCGGCGCCATGTCCTGCCTAGCCATTACGCTTTTGGTCGCTTCCTCGGGCGCGGCGAATGTGACGGCCGGCAACCAGTTGCTGATGCCGGCATTTGCTGCGGTCTACCTAGGAGCTGCTCTGTTCGGAGCGCCGTCCATTCCGGCAACTCTTGCTGGCACCTTGCTGATGTCAGCCATGCTGAACGGCTTCACGCTGCTCGCCATCCCCTACTACTACAGCGATGCGATCGTAAGCCTCGTGCTGATCGCCGCAATCTCGATTTTCGACCCTAAACTGACAGCGGCGCTGGGCAATCTGCTCGGCGGTCGCATGGCCCGATGACGGGAGGAAAAAGGATGACCGTATTGAGCGAAAACATGAGAGCGCAGCGGACGCGCCCGGATATCGAGACATTTTTTGTCCGCTATGGGCTCTTTCTTCTGGTGCTGGCCGCGTTCATTCTGTTCGCCTGGTTGAGACCGACTTTCGTCAGTGCTGGCAATATCAATGACATGCTACGGTCTGCAAGCATTGCCGCGATCATGTTCCTCGGACTGACCTGGATCATCGCAGCTGGTGAAATCGACGTCAGCTTCATGTCGGTGGCTGCACTAGCCAATATGATCGTCGCCGGTTTGGTACAGGCGGGTTACGGCTGGCCGCTTGCATGCTTATGCGGTCTTTTGGCGGGCGTCGTCATCGGCCTCATCAATGGCGGACTTGTTGCGGGTTTCAGGCTGCCTGCGCTGGTCATCACCATCGCAACAGGCGGCCTCGCAGGCTCAATCGCTGCCGCCATCGGCCTTGGCACCTCGATTTCACTGTCATCGACTGGCTTCGTCGGGTCGGTGTTGTCTGCAAATCTTGGCGTCGTTCCGGTCATCGCCATCGTGGTGGCTGTTGTTTACGCTATGTTCTACGTCGTTCAGGAACATCTCACCTTCGGCCACTATCTCTACGCCATGGAACAGAACCGCGCAGCAGTCGTGGAAGCAGGCGTACCGGTCAACCGCATCCTGTTTTTTCTCTATATTCTGTCAGGCGTTGTCTCTGCACTCGCCGGCATTCTGCTGACCGCCGATCTGTCCTCTGGTCAGCCTTACATAGGCAGTTCCTATTTCATCGACGGGCTAACGGCTGTCCTGCTGGGGGGCATGGCGCTGAAATACGGCAAACCCAATGTCGTAGGTACATTGGCCGCCGTTCTGCTGCTCGCTGCCCTTTTGAGCGGTGCCGCCCTTCTCGGCTGGACTGACCAGCAAAGGCAGATCGTTCGCGGCCTGCTGCTTCTCTTCGGCGTAACCGTTGTCGTCTGGGCGCGTCGCCAGAACCGTGCAAAAATCTAAGGCAAAGCATCATGAGCAAGACAATCAAGGCATCCACCCCGCGCCCCGTCGGCAAGACCGGGCTTGAGGTCACGGCACTCGGTATCGGCAGCGCCCCGCTCGGTGGTCTCTATGCACCGGTTACAACGGCTGACGCCGTCGACATGCTGCAAGCCGCCTGGGCGGCGGGCATCCGCTATTTCGATACGGCCCCCATGTACGGCAATGGACGCTCGGAACACTTGGTGGGTCAGGTGTTGCGCGAAACCGGCGAAAAGAGCTTTGTTCTTTCCACCAAGGTCGGGCGTCTGATGACCACCGAAAGGGCCGGTCGCAAACTCCCTCCGGCGCCGCCAAAGAACCCGCTCGACCCCGGCTGGTGGAACGGCCTGCCGTTTCGTGAAGTCTTCGATTACAGTTATGATGGCGTCATGCGCAGCTTCGATGACAGCCAGCAGCGTCTAGGCTTCTCCAATCCCGATATTCTCTACGTTCACGACATCGGCCGCGTCACCCATGCGGATCTGCATGATCACCACTGGACCGCATTGACCAAGGGCGGTGGCTTCAAGGCGCTAACGGAACTGCGGGCTGCGGGCGATATCAAGGGTTTCGGCCTTGGCGTCAACGAATGGCAGGCCATCCGTGATGCGCTCGATGAGGCCGATCTCGATTGTAGCATGCTGGCCGGTCGCTACACGCTGCTCGACCAGGATGCGGAGCGAGATTTTCTGCCGCTCGTGCAAAAGCGTGGCATGGCGCTGGTCGTGGCAGGTGTCTATAATTCGGGCATCCTGGCATCGACGTCGGCCAAGCCGAAGTTCAACTACGCCGATGCGCCGGTCGAGATCATCGAAAAGGCGGATCGTCTGCGCACGATCTGTAATCGCTTCGAGGTACCGCTACCCGCCGCTGCCATCCAGTTTCCCATGCGCCATCCGGCCACCACCTGCGTCGTCATCGGTGCCAAGACGGCGGCCCAGCTCAACGGAAACGTCGCTTGGTTCAATCAGGATATTCCCGAGGAGCTTTGGACAACGCTGGAGACCGAAGGCCTCATTGGTGCGTGATGCGCCGCCCATTCATTTTCACAGGAAGACATGATCATGCTGAAGAATATTCATCCTCTGCTTACCAGCCAGTTGCTGTCAGTGTTGGCGGATATGGGCCACGGCAACGAAATCGCCATTGTTGATGCGAACTTTCCGGCAGCCGCCTGTGGGGAACGCCTGATCGACATGCCAGGCATTCCCGCCACTGATATCGTCGATGCCATCCTCACCGTTTTCCCGTTGGACGACTTTGTCGATCAGCCGGTGAGTTACATGCAAGCTCCCGGCGAGCCGCTGCCGATCTATGCGGAATTTGCCGCCTGTGTCGAGAAGGGTGAAGGGCGCAAAATCGCGCTTGCCGGTATTGAACCATCTGACTTTTACCAGCGTGCAACAAACGCATTTGCCGTCATCGCGTCCGGCGAGCGCAGGCTCTACGGCAATATTCTGCTGAGAAAAGGCGTCGTCCGCCCCTGACGCGTCGTGCGCGGGAGGAGAATGTCACAATGGGGAGGACAATATGCTGGATTCCCATCAGCATTTCTGGATGACGAGCCGTACCGATTACGGCTGGCTGACGCCAGAGTTGGGCTCGATCTACCGGGATTTTATGCCCGATGACCTACGGCGCGAGATGCAGCGAGCAGGCATCAAGCGTACTATTCTGGTTCAAGCGGCAGAGACCGAAGCGGAAACCGATTTTTTGCTCGACATTGCCGCGAAAACGGATTTCGTCGCAGGCGTGGTCGGCTGGCTGGACCTCGATTCCGATGGGTTCGAAAGCAGGCTCGCGCACTATCGTGCCAATCCCCTCTTCGTCGGTGTCAGGCCCATGTTGCAAGGCCTTCGCGACGACGATTTCATCCTGCGACCACGGGTACTGAAAAGCCTGAAGGCCATCGAGGCAGTGGGCGTGCCGTTTGATATCCTCACGTTCACACGCCATCTTCCGCACGTGGCGCAAGCCCTTCAGCATGTACCGAAGCTGAAAGCCGTCGTCGATCACATCTCCAAGCCAGAAATCGCCGCTGGTCAGTTCGAACCCTGGGCAAGCCACCTGCGCGATATTGCTGCCTATCCGAACGTGTCCTGTAAAATCTCAGGAATGGTAACCGAGGCGTCGCCCGATTGGCGACTGGAGGACTTCCGGCGCTACGTTGACCATGTCGCATCGGTTTTCGGTGCGGACCGGCTGATGTTCGGCAGCGACTGGCCCGTCTGCCTGCTGGCCGCCAGCTATGGCGAGGTCTGCAATCTCGCCAGAACGCTCCTGTCCGCGCATTTCGACACCCATCAACTCGCTCGGATTTTCGAGACGAATGCCGCTGACTATTACGGCGTCTGAAACAGCCATGCCGTCACCCATGAACGGAATAGAGACATGACGCTACAACGACATCTGATGACCGCCGCCAAGATAACGGGAGGAGCAAGCCGTTGAGCGATGACGTTGGTGAGAGAAACAACGCAGATACGCCGGTGCTGGCAATGCGCGATATCGAGAAATCCTTCGGCCCGGTCAAGGTTCTCAAGGGTGTGGATTTCGAGATCCGTGCCGGTGAAGTGCATGCGCTGATGGGCGAAAACGGTGCGGGCAAATCCACTATGATCCGTATTCTATCGGGTACGCACCAACCGGATAACGGCGAGGTTCTGCTTGAGGGGAATGCAGCCCGCTTCGCACATCCGCGCAGCGCCCAAAGTGCCGGTATCGCGGTGGTTCATCAGGAATTGCTGCTGTTTCCCGACATGACGGTTGCTGAAAATATCTTTCTCGGTCACGCGCCCCGGACATCCATCGGAACCATAGATCGCGGGACCATGCGTGAGGAAGCGCGAAAGCTTCTGGTGCGGCTCAATTGCCCTGATCTGGATGTGGACGGCATGGTGGGTCAACTCTCCGTTGCCAATCGCCAGCGCGTCGAAATTGCCCGGGCGCTGTCCAGAAATGCGCGGGTTCTGACCATGGATGAGCCGACAGCCGCGCTTGCCGAGGCCGATGTGGTCCGACTGCTGGATGTCGTGCGCATGCTACGCCGCGATGGCGTCGGCATCGTTTATGTCAGCCATCGGATGAACGAGATTTTCCAGATCTCGGACCGCGTTACCGTTCTTCGTGACGGAAAGACCATCTCGACCAAACCGATTGCCGACGTAACGGAGGCAAGCCTAGTCTCGATGATGGTTGGACGGGAGATCACCCATCTCTTTCCCAAACAGGATGTGGAGATGGGCGCGACAGTTCTTGAGATCGCCAATCTCTCTTGCACCGGTCGCATCGAAAACGTTAGTTTCAGCGTCAGGGCGGGCGAAATTTTCGGGATTGCCGGGCTTGTCGGTTCCGGGCGCACGGAACTTGCAGAAACGATCTTCGGCGTCACGCCTTCGTCTTCCGGTACCATCCGCCTCAATGGCGAGCCGGTCAAGATATCCAGAATCCGTGATGCCATCGACCTCGGCATTGCCTATGTGCCGGAAGATCGCGGCCAGCACGGCCTCGTGCGGCAGCAAAGCATTCGCGACAATGTCGTCATGCCCATTCTCAACAGGATTGCCAAGGGATGGATGGTTGATCGCAGCCGTGAACTGAAACTGGCTCAGACCGCAATCGAGCGTTTTGCGGTTCGTGCCAGAGGGCCGATGCAGATCGTCGGAGAACTCTCCGGCGGCAATCAGCAGAAGGTCGTGATCGCGAAGTGGCTGGCAACCAAGCCCAGGGTTCTGATCCTGGACGAACCCACGCGCGGTGTCGACGTCGGTGCGAAATCCGAGATTCACAAATTGATGGTCGAACTCGCAAGGGAAGGTATCGCCATCGTGATGATCTCCAGCGAGTTGCCAGAGGTCCTGGGCATGAGTGATCGTGTGCTGGTGATGAACAGCGGCAAGGTCGCCGCTATCATCGACCGTGAACACGCGACGGCGGAAACCGTCGGCTCAGCCATGATGCAAGGACGGGCAGCATGATGAAGACGCGCTTTCAAAAGATCATCGGTCAGGAGATCGCACTCGCCGCTGTCATCGTCCTGCTGTTTATCGTCGTCACCGCGATCAATCCGCGATTTCTGTCTGCCAACAATCTATCCACCATCTTCGTTGGAAACGCGTATGTCGCAGTGGCAGCGATCGGCATGTCACTGGTCATCATTTCAGGGCACATCGATGTTTCCATCGGCGCCTTGATCGGCGTGCTCGCCACCATATCCGGTCTTCTTGTGACCAACGGATATCCCGTCTGGTTCGCTTGGATAGCCCCAATCCTTGCGGGTTGCTTCATCAACGCCTGTCTTGGTGCACTCATCGCCTATGTGCGCATTCCCTCGATCATTGCCACGCTTGCAATGCTCTCCATTCTCCGGGGGCTGCTGATCACGGTGACGGGCGGGGCCTGGATTTCCGGACTGCCGCCGGCCTATCAGCTGGCCCAGTTCCGTCTCCTGGGACTGCCTGTGCCCATCATCGCGATGGTCGCACTCACCACGGCGATGGCCTTTATCATGGCGCGCACCCCGTTTGGCAGGACCGTCTATGCCGTGGGGGGCAACAGCGAAGCCGCAGATGCTGTCGGAATTTCGCACCAGCGCACAACGGTGACGGTCTTTGCCATTCATGGATTGTTTGCGGGTGTGGCCGCGATCATGTTTGCCACGCAATTGCAGGTCATCCAATCGACGGTGCCGAACGGGCTCGAACTGCTGATCATATCGGCTGCGGTGGTCGGTGGTGTCTCCATTCTCGGAGGCATCGGCACTGTGACGGGGTCAACCCTCGCTGCTATCCTGTTTGCCGCCATCGGTTCCGCGCTGATCTTCGTCAATGTCTCCGCTTACTGGCTTCGTGCGGTTCAAGGCACCCTCATTCTCGCGACGGTCCTCGCGGATGTCGCCAGACGTAACCGGGCAGGGTGAGGACTAGATCGATGAATTACAAAATCCTTTTTCGGCACGAAACGTTGCTGTTTTTGATCCTTCTGTGTGTCGGCGCCGTGCTGGCCCAGCAGAACGACCGGTTTCTCACAAGTGCCAATCTGTTGAACCAGACGCGGTTGATGACCGAACTTGGTCTGATCGCCGTGGCCATGACGTTCGTTATCATCACCGGCGGCATTGATCTGTCGGTTGGCTCCATTTTCGGTCTGTCCGCCATTCTGGTGGGGGAACTGTGGAAAATGGGCGTGCCGTTGCCACTTGCGGCAGTCCTTGCCATTGCGGCGGGAACCCTGGGCGGCATTGCCAACGGCATCATCATCACGCGATTTCGCGTACCGCCGCTGATCGCAACCCTCGCAACGCTTGCTCTCTACCGCGGCCTCGCCGAAGGGATAAGTCAGGCGCAATCCGTGCGCGGTTATCCCGCGTGGTTTCTCAGCCTGGGGCAAGGCGACTTTCTCGGCATACCGGTACAATTATGGTTGCTGGCGGTAGTCGTCATCATCGCCATCGTCATTCTGCGGGCGACCCCGATTGGTCGCGCCGTCTATGCCATCGGCAACAACGAAGCCGCCGCCCGTTACTCGGGCATTGAGGTCGACCGGATCAAGCTGTGGATCTATGCCGCGTCCGGTTTTCTGGCCAGCACCGCCGCCGTCGTCTTCGTTGCCCGCGTGTCGACCACACGTTCTGACATGGGAACGGGGCTGGAACTCGACGCCATCACGGCAGTCGTTCTGGGGGGGACCTCGATCTTCGGTGGTCGTGGCACCATCATCGGCACGCTGCTGGGACTGATGCTCATACAAGTCCTGAAAAACGGGTTGTCGCTCTCTGGCGTAAAGGGCGATGGAACGGTCATCGTCATCGGCGTGGTTCTCATCGTCGCCGTCGTCATATCCAATCTGGTCAACCGCTTCTCGCGTGACTGACCATCCATCAACACGCACCCGAAAAGGGCGTGCAACGTGAACATAAAGAGGAGGAATTTTTATGCGATCCATTATCACGACCTTACAAGCGGGCGCCTTTTGCCTGGCAAGTCTAGCGCCGATGGCGCTGCATGCGCAGGAGGCGACATGGACGGGTGGCGACGGCGCCCCGACAAATCCGCTGGCCTGCGATTCAGCAGCACCAGCCGTTGATCCCGGCGCTTATAACGGCGCAAGCCCGACAAATGCTGTAGACCGCAAGGGCAAGCAGATAAAGATTGTCGATGTACCGAAGCTCGTCGGCATTGGCTACTTCATGTCCAGTGCAGCAGGTGCACAACTTGCCGCCAAGGAAATCGGCAGTATGCAGGTTACGACAGATGGGCCGACCAAGGCCAACATCGATGAGCAGATTACGTCCATCGACAACTATGTCACCAGCGGCATCGATGGAATCATGTTATCGGCAAACGATCCAGTCGCTGTGGCCCCAGTGTTGAAAAAGGCGCTCGAAAGCGGCATCAACGTCGTCACCTATGATGCCGACGCCGAGCCCGATGCCCGTCAGTGGTTCATAAATCCAGCCACGGCCAATGGTGTTGCCAAGACGCTCATCGACCAGCTTGCCGAGCAGATTGGCCAGGATGGTCACTTCGCCATTGTAACCTCAACCTTCACAACGCCCAACCAGGCGCGCTGGATCAGCGAGATGGCGGCATACTCAGCCAAGTGCTATCCGAAAATGAAGTTCCTGGAAACGGTAGAGGCGCAAGAGGACAACATCCTGTCCTTCAATCAGGCGCAGACCCTGATCAACAAATACGGCGATGAGCTTAATGGTATTGTCGGCATGACAAGTGTTGCGACACCGGCGGCATCGGAAGCCGTACAGCAGAGCAATCTCTGTGGTAAAGTGTCCGTCGTAGGTCTTGCCTTGCCCAACGCCATGAAGCCCTACGTCAATAGCGGCTGCGTAAAGTCCGCCGTGCTGTGGAGCACCGAGGATATGGGTTATGCAGCCGCAACCGCATTGCGGGCCCTTGCCGACGGTACGCTCAAGCCCGGGGACAAGACCTTCAAGGCCGGAAAACTCGGTGATCTCCAGATCATCAACAAGAGCCAAATCCTCCTTGGCGCACCGAAGGTCTTTACCAAGGACAACATCGGGACATTTAACTTCTAACTAAACATAGTTGAGGTCGGTGCGGCAATGGCCGGGCCGACTAACTCCCGATCTCAGGCCAATCAAATTTGGGATGTGTTGCACTACATCAGGCCCACTCTCCTGATTGTTCGTCTGCATCAGAGGTGGCTCGGTTTGTCTGAACAGTTTCGGGCGTTTCGTTAAGTGGATTTCTGCCTCGATTATGCCGCCACCATCATCGGTGTCAGCGCGTTGAAGTAGGCCTTTTCCGGTGTCTGCCGGTCAAGGGATGAATGTGGGCGTCGAGTATTGTAAAAGGTCAGATAGCGGCCGATGCGCGACGCGCGCCTCGGACACTGTTTTGTAGGCGTGGAGGTAGACTTCCTCGTATTTGATCGAACGCCAGAGCCGCTCGACGAAGACATTGTCTCTCCATGCGCCCCTGCCATCCATCGAGATGGCGATTTCCGCCTTCTTCAGCACCGCCGTGAAGTCCATCGAGGTGAACTGCGAACCTTGGTCGGTATTGAATATGTCGGGTTTACTATGCCGGGCCAGCGCTTCCTCGACTGCTACGATGCAGAAGGCTGCTTCCATCGTGATCGACAGCCGCCACGACAGAACCCGCCGACTGAACCAGTCCACGACGGCGCAGAGCCTTACGGCAATTGCAAGCAATTGCCGTAAGGCTAGGGTATAGACAAAGCCGCGAGCCATCGGAACATACGTTTATCCATTGCCCAGACCTGATTGGGACGGGTGACCGCCAGCTTGCGCAGGAGGTAGGGATAGATTTTGTGACCGGGTGCTGGTTTGGATGTGTTCGGGCGACGGTATATGACCTCGATGCCCATCTTCTTCATCAGCGTGGCGACATGCAACCGCCCAGCTTCCAGCCCATCTCCTCTCAAGAGCCCTTGCAACATCCGACTTCCGGCAAAGGGGTAGTCGAGATGTAACTCGTCAATCCGGCGCATCAGGGCAAGATCACCGTCAGGCACTGGACGAGGCAGATAATAGACTGTGCCACGGCTGAAGCCGAGAAGCTTCGCCTGGCGCACGACGGATAGCTTCTGCTCGCGGTCGATCATTTCTTTCCGCCCGGCAATCCCGCCTTGCCGAGCGCACCGGATGGCGGCAAGTGCCACCTTCGCCTTGAAAGCCGGGCTGTGGTTCCGGCTCGGTCGTCTCGTCACGGTATCTCCTGTTCCTGGCATCTAAGCCGACGTCAGGTAGAAATTCAATTTATCCCCCTGTGCACATTTCCCGAGCCAGCTCTCTTATGTCGTTTCGCTAAGGGCCATTTGTTATGCCCTTGCGGGCAGCGGTCTCACAAACTAAAATTATCCCTGATGTAGGCTGAGATGCGAACGCAGGAAGGCCATAGCGGCGGTCTGGTTTTCCTTCGAAAACGAATGACCGCCCGGAACCACGGCGTTATCTGGGCGCTTCCCGAATGCCCTTCCTGCGTCTTCGAGCCTGCAAAAGAAATCCCGGGCGCTCACGGCCGGGAAATGACGATCCTCGGAGCCTGACCGCATGAAAAGCGGGCGATCTGCCGCAAGTGCTGCCATGTCTGGATAGTCGGCAATCGCTGCGAGATGCGGATGGAGTGTATAGAAAGCCGACTGGCCTTTGAGAAGTGTCATGCCCGGCGCAAGCATTCCGGACCGTGTTCCGGCCCACGAAACTGCCGCACATGCCCGGACCCGCTGTTCGAGCGCCGCCAATTGCCAAGCGCGAAACCCGCCGAAGGAATGCCCGAGCGTGCCGATGCGCGCGGGGTCGATCTCCGGCTGCCAAGACAGCCAATCGAATGCGGCGAGATCGTCAGCCGCCACAAGTCCTGCAAGGCTCCAGCCCGCCTGCATGGCTTGAGCTGCCAGCGCCTGCTGTTCTGCATATCCGTCGGCTAGGCGCGAACCCCAGCCGATAGCATCACAAACCAGTATCGCATAACCTTGTTTGACCAGATCGTTCGCCAGGAACTGGCGATCGTAGTGTTTCGCGACGTGCGCCTCTCCAGCCTCGCCCGAGATCATTTTCCGCCAGCCGATGTCGAACACGCCACCGTGGTCATGCATTAGGAGGATCGCGGGGTGAGGACCCTGGGCGTCCGGTAGCATCAGCATAGCCTCGCCGATATCGCCGCTGGCATACTGAAACAGCAGATGCCGGCTGTTCCCGCGATTGTCCAGCATCTGGAAACCGCTAATGCCCGATGGTGGCAGACCGGCCTGCCAGATTGACCGCAATTCGGCCTGCCATTCTGAAACCGGCTCGCGAAAAGCGAGCGGATAGCGATGTGTTGCGATCCGCTCTGCCAGGAAAGGGCGAAGCTCCTCAGATGGCGCTGTCATATCTCAGCGATGCGTCTATAAGCTGGCGGGCGTAGGGGTGGGTCGCCTTGTTACCATCGAGCACGTCCCTGTCCAGGATTTCCACAATATCGCCGGCCTGCATGACCGCAAACCGGTCGCACATGTAATCGACAACTGCCAAGTCATGGCTGACCATGATATATGTGAAACCCTTTCGGGCGCGAAGGTCGGACAGAAGATTGAGGATTTCGGCCTGGACGGAAACGTCAAGTGCCGAGGTCGGTTCATCCAGAAAAAGCACGGACGGCTCGAGGATCAGTGCACGGGCAATCGCCACGCGCTGGCGCTGGCCGCCGGAAAGCTGGTGCGGATAACGATCGAGGAAATCGAGCGGCAGGCCGACCTCGGTGATCGCCTGTTCCATGCGTTCACTGTGATGATCCATTTTGTGGATCCGCAGAGGTTCGGAAAGGACGGTTCGGACGGACTGACGGGGATGGAGTGAACCGTAGGGGTCCTGGAACACCATCTGTACGGTGCGACAACGTTCTATCAGTGGCATGTCGCGCACCGATTGATTGCCCACCCAAATCTCGCCTTCCCACTGCTTAAACAGCAGTGACATGCAGCGAAGGATGGTGGACTTGCCGGAGCCGCTCTCGCCGACCAGGCCGAAACATTCGCCCGGCTCGACGTTGAACGACACGTTGGGCAGGATGGTAACGGCTTTCGGGCCTTCGCCCAGCGAGATCGTCAGGTTCTTGACGTCGACCGATTTCATGCCTGCACCTCCAGCGGTTCTCTCCACTCAGGCCGGCGATCCAGCACTTTGAGGGGCTCCCGACCTCCGCCGATGCGCGGCTGCGCTGCAAGAAGACCCTGTGTGTAAGGATGCTGCGCGTTATGGAGCTCGGAAGCCTTCAGGCTTTCGACCACCTGCCCGGCATACATGATCAGCACACGGTCGCAGAAGTTGCGGACCAGATTGAGGTCGTGGCTGATCATGATCAGGCCGATACCACGTTCGCTGACCAACCGGTCGAGGATGCCGAGCACCTGCAGGCGGACAGTGACGTCGAGCGCCGATGTCGGCTCGTCGGCGATCACCACGTCCGGGTCTGTCAGAAGCATCATGGCAATCATGATGCGCTGGCCCATGCCCCCGGAAACTTCGTGCGGATAGAGATCGTAGACGCGGTCGGGGTCGCGGATCTGTACCGCTTCGAGCATGGCGATCGTTTTATCGCGTGCTTCCGACTTCTTGCATTTGAAGTGCGTCAGATAGGCCTCCGAAATCTGGTCTCCGACACGGCGGATCGGATTAAGGGAAAATTTCGGGTCCTGCAGGATCATCGACATCCGACGACCGCGAACCTTCAGCATCTCCTTTTCAGAGATGTTGTGCAGGTCGAGTTCTTCGAAACGGATGCTTTCCGCGGTGATCCGCGCAGTCGGTAGCAGTTTCAGCAGGGCGCGGCCAATCGTCGACTTGCCTGAGCCGCTTTCGCCGACGATGCCGAGTTTTTCACGGCTGAGCGTGAAGGAGACATTGCGGACGGCATCCATATAACCGCCATCGCTGCGATAGCTGACGCAAAGCTTCTTGACGTCGAGAATAGGTTCACCGGTCATGAATTATCTCCGGTTCATCTGTTTGGGATCGAGCGCGTCGCGCAGTCCATCACCAAGAAGGTTGAAAGCGAGGCCCACAAGGAGAATAGCCAGGCCGGGAAAGGTAACGAGCCACCAGCTGTCGATCATGTAACGACGGCCCATGGCAATCATCGCGCCCCATTCAGGAACCGGCGGCTGTGCGCCAAGACCCAGGAAGCCGAGACCGGCAGCGGTCAAAATGACAGTCGCCATGTTCAGCGTCAGGCGGATCAGCACCGAAGGCAGGCACATCGGCACAATCGACTTTAAGATGATACGCGAAGTTGAAGCACCCTGCAGACGGGCGGCAGCAACATAGTCCGCACTGCGGAATGTCAGCGTTTCGGCGCGGGCCAGACGCGCGATCGGCGGCCAGGAGGTTAACGCGATCGCGATGATAGCGTTGTTGAGGCTTGGACCAAGAGCTGCAACGAAAGCCAGAGAGAGGATAAGGCTTGGAAAGGACAGGAATATATCGGTGATCCGCATCATGATCGTATCGTATTTTCCACCAAGATAGCCGGCGGTCGTACCGACGAAAATTCCGATTGGACCAACGACGATCGAGACGAGGAAAATGATCGTCAGGGTAATGCGCGTTCCGTAAACAAGACGGCTGAAAATATCTCGACCGAGTTCGTCGGTGCCGAACAGATGGGCTCCTCCGGGTGCGGCCAGCGTATTATTGAGATCTTGCGCGTAAGGTCCGACTGTGGCGATCCAAGGCGCGAAGATTGCGACGACGATCAGAACTGAGATCACCAGCAATCCAAAAGCGGAGGTCGGGCTTTTCAGCAGGAAGCGAAGGATGTTGCCGAGCGCCAGCAGTGGGCCGGGTACGGAGTATTTTGCAGCTTGCGTGGTCATCAGCGCGTCCTCGGATCAAAGATGCGATAGAGCAGGTCAGAAATCAGATTGAGGGTGATGAATATCACACCGACGATCAGCACACATGTCATGACCGCATTCATATCGCCAATCAGCATGTTGTTGGTGAGATACTGTCCGAAGCCGGGCCATGAGAACACGGTCTCGATCAGAACCGCCCCTTCGAGCAGGGATCCATAGGCCAAAGCGACAATAGTGACGAGCTGGACGCGAATGTTCAGAAACGCATGGCGCCAGATCGTCTGGCGGCTTGAAAGGCCTTTGACGCGGGCGGTGGTGATGTATTCCTGGTTGATCTGGTCGAGCATAAAACTGCGCGTCATGCGGGTTATATAGGCCGAGGACGAATAGCCGAGGATGCTTGCCGGCAGGATCAGATGGTTGAGCGCCGAGCGGAAGACTTCCCAGTCTCCGGCCAGTGCGCTGTCTATCAGCAGGAAGCCAGTGCGCTCGTCGACCATGCCGATATAATAGTCGGACATGCGACCGCTGCCGCCGACCCAGCCGAGCGCAGCGTAAAACACCAGAAGGCCGATCATCCCGGTCCAGAAGATTGGCATGGAATGGCCCATCAGGCTGAAGACCCGCACGACATGGTCCGGCCAGCGATCCTTGTTGACAGCTGCGAGGACGCCGAGGGTGACGCCAAGCGTTGCGCCGATCAGGATCGCCAATGTAGCAAGCTCGATCGTCGCCGGTAAAACGTGGAGGATATCGTTGATAACTGGCTGACCCGTACGAATGGACACGCCAAAATTACCAGACAGTACGTCGCGCAGATAGAAGAAAAACTGCTCCCACAGCGGACGGTCGAGACCAAGCTGACGATAGACCATCTCATAAGTTTCACGCGTCGCGTCTTCGCCAACGATGGCGCGCACCGGGTCGCTCGGCATCATGCGACCAATCACAAAGGTAAGGACCAGCAAACCGAACAGCGTGACCGCCACGGTGAAAAGCTGTGACAACAGCGGACCCAAGTGAAAACGGTATCGGATATTCTTGGCAGGTGTTGCTGCGGAGGTTGGGCTCCAGCTGGCAATTTCAGAATCTTTTGACATTCACTCCTCCCGCACGATGGGCGCTAGACACTCTCATCATACATATTTATTTTATTTGTCATATGTCATCGCGGATTGTCAATCAAATACAAGGTTTGCGAGCGGGTAGGAAATGATCAATTCGAGTGGCGTCTCGCCAATCTGGCGGATGCCGACCGTATCGCCGCTGTAAAGATAGGCCATCATTCCAGCCCCGAGAAAACTCGTCTGGTCGTTGGAATGAACCTCGCCCTCGCCTGAGACGACATAATAGACTTCGTCATGATCGATCGGGTGCGTGCCGATGGCCGAACCGGAATGAAGGATGCGTTTCCTGAATTCCATCGTCCGGTTCGGGATATCGGCCGTCATCCGGAATGCCGTCGACATTCCAATCTTGCCATGCGGCGTCGCTTCCTCACGACGCATGTCTTCCTCCGCGACGATTATCATGAAACCTCCACCGACAGATGAACTCTCCCGATGTCCATCTGGCTTGTTGCAGTCTGTTTATGCGGGGTTCTTGACGAGGTTGTTGTCGATGAAATCGAAGTTGATATCCTCGCCAATGCCCGGACGGTTGGGCACGTGAACATAACCGTTCTCGTCCATCGGATCGGACAGTGAATTCAGGTAGTCGAAGCCATCGTCGTATTCGAGGAACGGGTGCAGCAGGCCGCGCTCGTACCAACGGCAATTCTTGGCGGATGCGACGACATGCAGGTTCATCGCGGTGTTGCCATGGACTTCGCAATCCATGCCGAAGGATTCTGCAAGACGCATCGTCTTCAGTGCCGGGGTGATACCGCCGACGTCGTTGACGCCGGTGCGCAGGATATCGACTGCACCGGAAGTGATCCATTCGGCGCGATGCCAGTGCTTGCCGCCAGCACTTTCAGGCCCAAGTACTGGAATATCGAGATTGTCGGCGAGCCACTTGTAGGACGCCATCGACTGCTCGTCCATGCTCTCCTCGATCCAGTCGAAGCCAAGCTTTTCCAGCCCCCGGCCGAGTTCCAGGGAATCAACGCGGCTATACCAGTGGAAAGCATCGATCATCAGATGGATATCCGGGCCGACCGCTTCGCGAACGGCGGCGCAGGCCTTCAGATCCATCTTGACATTCGGCGCCCAGCTGACGGGCGGCATCCAGGTGTGAAGCTTAATTCCCTTGTAGCCGCGCTTGACGAGTTTTTCGGCAAAACGTGCGTAGTCTTCAGGCGTCGCCAGACCACCTGCGAGTTCGTCTCCGCACATGATCGAACCATAGGTCAGAACCTTGTCGCGATAGGCGCCGATCAGCTTGTGGACTGGCTGGTTGAGTGTGCGACCTGCCAGATCCCAGAGGGCGACATCGACTGCCGCAAGCGTACGATCGGTCAGTTGCGCGGCAGAACCACGCTGCCAGTGGGCCAGATCCTGCCAGAGGCGTTCGCGGTCGCGGTGGTCCTGACCGATGAGCACCTTCTTGACGAACTTCTCGATCAGGTGCGGGCGAACAATTTCCGGCGCAGTGAAGCTGTAGCCCTCGTGTCCGTCCTCGGTACGGATGACGAGCATAGCCTGCTGCACCTGATGTGGGGCACCTGGATGTGCATGGCCCGCGCTGTCGGAATGACGGCGCGTCGTGGTCAGGAAGGTTTTGACCGAGACGTCGGTAATGATCATGATATCGTCTTTCTTACATTCAAACTGCTGGGAAGCCGAACAGCTGCTGCGGGTTTTCAACGAGCGCCAGATGACGGGCTTTCTCATCGCGGAACCAGCCAAGTACGGTATCCGTCAACGCTGCATCGTCGGGATATTCTTCCGTCGTTTTGGCGAGATTGTGCGGCCAGTTTGTGCCCCAGATGATGCGTTCAGGCGCGTAGTCAGCGATCTCACGGGCAACCTCTGCGATGTCTTCGTAACCCGGGCCTCCCGTCTTCGAGGATTCGTAACCGCCGGCGAACTTGAACCAGACATTGCCTTTGTCGATCAGTTTTTTTAACGCGTCGATATGTGCAGCCGTAACACCGTCGAAGAACTTGCCGTGGTGATCAAAGACCCAGTTGGAGCCGATCTTCTCAAGGTGCGGCAAGTGGGTGAGAAGATCGCTGCCGTTAAACTGCACGGCCATCATCCAGCCAACGGACTGAGCCCGCTCGTCCACGCCTTCAAGAGCGGAAAGGCCGAGCGCGCCGCCCAGAAGGTCCATGATGCGAGCGCCGACAACGCCAGCATCCGACAGTTGCTTGAGCTCCGCATCGGTCGCATCCGGCTTGATGACTGCGACGCCACGAGCAAGGTCGCCCATCTCTTTGAGGCAGGCAACCAGATTGCTATTGTCGGCCTGATGCGCATTGCCCTGCGTAATGACAACGCGCTCGATGCCAATCCATTGCATGAATTCTCGATACTGTGCCGCATCGGGTAAAGCGCCGCCCGGCAGCGGTGGCCCTCCTTCGCGGGCTTCAAAGCCCGGTAGATACATGTGCATCTGGCTATCGACTGCGCCGCGCGGCAGCTTGATTTTAGGGGCTGGGCCGGATTGCTTGCGAATGATTGTCATGCTTCTTTCATCCTGAATTCTTGAACAATAACAACGCGCTGCCGCAGGTCCCGGAGCGCGCTATACGGCAGCGCCTGGATGCCTTCGATTTCCAGCGGGTCTTGGTCGATCAGCCAATTCTCGCTGGTCTGGACGATAGCAGCGTTGGCATGAGCCGGACCGAGGCTATTGTCATCAGGCGGCCTGCTTGCGGCGGTAAGGCTGAATCAGAGCTTCCATCATACCTTCTTCCTCACGTGTCAGGTCTGCCAGCGGGCTGCGAACCTTGCCGGCGTTGAAGCCCTGCAGGCGAACGCCAGCCTTCACGGCCGAGACCGCATAACCCTTGTTGCGATTACGGATGGCCATGAACGGGTAGAAGAAGTCGATCAGGATCCGTTCGCAAGTGGCGCGCTCGCCGGCACGAAGTGCCTTGTAGAAATCGACGGCAAGGCCTGGCACAAAGTTGAAAACTGCCGAGGAATACGTTGTGAAGCCTGCGCCGAGATAGGCTTCGGCAAACAGTTCCGCAGTCGGCATGCCGCCGAGGTACATCAGTCGGTCGCCCATCTTGGCCGTGATCTGACGAACCAGGCCGATATCGCCGGTGCCATCCTTGAAGCCGATCAGGTTCGGGCATTCATCGCACAGGCGAGCGAGTGTATCAGCATTCAGGACCGAGTTGTCGCGGTTGTACACCATCACGCCAACGCCAACGGAATGACATACCCGCTTTATGTGCTCGAAGAGACCTTCCTGTGGTGCGTCGATCAAATAATGCGGCAGCATCAGGATACCGTCCGCGCCAGCCTTTTCAGCCGCCTTGGCAATCTCGATGGCCATATCCGTGCCATAGCCGCAGCCTGAAACAATGGCGGTGTCGCCGGCAGCTTCCTTGGCGGATGAAACGATGGTCGGGATTTCAGAAGGGGAAAGCGAGAAGAACTCGCCAGTGCCGCCTGCTGCGAAAAGGACGGGTGCGTCGAAGCCGGACAGCCACTCTACGTGAGCCTTGTAGCTCTCGGGCGCAAAACGGCCTTCTGCATCGAAATGCGTGACGGGGAAGGAGAGAAGGCCCGAGCCGAGCCGCTGCTTTATTTCTGAAGGATTCATGTTGCTGACCTCATCGGAGACGTTCCGAACGGTATAGGCGACTTAACATATGTCTGTCAACAAGTTGTATTATATGTATGGTTACGAGCGGCGAAATAATTTTCCGGACTGACATCCTGTCCGGTTCGCAAGGCAGCGCGCGGCTTGACGCCGCTGCCGATCATTGACAAGAATGCCCCGGCTCAATCTGTTAGCGGAGGATATTACCCACGCACATTGCAAGATTGCCAGCCTTGCAGACGTTTTTTGTCGGCTTGCGCTGTCACTGGGTCTTTTCTCTGTTTCTCCGGCGTAAACAAGGCGCGGGCGCGTTATATGTGAAGTAGCGGCTTCAAAGCATGCTGATTGACTGCAAACGACCAACATGTATGATATGTTGGAAAACCGACATAGCAATCAGAGGAGCTTTTCAGCGTGAAACGACTACTGATAACCGGCGCGGCAGGTGGACTTGGCCGGGTCATGCGGGAGCGACTTGCCTCGCACGCAGAAATCCTGCGGTTGTCCGATATCTCCGACATGGGGATACCCCGAGCCAATGAAGAGATCGTCCAATGCGATCTGGCTGATGCGGCGGCGGTCGACCAACTCGTAGAGGGATGCGACGCAATCCTTCATCTCGGCGGGGTATCGGTCGAAGCCTCGTTCAACAAGATCCTGAATGCCAATATCATTGGGATCTACAATCTCTATGAAGCGGCTCGGGCACACGGCCAGCCTCGCATCCTGTTTGCAAGCTCCAACCATACGATCGGATTCTATCGACAGGATGAATATATCGATGTCGATGCCCCGATCCGTCCTGATGGTTTGTATGGTGCATCAAAATGTTTTGGTGAAGCAATCGCGAAGCTCTATTTCGACAAGTTCGGACAGGAAACTGCTATCGTGCGTATTGGCTCGTGCTTTGAAGAGCCGCGCAATCACCGAATGCTTTCGAGCTGGATGTCATATGATGACTTTACGTCGCTGATCGAGTGCGTGTACCGGGCGCCCATGCTCGGATGCCCGACAATCTGGGGCGTGTCGAACAATGACTCTTCTTGGTGGGACAATAGCAAGGCCCGTTTTCTTGGCTGGAAACCCAAGGACAATGCCGAAAGATATCGCATCGAACTCGAAAAGACGGTAACGCGCCCCGAAGCCTGCTCCCCGCTCGCGGTCTATATGGGTGGCCCGTTCACACAAGATCCCATCTACAAGGACAATTGATATGAGTTTCATACCCCATGGCCGTCATCTGATCGCCGGCGAATGGGTCGAGGGGCCGTCACGTTTCGCCTCTTCGCCCGCATCCGGTCCAGTCCATCAGTTCGCAACCGGTACGCCCGAGCTTGTCGCTCTTGCAGCCGACGCGGCGGAGGAGGCTTTCTGGTCCTACGGCTATTCCACCCGCGAAGAGCGGGCGACATTCCTTGAGGCGATTGCCAACGAGATCGAAGCGCGTGGCGCCGAGATCACTGGAATCGGTACGCAGGAAACAGGTTTGCCTGCTGGTCGCCTCGAAGGTGAACGCGGCCGCACGACCGGGCAACTGCGCCTGTTCGCCGCACATATCCGTGAGGGCGCCTATCTCGACAAGCGCGTCGATGCGGCGCTTCCGGAGCGCAAGCCTGCCGCACGTCCGGAAATCCGCCTGCTCCAGCGCCCGATCGGCCCCGTTGCTGTGTTCGGAGCGTCGAACTTCCCGCTGGCATTTTCCACCGCGGGCGGCGATACGGCTGCAGCGCTTGCAGCCGGTTGCCCGGTAATCGTCAAGGGACACTCCGCTCATCCGGGAACCGGCGAGATCATTGCAGAAGCAATTCATGCAGCCATCGAAAAGACCGGTGTGCACAGGGGTGTGTTCAGCCTCATCCAGGGAGGCGACCGCAAGGTGGGCGAGGCACTGGTCACTCATCCGTTGATCAAGGCTGTCGGCTTTACCGGTTCTCTCGCGGGGGGCCGGGCGCTGTTTAACCTGTGCGCCCAGCGCGACGAGCCAATCCCATTCTTCGGAGAGCTTGGCTCGGTGAACCCGATGTTCGTTCTACCGGAAGCGGTCAAGGCACGTGGCCAGTCGCTCGGCGAGGGCTGGGCCGGATCGCTGACAATGGGTGCCGGACAATTCTGCACCAATCCCGGCATCGCGGTGGTTATCGACGGTTCGGAAGCCGATGCTTTCGTAGAGAGCACGCGGGCTGCACTGGAAAAGGTCGCTCCGCAGACCATGCTGACCGATGGTATCGCCAAGGCCTATCGCGACGGGAAGGACCGCTTCGACGTCCGCAATTCTACCAAGTCCGTTCTGTCGACCGCAAGCGCGGAGCGACAGGCATCACCTAACCTCTACGAGACCACCGGCGAGGAATTCCTTTCCGACCATACGATCGGCGAGGAGGTTTTCGGACCTCTAGGCGTTGTGGTTCGCGTGGGTTCCGTCGATGACATGGTGCGTTTGGCCAAGGGCCTCGAGGGCCAGCTTACTACGACGATCCACATGGACGCTGGCGACACCGAAGACGCTCGCCGTCTTCTTCCGGTTCTGGAGCGCAAGTCCGGCCGCGTGCTTGCAAACGGCTTTCCGACAGGTGTCGAGGTCGTCGATTCCATGGTGCATGGCGGGCCTTACCCAGCCTCGACCAACTTTGGCGCAACCAGCGTCGGGACCATGTCGATCCGTCGCTTCCTGCGCCCGGTCAGCTACCAGAACATTCCGATGGATCTGCTGCCAGCCGATCTCGTCTGAAAAACAGATAAGGGCCGGACGAAAGTCCGGCCCTTATCTGGCTTGGGAGGTATAAAAAAGGCGGGCTTGCAGGCCCGCCTTTTCTCTTGATGCTACCTGTCTTTGGTCACGGTCTCGAAGCGTGAGATCCACGGATTGACGATCAGACCCTTGACGTCGGCGCGGTAGGCCGCAGTATCGACGACTTCGGAGAACGGCTGGATCGCCGGGATCATCTTCTCGTAATAGACCTGAATATCCTCATAGTCCTTGATCTGCTTTTCCCTGTCCTTTTCAAGCAGGGCATCAACGATCAGGGTGTTGAGCTTTTCATCGTAGAAGCTCGTGCGCCAGGCTTGATAATTCGAAAGTGCAGCCTTGTCGGAATTGTCCGGATTATAGGCGAGGGCCCGCAGGTTGCTGTCCGGGTGCAGGTGCTGCCCGCCGCCGCCGCGACCAACCAGCAATTCGAACTTGCGATCGCGCATTGCGCCGTAGATCTGGTCGCCAGAGCCGGTGATGACTTCCGCCTTAATGCCGGCCTGTCCCAGTGTCGCCTGGATCGCGGTCGCAACCGTGATGAACGGTGGCTCTGACAGGGCGCGCAGGCTCACGGTCATACCATCCTTGAAGCCAGCTTCTTCTAGCAATTTTTTGGCCCGCTGAACGTCCAGTTTATAGCCCGGATCCGGTAGCAATCCCCTGACGCCGGTGCTGAGCGGGCGCTGGTGCGATACGCCATAGTACGGCATGACTGACTTGTTGATGCCCTCGTAGTCAATCAGGTAACGCAGAGCTTCACGCACCTTGGCGTTGGCCAAACGCTCGTCCTTCATTGAGACCGCCAGATAGTAGAAGCCTGCGCCGGGCGTGGATTCGACTTTTATGTCCTTGGTTGTCTCAAGCGCCTTCAGGTCGGCTGCAAGCAGTGCATAGGCGACGTCGATGTCACCACGCTCCAGTTGAAGACGCTGGGACTGCGATTCCGGCAGGTGACGGATCATCACCCGGCGCATTGCCGGAGCAGTGCCCCAGTATTCGCTGTTGCGATCGAGCAGGACATATTCGTTGGAACGCCATTCACGGAGATTGTAGGCGCCGGAACCAGCCGAATTGGTTTTTAGCCATGCTGCACCCCAATCACCAGCGGTCTCATTGGCCTTGACGAGCGCGCTATCGACAATCGAGCCGGGACCAGCCTGCGAGATCGTCATCAATACGAAATTTGGATCGTCAGCCTTTGGAAGGTTCATCTTGAAGGTTAGTTCATCGACGACTTCGAAAGATGCATTGGCATTGTCGGCATTGAAGCCACGGGTCTTCAGGAAAGAGGCCTGCGCGAGGTTCAACGTCATCAGGCGCTTGAACGAATACGCGACATCTTCTGCCGTAAACGTGTTGCCGGATGCGAACTTGACGCCAGATCGCAGCTTGAAGGTGATCGACTTGCCGTCCGGTGAAATTTCCCAGCTTTCGGCAAGGCGCGGCAGGAATTTCGTTCGATCTGCCGGGTCTGCGACAATCAGGCTATCGTAGACGCTGGAAAGCACCAGCACCGCATCACGGCCTGTGATGCCAGCCGGATCGAGCGACAGAATGTTTGCCATCGACATGGCAACGACGAGCTGGTTGGGGGGCGTCTCGGCGCTTGCCGGCAGGGACTGCATGCCCACTATACCAACGCCGAGAGCGACGGCTGCGACCGTCGATAGCAACTTGTTCATGAAACCTCCAAGATATACGCCCGGCCTCCACCAGCCAGCGATTGGATCAAACTGACCACATATGATATCCATTGTCAATTGTAGGATGAGTTAGATATCGAGCAGTGTTCGAACCGGCGTGGCAAGAGCAATTCCCAGCTTGCAACTGTCCTCTGCATCGAGATGTACGCCGTCTTCGGCGGAGGCCTCGGCGACAGTTCCGGCATCGAAGAACCCCGTAGCCATTTCTTTGGCCAGTGCAGCATAGAGGGGGGAGAACTTCCTCGATTCCTCGATTGAGCGATTCTGGGCCGGAGGACGGCCGTCACCGGTAAGCCGGCAGGGCGGAGGCGCGACGATCAGGATCTTTGGTACCTGCGTGCCGCTCTTCCATGGGTAAAGCTGGACAAGCTGGACAAGGCGGCGCATTCCGCCCTGTGCCCCGTTGGCGAAGCCGCAAAGTTGCGGTTTTAGGTCGTTGGTTCCAAGCATGATGATAACGAGATCAAGGGGATAATGACTTGCGAGCAGCATCGGCAGCGCCTTGACGGCATTGCGCTCGTTTGGCGCGGCGTAGTCGTCGAAACACGTGGTACGGCCACCCAGCCCCTCCGGGATGACCTGCGCTGCACTCTTCAGTTCCCTTTCTAGGGACGTCGACCAGCGTTGCTCGAACGGGTGCCGTTCACCGGTCGAAGGATCAGCCCCCCAGGTCAAACTGTCGCCAAATGCCAGGATCTGTTTCAATGCCATCTACCTCATGTTTAGATGAGGCATGAAGATCACAAAAAAACATGTCAGACAAGTAAGGGCGATCTGGTGATGCCGAAGTCACTCCAATTTGCGGTCGCGGGGTGATCTGCAGGTCCAACTCGACGATAGCAGCGCTTCGGTCGACCCGTTTGTCGAAACGATGAGTTCTCGAATTTCCGGTTACTTCAGTGACGCAGCGAAATTATATCGCATGTCGGCGATCAAAGCGTGTCGAATGTAATCGCACTCATATCCTGATAAGTATCTGAGTGCTGGTACAATCGAGCCAACCTTTACGATACCAGACTGTCCGAGCAAGCTTGACGGCACTGTAACGTTAACTGGCCCTCGATTTACGTGAGAGATTTTCCGGCATGACCCAAGCCGTTCGTAATCCCCTTTATCGCCGCCACAGGTTTCCGGCTGAAGTGATTGCTCATGCCGTCTGGCTGTATTTCGAGTTTCCGCTCAGCTTTCGAATGGTTGAAGATCTACTGGCGGCGCGTGGGATCACCGTCTCGCATCAGACCGTACGCTTTTGGGCCGAGAAATTTGGTCGGCACTTTGCAAATGACATCCGGCGCCGCGCCGCCGGGCGGCTCGGCGATAAGTGGCACCTCGATGAGGTCGTCGTCTCCATCGGCGGAGAAAAACACTGGCTCTGGCGGGCCGTCGATCAGGATGGCTTCGTTCTCGACGTGCTGGTGCAGAGCCGCCGCAATACCAAGGCCGCAAAACGTCTGATGCGAAAGCTTCTGAAAGGACAGGGGCACGCGCCGAGAGTCATGATTACCGACAAGCTGCGATCCTACGGCGCTGCAAAGCGCGACATCATGCCTGGTGTTGAACATCGACCCCACAAAGGCCTGAATAACCGGGCGGAAAATTCTCATCAACCGACACGACGGCGAGAGCGGATCATGAAAGGCTTCAAGTCAGCCCGGCATCTTCAGCGTTTCGTCTCAATTCATGATCCTGTCACCGTTCTCTTCCACGTTCCACGCCACGATATCCCGTCCGACCACCACCGCGAACTGAGAACCGCCGCCATGCTGTTGTCGAATGAAATCGCATGCCTGCAGGCCGCATAAGCAAAAGCGGAGGACAAAACTCTTGACCGCTGCTCGTTAAGTTTCCAGTGCCATGTTGGTTTCCACGCGGAACTGAGCCGACGGCTTGAAGATGCTAACGTCGCCTTCGAGCCGAGCACGGTAGATGATCCTAATTAATCCCGAGCGCCTTCATCTTCGACGCGAGCGTTGTCGGCTTCATGTCCAACAACTTGGCGGCCCCTTCTTTTCCTGAAACCTTCCCGCCGCAGCGCTGCAGGGCATTGCGGATGTTCTCCCTGTCGCGTTGGCGCATCTCGGCTTCGGTCAGGATTGCTGAGCCGGGATCGGACGGGCGTGGCTGCGATTTTCTCGGTGCCGGAGCGTCCGGAAGGTCGAAATCCATTCGGCCATGTCGCGACAGGATCGCGGCGCGTTCGATGACGTTTTGCAGTTCGCGGACATTTCCCGGCCAGGCATATCGCTGCAGCGTCTGAATATTGGCGTTCGAAAGGGTCAGTTCGCGCCGATGCGCGATGCTCTGGCGCCCTACAAAATGCTGAGCGATCAGTGGGATGTCTTCAGGTCGATCCCGCAAGGGCACGGATTCGATCGGGAAAACTGCCAGACGGAAATAGAGGTCTTCGCGAAACTCGCGATCCTGCACGGCTCGCTTTAGGTCGAGGTTGGTTGCGGCAATGATGCGGACGTCGACCTTGCGGGTCCGCTCTTCGCCGACCCGTTCGAACTGGCCCTCCTGCAGGATACGCAGCAGTTTACCCTGCAACTCGGAGGGGATTTCGCCGACTTCGTCGAGAAACAACGTGCCGCCGTCTGCCAGTTCGAAGCGGCCGATGCGATCGCGCAACGCGCCGGTGAAAGCGCCCCTGACATGGCCGAAGAACTCGCTTTCGAACAGCTCGCGGGGAATGGCGGCGCAGTTGACGCGAATCAGCGGCCGGTCCTTGCGGCTGCTCGCCTCATGGATGGCACGCGCGATGAGTTCTTTTCCCGTTCCGGATTCGCCCGTGATCAGAACCGTGGCATCGGTCGGTGCTACCAGGGCAACCTGGCGCAGCGTCGCCTGGATAGCCTCCGAGCGACCAACGATCCCGGCTGTATTGGTCTCAATACGGATTTCTTCCTGCAGATAGGCGTTTTCCAGTTCCAGCCGTTGTCGCAACTGATCGACCTCCGTGAGCGCCAGATGCAGCTTCTTGTCGGCCTCCTTGCGCTCGCTGACATCCCGGAAGACGATAACTGCGCCGACAATGACGTTGCGATCGCGGATCGGCGTCGAGGTATATTCAACCCAGACCGGGGTCCCGTCCTTGCGCCAGAACACCTCATCGTTGACGCGATGCACGGCGCCGTCGCTGAATGCCGCGTAGATCGGGCACTGGTCGTGCGGATAATGACTGCCGTCAGGTCTGGTATGGTGGATGATGGTGTGGATGTCGCGACCGGAAAGTTCCTCGGCCGTCCAGCCGAGCAGGCGTTCCGCCACCGGATTGACGAACGTGGTCTTGCCCTCGGCATTGACACCGTAGATGCCTTCGCCGGCGGCCCGAAGGATCAGCCGGTTCTCCCGCTCGATATCCCTGAACACCCGCTCGGCCCTTTGCCACTCGGTCAGACCTCCCCCCATGAAATCCTCAGCGGCATCGTCTATGGTACGGCGCTGTCGCTCTCCGAGATCCTCGATGATCAGCAGGATCAGGCGTCTGTCAGTGCTCTTGCCGATCAGCGATCCGATACATTCCACATGCAGCTCGCGACCAAGAGCGTGACGCGGGAGAAGCCGTGTCGTTCGATAGGTGCCCTTTGCGAGAACGGCCTGGGTAAAGACGATCAGTGTCGGCAGCTGCTCGGCGTGAAGATCGCTCACCTTCGTCTCGAGAAGGAGAGCACGATCGTAGCCCAGCAGACGACAGGCAGCGGCATTGGCGTCGACGATCGCATCCTGATCGGCATCGATGACGATCTGCGCCTGTGGCGACTGGTCGAACAAAAGCTGGCGCAAGCTGAACATACGAAATCTCGTGACTCGGAATAACGAGATTTCGTTTAACACGAGAATTCGTCAGGTGGAAACATTCGTGAGACGCGAGCTTCTCTGCGTTTTGCCAGGTTCGGCACGATCTGGCACGCAGCTTGCAGAGCTCCTCTTCAAAAGGGGAGCAGCACAATGTTCGACAATCCATTTGATGCCAAAACCGTATTGAAGTCGCATGGCTGCAGTTGCGGCCGTCACAGTAACGAGGCCGAACATGCGTCCGCCATTCGAGCGACTGAGGTCGTCGACGGCAGCGAGAAGATGTATGAGAATGTCGTGGCGTCAGCGGTACTGCGCGCCATGTTTCCGAGCGACGTGTCACGTCGTGCGTTCCTAAAAGCGGTCGGCGGTGCCACGGCGGTGGCGGCGTTATCGCAGGTGTTTCCGCTTGCGACAGCGACCGAGGCATTTGCGCAGTCGGGCCCGCTCGAGAAAACCAATCTTAAGGTCGGCTTCATCCCCATCACCTGTGCGACGCCGATCATCATGGCGCAACCGATGGGCTTTTATTCGAAGCAGGGCCTTGATGTCGAAGTGATCAAGACCGCAGGATGGGCGGTCATTCGCGACAAGACGATGAACAAGGAATATGACGCGGCCCATATGCTGTCGCCCATGCCGCTGGCGATCACCATGGGCATCGGCTCGAACCCGCAGGCCTATGCCGCTCCCGCGATCGAGAATATCAACGGTCAGGCAATAACGCTCGCCATGAAGCACAAGGACCGGCGCGATCCGAAGGACTGGAAAGGCTTCAAGCTCGCCGTCCCGTTCGACTATTCCATGCACAATTACCTGCTTCGCTACTATCTGGCAGAGCACGGGATAGACCCCGATGCGGACGTGCAGATCCGCGCCGTGCCGCCGCCGGAAATGGTGGCGAACTTGAGAGCCGAAAATATCGACGGTTTCCTCGGTCCTGATCCGATGAACCAGCGGGCGGTCTATGACGGGGTCGGGTTCATCCACCTGCTGACCAAGGAAATCTGGGACGGGCACCCCTGCTGCGCATTCGCGGCGTCGAGCGAATTCATCATGCAGATGCCGAATACCTATGCGGCGCTGCTGCGGTCGATCATTTCGGCGACCGCCTATGCGCATGATCCGAACAATCGCAAAGAAATCGCCACCGCAATCGCGCCGGCAAACTATCTCAATCAGCCGGAAGTCGTGCTGGAGCAGATCCTCACCGGCACCTATGCGGATGGGCTCGGCAAGGTCATCAAGCAGCCTGGCCGGATCGATTTCGATCCCTTCCCCTGGCAGTCATTTGCCGTCTGGATCATGACCCAGATGAAGCGCTGGGGGCAGGTCAAGGGCGATATCGATTATGCTGGTATCGCAAACAAGGTGTTTCTGGCAACCGACACGGCAAAGCTGATGGCCGAGGTTGGTATGGTCCCTCCGAAGGAGACCACGAAGACATTCGTCGTGATGGGCAAGACTTTCGATCCCGCCACGCCGCAAGCCTATATCGACAGCTTCCCGATCCGGAAACTCAACTGATGCAGTCCTCTCTGACAGTAAGGGCAGGACTGCTCTCGGTTCTCATTCTGGGGGCATT
The DNA here is from genome assembly GCF_014196515.1 of Rhizobium skierniewicense. GTDB lineage: Bacteria > Pseudomonadota > Alphaproteobacteria > Rhizobiales > Rhizobiaceae > Agrobacterium > Agrobacterium skierniewicense. The sequence goes on along the minus strand of NZ_JACIDV010000019.1, from coordinate 11,722 downwards.
TCTGGCGCTGTGGCAATTCTCTGTCATGGGGGTTGGCCAGACCACGGCGATGGATCCGGAATATGCGCGGTTGATGGGGCTGACGGCGACGACCGGAAAATCGGCCTTGCCGGGACCGATGGATGTCGGGCGGGCGCTGTGGGGACACCTCAGCGATCCGTTCTACGACAACGGCCCCAATGACAAAGGGCTCGGCATCCAGCTCGCCTATTCCATCGGACGAGTGCTGATCGGTTACAGTCTGGCGATCATTGTAGCGATACCGCTGGGGTTCCTCATCGGTATGTCGCCGCTCATCAGCCGGGCTGTTGATCCTTTCATCCAGATCCTTAAGCCGATCTCGCCCTTGGCGTGGATGCCGCTGGCGCTCTACACGATCAAGGATTCGGCGCTGTCTGCGATCTTCGTGATCTTTATCTGCGCGATCTGGCCGATGTTGATCAACACCGCATTTGGTGTGGCAGCGGTGCGCAAGGAATGGATCAACGTCGCCCGGACGCTCGAGGTCGGCACGCTGCGGCGCGCTTTCACGATCATATTGCCAGCGGCAGCACCGACCATTCTGACGGGCATGCGCATCTCCATCGGCATCGCCTGGCTGGTGATTGTCGCGGCGGAGATGCTCGTGGGCGGAACCGGCATCGGCTACTTCGTCTGGAACGAGTGGAACAACCTTTCCATCACCAATGTCATCATCGCCATTCTGGTCATCGGTGTCGTTGGCATGGTCTTCGACATGGTGCTCGCGCGGCTGACGCGGCTCGTGACATTTCCGGAGTGAAGACAATGTCGAAATTCATCTCTCTTGAAGGCATTGCACGGCGCTACCCCAGAAAGGGATCCGCGGCGCCGACCACCATCTTCGACAATCTCTGGCTTTCGCTCGATCGGGGCGAGTTCGGCTGTGTCATCGGTCATTCCGGCTGCGGCAAGACGACGGTGCTCAACATTCTGGCAGGGCTTGAAGGACCAGACGATGGCGCTGTCATCGTCGATGGTCAGGTCGTCTCGGGACCAAGCCTTGATCGCGCAGTGATCTTCCAGAGCCATGCCCTTCTGCCTTGGAAGACCGTCATGGGCAATATCGCCTATGCAGTCTCGTCGCGCTGGCCGCAGTGGAGCGGCAAGGAGGTTCGCAACCACACGCAGACCTTCATCGATCTTGTGGGTCTGTCGGGTTCGGAAAACAAGCGACCCTCGCAACTTTCGGGTGGCATGAAACAGCGCGTCGGCATAGCAAGAGCTCTGTCGATCACCCCCAAAATGCTTTTAATGGACGAGCCGTTCTCCGCGCTTGATGCACTGACACGCGGAACCTTGCAAGACGAAGTTCGACGCATCTGCCAGGAAACCGGCCAGACGTCGTTCATGATCACCCATGATGTCGATGAGGCGATTTATCTCGCCGACAAAATTTTCCTGATGACCAATGGACCCGGTGCCGTTCTAGCCGAGGTCGTCCAGAACCCCCTGCCAAAGCAGCGCTCTCGCGTCGATCTGCATCACAATGCCGACTACTACGCCGTGCGCAATCACATCATCGATTTTCTGATTGCCCGCAGCAAAAGCTTCGCGACCGCCACGGCGTCTTCGGGCGTCCTCCACGACCCGCGCAACGTCCCAATCAACACCCCGCGCGCAACTTCGTCCGAAGATGGTGCCGCACTCATTTCCGCAGGTTTGGCGCGCTGACGCCCACCCAGATGAATTTTTAAGGAGAGACCAATGAAACGTGCCGACCTCACCGAAAAGCTGCTCGATATCAAGCGCGACAATGGCTGGAGCTGGAAATATATCTGCGAAAAGATCGGTGGCTCTTCCGAAGTGCTGATCGTCGGTGCAATTCTTGGACAGATGAAGCTCGCCAAACCGCAGGCAGAGAACGCACGCGAACTGTTCGGCCTTACGGATTCGGAAGTCCGTATGATCAACGAGACGCCCATGCGTGGCTCGCCGATGCCGCCTACGGATCCGTTGATCTACCGTTTCTATGAGCTGGTCATGGTCAACGGACCTGCCTGGAAGGCGCTGATCGAGGAGGAATATGGCGACGGCATCATGTCGGCGATCGACTTCGACATGGAGATCGAACGCGTGCCAAACCCCAGAGGCGACAGGGTCAAGTTCACCATGTCGGGCAAGTTCCTGCCCTACAAATACTACGGTGCCGCAGGCAATGTACCGGAATACGGTTACCGTGAAGATTAAATCGGCAGGGCGGAACGCACACAGCGTCCCGCCTTTTTCATTGGGAGCCCTTTATGAGCATTGCACCGCCATTCACGCGTGAAACCGCGATTGCCAAGGTCCGGATGGCCGAAGACGGCTGGAACAGTCGTGATCCGCAAAAGGTGTCACTCGTCTATACGGTCGATAGCCAGTGGCGCAACCGCGCCGAGTTTCTGCGCGGCCGCGGCGAAATCGTCTCGTTTCTCACCCGCAAATGGGCGCGCGAACTCGACTATCGACTGATCAAGGAACTCTGGGCCTTCGGCGATGATCGTATCGCCGTGCGCTTTGCCTATGAATGGCATGACGACAGCGGAAATTGGTTCCGCTCCTACGGCAATGAGAACTGGCACTTTGCAGCGGATGGCCTCATGGCTCGCCGCTTCGCATCGATCAACGATATGCCGATCGCGGAAAAAGACCGGAAATTTCTCTGGCCCTTGGGGCCACGACCGGACGGACATCCCGGACTTTCCGACCTCGACCTCTGATCCGCGGGTTAGCCGCCGGCCAGGGAATTATGACTGCCAACCATAAAAAGGGGAACTTCGAAAATGACCAATGATCATTCCAACAGCGACGATCACCGCAGGATCCTTGAGGAGCGTATCTCCGCCCAGCTCGGTCGACGCGCACTTTTGAAAGGCGTCGCCTCCGGTCTCGTGGCTGCCGGAGCAGCGAGCTTTTTCCCGGACATCGCATCGGCCCAGCAGAGCGGCCATATCCGCATTGCGGCGATCAAGCATATCGATACGCTCGATCCGCATTTCACCTTCTTCCTATCTGCGGTGCAGATCATCAACAACATCCACAACGGCTTGCTCAAGGTGACCTACGACGGTCAGAACGTCCGCTTTGAGCCGGATCTCGCTGCGTCCTGGGATTTGGAGGACGACCGCACCCACCTCTTCAAGCTACACTCAAACGTGACATTCCACGATGGCACACCCTGCGATGCGGAGGCGGTCAAGTTCTCGCTGCTTCGTGTCAAGCAGGGCAAACCGGTCTCGCCGCACGCCTGGAAGCTTGAACTTCTCCAGGATGTCGAGGTGGTGGACCCGCTGACCGTGCGGTTGCGTTTCTCGAGGCCCTACGCATTCCTGCCGGTGGCCCTCACCGGCTCAACCGGACGCGCAGGAACGATCGTCAGCCCTGCAGCCGTCGCGAAATACGGTATGGATTATGGCCGCAACCCGGTCGGCACTGGACCCTTCAAGTTCGTCAGCTGGAAAGACAACAATTCCATTGAGCTTGAAGCCAATCCGGACTATTTCGAGAAAGGAATGCCCAAGTTGCAGCGTGCATCCTTCGTTCTGATCGATGAAGCAAGCACGGCTCTTGCCGCGCTCGTATCAGGGCAAATAGACGGCATGACGGATTGCCCGATGCAGCTCGTCAATCAGGTGAAGAAAATCCCCAACCTGTCGCTCTATGGCGAGATCGAGGGCAACTACACCTATGTCGGCATGAACAACAAGTCGGCTCCCTTCAACGACATCAATCTGAGACGGGCAGTTGCTTTTGCGATCGATCGCGATGCGATCATCAAGCAGGCCTATTTCGGTCTCGCCAAACAGGCCTTCAGCCCGATCTCGCCACCCATGACGGGGTATTATGATCCCGATATCGCCAACACCGACCGAGGCCATCGGTTCGATCTCGCCAAGGCCAAGGAGTTCCGCGCCAAGGCGGAAAACCAGGGTGAAATTGAGGTGACCTATATCATGGCCGAGCGCGGCCCGGTCGGCACACGTGTCGCACAGGTCGTCGCACCGATGCTCTCCCAGATCGGCATCAAGGTGAAGCTCGAACTGCTCGAGCCGGCAGCATGGGTCCAGCGCATGAAGGACGGTAACTTCCAGATGCTGGACTTCGACTGGGTGGCAGATCTCGACCCGGAGGAAACGATCTTCCCGGAATTCAAGACCGGCGGTTCGTGGAACTACTGGGGATGGGCAAGCCCCGAATTCGACCGCTTGTGCATCGAAGCGCAGACGGTCATCGACGTTCCCAAGCGTGCCGAACTCTACCGCAAGGCAGAGGACATCCTCATGTCGGAGGCCCCGGTTGCGATGCTCGCGCATATGCCGATCTACAAGGTGTTCTCCAAAAAGGTGCAGGGCTTCAACTACATTCCCTGCGATCTCGTCAACCTGCACGGCGTGAGCAAGGTCTGATGCTGGCCCAGTCCGCCGCAAAAGTTTTCCAGACCGGGGTCGTCCTGCTCATCGTCTCTGTCGCCAGCTTCAGTCTTCTGAAGCTGGCGCCGGGCGATCCGGTGGTGTTGATGCTGGGATCGGAATTCTCGCAGGAAAGTTACGATTCGCTGCAGCGGGAACTCGGGCTTGATCGCCCGGTCGTCCTTCAATATCTGACATGGCTCGGAAACTTCATCACCGGCGACTGGGGCACATCCTTCGTCAGCCGGACAGACATCTTCACGTTCGTCGTCAAAGAGGCTTTGCCGGTCACTCTGACGCTGACGGCCTGTTCTATGCTGCTTGCCATCGCGGTCGGCATACCGCTTGGCGTTATAGCCGCAGTCAGAAAGGACACGATCTGGGATACCGCGATCGCCGTCTTTGCGCTGACCGGCTCGGCCTTCCCATCCTTCTTTCTCGGCATCGTCCTTATCTGGTTTCTGGCCGTCCAGTTCGGCATCTTTCCCGTCATGGGCTTCGTTGCGCCCTGGGAGGATTTCTGGGGCGGCCTGTATCACATGACACTGCCGGCACTGACGCTCTCAACCTATTTCATCGGCATGATCGTCCGTGTCACTCGCTCGTCGCTGATCGATGTGATGGAGCAACCCTTCATTGCTGCGGCCAAAGCGAGGGGCGAACCACGTTGGCGGGTCATATGGGTGCATGGCGTGCGCAACATCGCCATGCCAGTCGTCACCATGATCGGCTTGCAACTCGGCGGCATCCTGCAGGGCGCTGTGCTGACCGAAACGGTGTTTTCTCTTCCCGGCCTTGGTCAGATGCTGACCGATGCAGTGCTTGGGCGAGAATATACTCTCGTCCAGGCGGGCGTGATGCTGACGGCAACCATGTTCATTCTGATCAACCTGCTCATCGATCTCTCGTATCCGCTCCTCGATCCAAGACTGAGGCAACGCTGATGTCGTCTACAGAAACACGTTTATCGAACCTCACCGCGGTCCCGGCCGCAGCGTCTGCGTCGCGTCGCAAAAGCATGTTCGTGCGGCGACCGTTCTTCACAATGGCCTTGCTGGTCACCGTCTGTTTCGCCGCCTGCGCCATCTTCGCGCCGCAGCTTGCGCCCTTCAGTCCCACCCAACAGTCGATCGAGGCAATGATGGCGCCTCCAGATGGCGTCCATCTACTCGGAACGGATAGTTACGGCCAAGACATCCTGAGCCGCATCATCTATGGAACGCGATACGCGCTCCTGATCGGCCTCGTCTCCGTCGTTCTCGGTGCCATCGGTGGGCTAGTGCTTGGCCTTGCTGCAGGCCTTTCGTCCGGCAGGACCGAATGGCTGCTGCTGCGGATCATCGATTCGATCCTCGCCCTGCCATCCCTCATACTTGCCGTGGCATTCATCGCGATCCTGGGACAGGGCGTCGATAAGGTCATCATCGCGGTCGCACTTTCTCTGATCGGTCCGTTCGCCCGCACCGTCCGGTCCGACGTGCTCCAAGTCAAGGTTCAGCTCTTTGTCGAGGCGGCAAAGTTGATGAGCATTCCGCGCTTCACCATCATTCGCAAGCACATCCTGCCAAACGTGCTGTTTCCGCTTCTCGTCCAGATCACAGTGCGGATTTCGGAAGCCATTCTGGTCTCGTCGTCGCTCTCATTCCTCGGCATCGGCGTTACGCCGCCCACGCCGGATTGGGGGCTCATGATTGCCGAGGGAAGAAGCTTTGTCAGCTTCGCCGCCTGGATGTCCGGCATGCCGGGCTTGGCGCTTGCTTTGCTTTTGATCGCCCTTTCGATCGTCGGCGATGCAGTGCGAGAAGAGTTCGATCCCAAACTGAGGGCAAGCCAATGAACGCGCCTCTGCTCGAAGTCAAAGGCCTGACCCTTCACCGCGGCGCCAAGCGGATACTGGACGACGTCTCACTCTCGATCGGTCGCGGCGAGACCCTGGCGCTCGTCGGCGAAAGCGGAGCCGGCAAGTCGACGATCGCGATTGCTCTCATGGGGTTGCTCGACGGCGCCGATGCCCGGATCGAGGGCAAGGCGAAACTGGATGGCGATACCGATCTCATCGGCATGCGCGAGAAGGACTGGGCGCAGCTGCGTGGCAGGCGGCTGTCGATGGTGTTTCAGGACGCCGGTGCAGCGCTCAATCCCTGTTACACGGTCGGTAGCCAGTTGTCCTCCGTCCTGCGCCGCAATCTCCGCCTAGCGCGATCGGACGCTGCCGCGAGGGCCTTGCAGCTGATGGAAAGCGTCGGCATCAACGATGCGAAGGCAAGGATGTCCGCCTATCCGCACCAGCTATCAGGCGGGATGCAGCAAAGGGTTATGGTTGCCATCGCACTCGCCTGCAATCCGGATCTGCTACTTGCCGATGAACCGACATCAGCGCTCGATGTCACGATCCAGGCCCAGATCATCAGACTGATCCTCGATGAGACGAGGGCCCGCGGCGCAAGCTGCCTCTTCGTCCTTCACGATCTCGCACTGGCAAGCCAGTGCTGCGACCGGATCATTGTCCTTTATGCGGGCCAGGTGATGGAGGCAGGACGCTCGGATGTCGTTCTGCAGCAGCCTCTGCACCCCTATACACGTCTCCTCAAGTCCTGCGTCGTGGAAATTGGCTCGGACGATCTTGATCCGCCGTCAGGAAGCGTTCCCTCCTATGATTCCATGCCGACGGGCTGCAGGTTTTCGACACGATGTCCGCGCGTGCAGTCGCGGTGCATAGAGGAGCGTCCTCCGCTCTTGCAGACAAAAGGACGAGACCTCGCGTGCTGGAACCCGGAATGACGATGATGGCAGAGATGACAACGACGCTTACGCCGGATCGCGGCGTTACGCTGTTCGAGCTTCTGGACGTGCAGAAGCTCTACGAGGTCCGCCGTTCGGATCGGTTCTGGAACCGCGAGATGAGATCGCTTACAGCCCTTGATGGCGTCCGGTTGCGGATCGACCAAGGCGTCAGCATGGCGCTGGTCGGCGAAAGCGGATCGGGCAAATCGACGCTTTTGCGTGTCCTTCTAGGTCTTGCCGAACCGAGCCAGGGCCTGGCACTCTACCGGGGAAAGCCGGTCACCGCGATGCGCGCTGCTGGAACCGATTTCGCCCGCGAAGTCTCCATGGTCTACCAGGATGCGCGCGCCTCCCTCAATCCGCGGATGACAGTCGGCCAGCTTATTGCCGAACCGCTTCGTCATTTCAACATCTGTCCGAAGGAAGAGATCGGCGAGCGTGTCGCGTCGCTTCTGGCACGGGTGGGTCTTGCGACGGATCTCGCCGGCCGTTATCCGGCGGCAATGTCCGGTGGCCAGATCCGCCGCGTGGCAATCGCTCGGGCGCTTGCCTCCAACCCGATGGTCTTAGTCGCCGACGAAGCGGTTTCCGGCCTTGACGTTTCCACCCAGGCGCAACTGCTCAACCTGTTGAGAAAACTGCGGCGCGAGATGAACCTGACACTTGTTTTCATCACCCACGATCTCGGGGTGGCGAGCTATCTCTGCGATGAGATCGCCATCATGTATCTCGGACGGATCGTCGAGACCGGGCCAACGAAAGAAGTACTGGCCAATCCCGCACATCCCTATTCGCGGGCGTTGCGCCATTCGGCTCCGGAGTTCTTCGAGCCGATCTCCGATCCACTTCCCGGTGAAATCCCAAGCCCGCTCGACCTTCCGCCCGGTTGCAGGTTTGCCGGTCGCTGCACTATCGTGCAGTCCGATTGCCTGACAGAGGATCCTGTTCTCATGCGGCAGACGCACCAAAGGTCTGCGGCCTGCTACCATCCCTTGTCCCGAGCTGATGAAGTTTAGACCAGAAGACGTTGAGGCCACGATTGATGGCCGTTAGTGAAATGAAGGAACGACATGTCTGATTTCGATTTCTTTTCGGCCAAGCGCCCGTCCACCCTGTCGACCGGCGCGATGATTGCCACGTCGCATCCGCTTGCCACCGCAGCCGGTCTGGAAATCTTGCAGGATGGCGGCAATGCTGTCGACGCAGCGATTTCGGCTGTCTCCGTCCAATGCGTCGTCGATCCCCTGATGACCGGTATCGGTGGCGATTGTTTTGCTCTCTACGCACCTGCGGGGGGCGCGGTAAAGGCGCTCAACGGTTCGGGCCGCGCGCCTGCCGCGGCCTCCGTTGCAGCCCTTGCGGAGCTGGGCTTGAGCGGCGAAATTCCCCAGACAAGCCCGCACGCGATCACCGTTCCGGGCGCAATCTCCGCTTGGTGCCGTCTTCACACAGACCATGGATCTCTGCCGCTCGAGCGATTGTTCAAGCGCGCGATCGGCTATGCACGTTCCGGCTTTCCCGTCACGTCACGCGTCGCAATGGACTGGAAGGGCAATGAGACTGTCATCGCCGGCGACAGCCACGCCGCTGCAGTGTTTCTGCCCGAAGGCAAGACGCCCGTTGTTGGCACTGTCATCCGCCAGCCGCTTCTCGCAGACCGTCTTGAAGAGATCGCCGCCAGCGGTGCTGCCGCCTTCTATGAAGGCGCCACGGCAGAAAAAATGGTAGCCCATCTGCGCTCGCTCGGTGGACTGCATACGCTCGCGGATTTCGCGGCAGGGAAGGATGGCGCGAACTGGGTGGATCCGGTCAGTGCCAGCTACAAGGGTTTCGACGTCCATGAATGCCCGCCCAACGGACAGGGGCTGGCAGCACTTCTGATCCTCAAGATCATCGAAGGCTTTGATCTCGCCGCTATGGACGAGGCGGATCGGATCCATGTCCACGCCGAGGCGACCAAGATCGCCTATCATCACCGCGACGCCTTGATCGCAGACCCCGACCATTGTGCGGGCGTTGCCGAGCAACTGTTGTCCGATGAAGTCGTTGCGACGCTCCGCAGCCGTATCGACATGAAGAAGGCACTGCCGCCGGTTCTGTGGGACGAGCCCGAGCATAAGGACACGATCTATCTCTGCGTCGTCGATACACAGGGCAATGCGATTTCCTTCATCAACTCGATCTTCCATCCCTTTGGCTCGACACGCCTCGACCCTAAGACCGGTGTACTGTTCCACAGCCGTGGCGCATCGTTCCGGCTGATCGAGGGGCATCCGAATGCGATCGGCCCATCCAAGCGCCCGATGCATACGATCATTCCGGGCATGGTGACGAAGGACGGCAAGACGGTGATGCCATTCGGCGTGATGGGCGGTCATTACCAGGCAGCGGGTCATGCGGCGTTTCTGTCGGGCGTGATCGACAGGGGCCTCGATCTGCAGGCCGCCATGGACGTGCCACGCAGTTTCGGCTTCGGCGGCGTGCTGGAAGTAGAGCCGACCGTCAGCACGGCGGTACAGGCGGACCTTGAAGCGAGAGGCCACGTGCTGAAGATCGTCACCAGCCCGATCGGCGGCAGCCAGGCCATCCGCATCCGCGACGGCCTGCTGGAGGGAGGATCGGACAGCCGCAAGGATGGCATGGCGCTCGGCTTCTAGCGCTATTTATTTTATCGAAACCAAAGTGGTACTTTATGTAACTTGTATCATTCCCGGAATGGTGGCCGCATGCATCGTTCAACCGACGATAATCATGGCCCATCTGAATGTTATGGTGATTTTGAATGCATCGGTTTCGTAGAATGGGATTGGCACGGCGCGTGGGATGCTCGCCTTGAGAGACTTGTCGAATTGGGGCTGACCGATAAATGGCAGCACATGAACCGATAGCATCACAGTTGGAGGCCATTCGCAGGCTGCGGGCGATTGAAGGGAGCTTATACTTACAAATAGGCCTTTGGTCGATCACGCGGCGGCTTTTCGACGAAAATCTATGCTCGTGCAGACGGTCCCTGACGCCCTCTTGGCTTTATCCTGACTGATGTGAGGCTTTAGATCACAATGCCGTTCCGATCTGCTGGCAATGTCGGTGGCAAGCCGACTGTTTCTCGCAGATAAGGGCTATGACAGCGACGCTCTGCGCGAAGAGTGCTGACATACGAGATCATGCCGTCATCCCTCCGAGGGCCAGCCGCAAAGACCCGCCTGCCTGCGAATAACGAGCCTCTAAGGATCAAAGCCGCATCGAGAGATGGTTCAACTGTCTCAAGCAATTTCGGCGCTTCGGAACCCGTTACGAGGAGAGCAGCAAACCTTTTCGGCATTTCTCGCCTTGGCGGCCGCCAAAATATGGTTGCCTTACTTTGTCAACAGGTCCTAGCACTACTTTGGCAGAATTGAATTTTTGCTTTGAAAGTGCTATTAACAGTACGGACATGGGATTTGTGCTGTCGGTTTAGCAAGCGCATTGATCACGGCTCGACGGACGGGCGGTTGGCAAGGTCGGTTTAGGCGGTCCTCGGCGAACTCGTTGCTTCTTTTTTTCCCACTTTGCAGTTTGCAATTTCTGGTGCTGGAGAAAAGCATAAGCGATCATCGTCATCAGAGCGTGCCGATGTAGGCCTTGCCACGATCGGCCCTCTAAGGGATCGAAACCGAGCTCCTCTTTCGTCTGCTGATGCGCCTGTTCGCAGACCCATCTCGCCTTGATCGCGGCCGCCAGCACTTTCAATGTCGCATCGACCGGCAAGTTGGACAGGTAGTATTTGCGCTCGTCGTTTGATCGCCACTCGCTAACTAGCCAGGCCGCTTCGCCCGGCATGTGCTGCTGTCCCTTGTCATGGATGCGCTGCGGCGTGCCATCGGCGATCCGGATGCGCAATGCTGCAAACCGTGCGGTCAGGCGACCTTTTGTGCCACGGCGCCAACTGGCCTTCTTCCAGCTTGCAGATGCCAACATCGTTTCGGCGGCAACCGAAAGGGTGTCGGGGATCGAATGCTTGCGAGAACGGCCATGACCGGAGACGGGAAAGATCAATCCGACATTATCGGGATAAGGCTTCTGATGCTTGGGGATACCGACCGCCCAGGTGAGGCCACGTTCAATCAAGCCCTTCGGAACGCAGCCGACAGGCCGTAACCTGCGTCAGCCAGCACTGTGCCAAACCGGACACCGGTCACGATCAACCGATCAATCTCGGCAAAAGCAATCTCAGGCTTCGTGCGAGAGGTCCGCATGTCGTCGGGGACCCCAGCCTTCGCCATGCGCTCCTGATCACCGATCCGGCTATCCGGCAGGAACAGACGCAGGCCAACCGGGACTGGCACCTCTTCTCGCGCAAGCGTCACCGACACCAGCGTCTGGCAATTTGCTTGCTGCTTGCTTGCCTTGCTGATCGTTACCCAGGGAGTGGTTTAGCTTCGGCCATCGCCGTGACTTCCGGACGGAGCCGGGAATGAATCAGCTTGCGGCTTGCAGGCTAATGAGTGGATCATCGCTCATTGTAGCGATTGTCTCAAGTGTCATGTAGC
>NZ_JACIDV010000018.1 GCF_014196515.1 Rhizobium skierniewicense | reverse complement strand
CTCGAGCGCATAGCCAATGGTTGGCCCAGCAGCGATCTCGATGCACTCATGCCGTGGAATTACACGCGCTGAACGGTCTCAGCTTGCCGCTTACCCTTGATGGTCCAGGCGGTCGGGTTATCGACCTGTGCACTGGTATCGGCATTCTCTCATACTTCATTGGCAAAAGGGCTAGATGGGATAGCGGAGGACGCACAGTTGCAGGGCGAATGCGACCACTCGCGATGGTCACTCAAGGGGTTCTGCTCTTATAAAAAAGCCGCCGAAGCAGTGTCTTCGGCGGCTTTTACAATTCAGTTTTTACCGTGCGTTGAACCGAGGCTAGCCGTGCAATCTTATGCCGCCCGGCTGGAGAAGGACGACTTGACGCGATCCAACAAGCGGTTCGCGGGCGACCCGGTGTTGACGGAATGCTGGGTGTGATGCGCCGCTGAGCCTATTTCGAATTTGCCAACGAGTTGGAAGAGAGCCTCTGCTTCGCGAGCGAGAGAATGGCTCGCTGCGGTGGACTCTTCCACCATCGCCGCGTTTTGCTGTGTTCCCTGATCCATCAGCGAAACAGCATGATTGATTTCCTTGATGCCCGTGGACTGTTCACGCGAAGCTTCCACGATGGACAGGACATTCACGCTGATTTCCTTGACCTGCTCGACAATCTGACCGAGTGCCTCACCGGTTTCGCCGACGAGGGAGACGCCACCCTTTACATGTTCACCCGATTTTGCGATCAGGGTCTTGATGTCCTTTGCAGCCTTCGCTGAACGTTGCGCAAGCTCGCGAACTTCCTGGGCCACGACTGCGAAGCCCTTGCCTGCCTCACCCGCCCGCGCCGCTTCCACACCTGCATTCAGTGCCAGCAGATTGGTCTGGAAAGCAATCTCATCGATAACGCCGATAATGGTGGAGATTTCGTTGGACGACGCTTGGATTGCGTTCATCGCATTGATAGCATTCGTGACGACGTGGCCGGAATGCTCGGCATTTTCGCGTGTCGCGCTAACCAGGCGACCCGCTTCTTCGGCGCGGCGGGTGGTATCTGCAACGGTCGTGGTGATCTGTTCCAGAGCAGCTGCAGTTTCCTCAACAGATGCTGCCTGCTGTTCGGTACGCTTCGCCAGATCGTCAGCCGCAGAGCGAATCTGGTTCGATCCTGCGGAGATGGCCTGCGCGTTACCGCTCACGTCCACAATCGCATCTTCCAGACGCTCGATGGCGGCATTGAAGTCCACGCGGATCTTATCCAGGCGCTCGGCAAATGTCTGCTCGATACGGTGGTTAAGCTTACCATTCGCCATCGCGCCGAGGCCAATGGCCAGCGTATCCACTGCAAGCTGCACTTCTGCGGCATCTTCCGCCTGACGCTTTTGCTGCTCGATGCGCTCACGCTCGGAGAGAGAACGGTTGGCTTCCGCCTCGGCTTCGAGACGCAATCTATCCTGCGCGTTCTGCTTGAAGACGGCGACGGATTTGACCATGTCACCGATTTCGCTTCGGTCTGCAACCGCATCAATGTCTGCCTCTGCATTGCCAGCGGCAAGCTCACGCATGGTCTGCACGATCCGCGTGACGGGGCGCGTGATGGAGCGCGTGACGATTGTTGCCAGAACCGCCACGACGGCCAGAACGCCGATGGAGGTGAGGATGGAAATCAGGAAATCCTTGTGCTGCGCATCGGCAGAGGCGGTTGCATATTCCTTCAGCTCCAGACCGGTTTGATCTTCAACTGTCTTTAGCGCATTGATGCGGTTGGTCGTTGCCTTGTACCAGTCTTCACCGGTAACGCTGCTCATCTGGCCACCGAACGGAGCCTGAAGTGCGACGCTACGCTGCTTCTCGACAAGCTGGCCGGCATCGCTCGAAAGCGCTGCCTGAAGCGCCGCACGCTGCGGTGCGCCCGCATAGCTGTTGAAGTCTGCAAAATACACGTTCTGCATGGCGCCGAACTTCGCAAACTGCTGATAGCCTTCAGGCGTGAATTTGCCGGTCGCGAAAGCTGCCGTACCAATGGTACGTTCCTGTCCAGCGCGCTCTTTGCCCTGCAAAAGCGCAGAATAGGCGACGATCCGATTCGAGATCGTGCTGTCGGTCGTAAGCGAGCTCATGGATTCGATCAGCTTGATCAGGCTACCGATCGTGTCTGCGAAATAAGAAGCAATATCCGGCACGGTTGCCTTCAGTGAGGAAACATCTTCACGCATCGTCCTCAGCCTATCGATTTTGCCTTGCGCTGCAAACGCCAGCTCCTTCATTGCCGGACCACCAATGGCGTCATTGGATGTGAGGTTCAACGCCTTGAAATTCGCGATTGCAGCATCTGCGGCAATACGCTGCTTATCCAGAAGAGAACCGAATTCACCAACGCCCTTAGCGCCGACGAAGCCAGCGGAGGCGCCGCGTTCTTTCTGGATTTCGTGAATGGTGGCACCGATGATGGGTGCCATCGAAGAGATTTCCGCCACGGACCGTGCTTCCGAAGCATGCCCGAGGCGCTTCACATTGTCCTGAGTGACGGCACCAATCAACGCGATGGTTGGAATAGCGGCAACAAGAACGACACGCGTACTGATTTTCAGATTACCAAATATGCTCACGTAAAGCCTCGATTTTTGCTTGCTGAATGAGCATCAATGGATCTGCTTGTGCTCAAAGATAGGACAGATAATAGTTTTGATAGAGAACAATTATTTAAGCTTGGTTAGCGTGCCTAGTTTTTCGTCAATAGTGAATACTATTATATCAAAAGTGCAGATCTGCGTTCCGTCGCTCCTGCGCTGTCAGCAAGTATGGCCCCTTTAATGTTCAGGGGCCTAGATACGGCGTCCGAGCAACCGAGCTAACATGCGTCGAAATCAACCCCAAATATTGCGAGGTAGGCCGCAAGCTCTTGCCGGAGGCCCGCTGGATCAATGCCGATGTGTTCGACTATCGCGCCCTTGATCTGGACCGTTACGATATTGCAATCGGCAACCCGCCATTCGGACGCGTCCGACGCAGCGCCACTGGACCGCGCTATCGGGGAGCAGAGTTCGAATTTCACATCATCGATATTGCCGCCGAGCTGGCCGACTATGGTGCGTTCATCGTTCCGCAGGGCTCCGCGTGATTTCAGTATTCCGGCAGACCCTATTTCGACCGGCGCACACGCGGCAAAGGTGTCGATTTCGAGAAGGTGACGGGCTTCGAAATGGATGCAGGAGTAGGCATCGATACGGCCATTCACAAGGACGCTTGGAAAGATACGTCCATCATCTGTGAAATCGTCTGCTTCGATTTCAAAGAGGCACGTCAGCGCGCGACTGATGAGGCGATGCGTATCGCAAGCCTGCCTGTCCCGAAGGCTTCCCTTCACCACGTCGAACAACTCGCATTCTTTCAGGGGGTGGCGAGATGCAGCGCCGAAGTGTGGAAGTATACGATGTTTATTCCGGTCTTGGAGGCACATTTACGGTTGAAATCGTAGAGCAATTGAATGCGGACTGGGTGAAAGTCCGCGTTTGGTACGGTCGAGCCACATCAAGCGCTTGGGAGTGCTGGCCTGAATGGGATGGCTTTCGAATGGAGGTCAGCCGCCGCGATCTTAGAAATAAGCGCCAGATGAAGCTTTTTGCAGAGTGATTTGAGAGGAATTGATTTGAGCCGGTATGAAGTTGAAGTGAAATCGGAAACGCGCATCGATCCAGAAGCGGTCATCGGTTTCGATCCACCATTGCGAACCTATTTCATCACAGCATTTCCCGATGAGGAAACAGATGAGCCGTATCTTTGGCTTGGAACCCGCATCGAAGAATTTCCGAGCCTTGAAGCCCTCATGTGCGGGCAGAAGGCTTTCAGGTTGTCGGATTGAAGCAGGATCACATCGTTGCAATGCTGAAAGAGGCAAGCCAACGTCACCCACCGAGCGCGGGAGAGCGCGCTGGATTTGTATTTTAGCAAGGCGCGTTGATTGGGAGGCGCTCGATGCGCCTGTCTTCTCCGTCCTTTCAAAAGTTCCTCACATCCACAATTTGCTGGTAAGGATATGCAAAATAGGATATTATAATATCCTCGAAAGGATATGCTTATGCCGCTTTATATCAAAGACCCAGAAGTAGACCGACTTACCGACGAACTGATTGGCCTCACGAAAACGAGTAAGGTCGATGCGGTCAAGAATGCGCTCATACGGGAGATTGCCAATCGCAAGGGAAAATTGCCGATCCGCGACCGCCTGGCAAAGTCCATCGCCATGGCGCGGGAGGCTGGCCCCTTTGCCCCCGGCGATCACAAGCGCGAGACTGATGAAATGTGGGGCGAGGAATAATGCTTCTTATTGATGCCTCTGTGATCGTCGCCATTCTTTCGGAAGAAGATGACGCGGCCTTTCTGATTGACCGCTTGGACCACGACGGAGGACCGTTCTATGTCTCGCCAGTCGTGCGGGTAGAGGCAACGCTTTCGTTGACCCGCCGACTGGCCGAGGCCACCGGCAAGGACAAGCCAGCCACGCCGGAAATGATGGAATCCGCCCGCCGCATGGTCGATCAATTTGCGGCCGATCTGGATTGCAAGGACGCGTTGATTTCCGCAGACGTTGGCAATAAAGCGCTCGATGCTGCGCTACAGTTCGGCAAGATCATGAACCATCCGGCAAAGCTCAACATGGGTGACTGCTTCGCCTATGCCTGCGCAAAAGCGTACCGGACCAAGATCGCCTACAAAGGCGAGGATTTCGTGCATACGGATATCGGATGGCAACATCATTGAGCGCGATACTGGCGCGAGTTAGCTTGTGAAAACAAACAGGCCGATCCCGAACAATATGATGAGCAAGGTCATAACCCTTTGAATTTTCCGCTCCGTTTCATTCTTCGGTTTATTCGCGGGACCGAACAGACTTCCTAAAATCGATTCAACAAAACAGCCGAGCATTCATGAGCCTTCAATATTCAAAAATTACTGCCTTCATTATAGCGCTGCCAGCAGTTGCCGTGTCCGGAATAGCTCACGCGAGATCAAGTCTACCTCCACAGGATTTTCAAGTAGAAGTCATCGACGGTGACACTCTGCGTGTGAAAGGGTCAAGGCAGTCGATCCGCCTTTTCGGCGTCGATGCCTGCGAAGCAGAGCAGACGGCGAAAGCCCGAAACGGAGCGGTCATGAGGTGCGGTGATCCAGCAGTCAGCGCTTTGCAGCGCTGGACTGCTGGCCGAACGATCCGTTGTGAAATCCGCGACTATGACCGCTACAGCCGCGCACTCGCGGTTTGTGGAACGGCCCAAGTGCCGGATTTCTCAGCCGAGCTGATCCGGCAAGGCTTGGCTATCGCCTATCGATATCGATCACGGGCTGTCTGGCCTGAATATCAGCGCATCGAGGACAGCGCCAAGAGGCAAGGCAAAGGAATATGGGCCTACTCGTTCGATGAGCCGTGGGTCTATCGGAAGGAACATAAGCAGTAAGTGCGACCTGGCTCTACAATCGAAAAACGTCTGCGTTATCCTGCCGGTCACGCAGACCCTTGTACGCCGCATGTCGCAGTTTGCGATCCGGGGTAATCTGCCGAAACTCGATTTCGGCAATCAACGTGGGTTGGACCCATACAACCTCTCGCTTGCCGCCGTACGGGACAGGCGATTTTGGTTCCGCCATTTCAATTTGTCCATCATGGCGCGCAAGCCAATGGCTGCCCGTTCTTTGAAACCTGTACCGACGCTTCCGACATATCGCAGCTCATCGCCCTCGTAGGCCGCCAGCAGCAGGGACGAGAAACCGCCGCTTGCGGATATGGACGGTTCATAGCCGACGATCACGAAAGCTTCGCTCTGCACGCATTTGAGCTTGACCCAATCGCCAGTGCGGCCACTCCGGTAGGCGCTATTGCGATCCTTGCCGACGATGCCCTCCAAATCCAGTTCACAGGCGGACTTGAGTAGGACTAGCGGATCATCTACCGCGATCTCCTCTGAAACTCGGATTGCGCCTGCGTCTTCCTTCAGCATTTCCTCGAGCATGTGTCGCCGGAATCTGTATGGCTCGCCGCGAACGTCGCGACCGTCGAGATAAAGCAGGTCGAAGGCCATAAGGACTGCATTGCTGGAAACCAGCTTGCCGCTACGGCGTCCGACCGCTCCCAAACTGTTCTGCAGGGCGTCGAAGTCAGACCGGCCCTGTTCATCCAGAACGACGCCTTCACCATCGATGATAAACGAAGCCGGGCCGAGGTTGCGTGCCGCTTTCACAACTTCTGGAAATCGATCAGCCCAATCATAGCCGCCGCGCGTCAACACGCGGACGCCGGAGCTGTCAGAATGGATGGCAAGTCGATAACCGTCCCATTTCACCTCCCAACCCCAATTTGAGCCAGACGGAGGCTTCTGCTTCAGGAGCGCAAGGCATGGTTCGACGCGCTCAGGCATCGGCTCAAACGGCAATGCCGCTTGCGCCTTGTTACGCTTGCGGATGGGGCGCGACTGGATGGGTTTGCCATCATCGCGAAGCAGCGGCTTTGATCGTGGTCGAGGCGCTTTCGTCATAACGACAGCCTGCGCCCGAAACCTTTATAAAAGTTTCAGGCGCATGTCCCAACTTCCAGCTGCGTCAGTCCGGCATTCTCGGTGCCAAGGGTTCAAGTTCTGGACGCGGGTAGGTTCGAAACTCGTCTGCCCACTTTGCGGGCGAAGGTATTATCTCGAATGGGGGAAGCGC
This sequence comes from Rhizobium skierniewicense, assembly GCF_014196515.1. Classification (GTDB taxonomy): domain Bacteria; phylum Pseudomonadota; class Alphaproteobacteria; order Rhizobiales; family Rhizobiaceae; genus Agrobacterium; species Agrobacterium skierniewicense. Next base: position 47,608 of record NZ_JACIDV010000018.1, on the reverse strand, counting down.
GTCATAGACGAAATCGAACTTGAAGCCACCGTCTGGCTGGAGCCTCACTGTCACTGAGTACCATGCGTGACGATTATCGTGCTGAGAAGCCATGGCTCTACGAAGTCCGCTCAGTGCATCAGATCCTTCATCTTCGACCACAAAAGACCCGACACTACCGTCATCTAGCTGAAACGATCCGGTTTCCTCGGCAAATTGTGTGATGCGAAGATAGTGATAGCTTGCCTCTGTCCAACCCTGATCCGGGATAGCATCGAGAATAGCTTTGGCGATTGTTTCATAAAGCTCGTTGATTTCAGGGGAAATGCAGTTCATTCCCGTTGTTGATCGTGCCAAATCCTGATCACGCTGTCCTGGCAGATGGCGCGGATTGTTCGACCTTGCCTGCACGCGCTTTCTGTTGGCGTTCTCGACAGTCGGCGATAGTTCCATTTATGGTCGCAATCCTGCCCAGTAGGCTTAGAGTTATCAGAGAGCCGACCGATCCGAACACGAGGGCTGTCATCACATATATCTCAGCCCAAAATGGCTGCTGGAACCAAGATGCGAGCCTTGCGAGGGCGAGATGATAAAACACCAACGCGCTTGTTGTCGTAACCACAAGAAACGACGCACTCAGGAACTTTGACCGGTATTCCGTAAAGTGATCGCGTCCCAGGTGCCTACGGGCTTCTTCAACTCGCTCTTCAAGAGTTCGTTCTTTGCTCCAGAATTTAAACACCTGCCAAGGTATTTCAGCTTTCAAACGGCCATAAACATAAATCGCAAAGGCAGCTGCGAGCGATGCCAGAAAGCTCCAAAAGAAGTCTACAAATGTCATCCGTTGTCCCTCTATCCTTGAAGGGTGTATCAGGGGCAAAGTTGAACCAAGTCTTTAAGTTAGTTTCTCATTTTTAACAGTACCGGGAAATTTGCTATCATCTACGTTGAAGTCGCCAAAAGCTGCTTTCGTTAAGGCATGATCGCAAGAGGTGGGTAGAATGTGCGGACGTTTCACAAATCTCATGACCTGGGCAGAACTGCATCAGCTCTACAGCATTCATGATATCGCTCCGCCTAGCTCGAATATGCGGCCGAGATACAATATCGCACCAACGCAGGACGTGTTCTTTGCGACAAAGCCTGAAGGGCATGAAATGGCCCTTCAGCAAGGCAGATGGTGGCTTGTGCCGTTCTTCGCAAAGGAGCTTCCAAAAGCAGCGATGTTCAACGCCCGTATCGAAACCGTCGAGAGCTCCGGTGCGTATCGTGAGCCGTTCAAAACGAAACGTTGTCTCATCCCTGCGGATGGATATTTCGAATGGACCACAAATGAAGGGGACCGCAAGAAAGACCCATGGCTTCTCCAACTTCCTGACGCGCAATCGTTTTCATTTGCCGGATTGTGGTCCCATAACGACAAGCTCGATGTGACCAGCTGCACGATAATCACTGGACCGGCGGTTGAGCATATTTCTCATATTCATGGACGAATGCCATTCATTCTGCACCGCGATTCCTACGGTGATTGGCTCGATACCACCATTGAGGGACAGAGTGCCAAAGACGTGCTTAGTGCCGGTCAGATCAATGATCAGCTCGAATTTTTCCGGGTTGGTCGAGAGGTCAACTCGTCCCGATACGATGGCTCAGACACGAAAAAGCCGGTGATCAACACGCTTTGAGCAGGCTATCTCGCACTTGCTATCGGCAACTCCTTTATGTTCGTCGTATAACGTGGCGATCTGCGGTCAAATTTCGTTTGCCAGTCGCGCTTTATTCCGACTGAAGCCGGCAAAAGGGTGCCACGCCCAAACTTTGCGTTGACAGCGTCAAGCGCCGTCATAAGCCGTTCCGATCGGTCGCGGTCGCGGGCCTCAAAAAGAGGCCGCAGTTGAGATCGCGCCGCTACCAGATCGTTCATGATGATGCCCGCCTTTGCGTAACGATGACCGTCCTTGAAGATTTTACGCCCACCCCGCTGGGCTGCGCTGATCAGGTCGAACGTATCGTTCGTCGCTTCAGGGAAATGCACTGTTGTCTGTGCCGAGTGCGGCCTATCCCTATGATTAAAGCGTGATGTGTGCATGAAAACGGCGAGATGGGTAGCTTCTAGCCCATGGCGACGAAGCTTTTCCCCTGCCCTCATTGCATACGCGGCGACAGCCTCGAGCATCACGGCGAGATCCGCTACAGGGGTTCCGAAAGAGCGTGTAACAGCGCAACCCTTGCGCTGCGGCGGCACGTCTTCGAGAGGAAGGCATGAAACGCCTTGTAGCTCTAATACAGTTCGTTCCCCCACGACGCTCAGGAGATTTCGCGCAAGCCGCGCATCAATGCGGGCTAGGTCGCCAGCAGTTTCTATTCCAAGCCCAAACAGCTTGCGTTCAGAGGCAGCGCCGACACCCCAAACCTCTCCTACCTCGATACGATCCAGCCAGCTTCGCCGCGCGGCTGGTTGCGTCAAATCACAAACGCCGCCCAACTCCGCGTTCTTCTTGGCAACATGGTTCGCGAATTTCGCAAGCGTTTTGGTTGGGCCGATACCGACGCAGGTTGGTATGCCTGTCCATTGCTGGACCGTAGAGCGAAGATCGCGGCCGAAAGCTTCGCGATCTTCCGGCCTGATATCGGTCATATTGAGGAAACTTTCATCGATGGAGTAAATCTCTACATCGGGCGACCATTGGCGGTAGATGGCGTTCAGCCTAGCGCTCATGTCGCCATAGAGGGTATAATTGCTTGAAAAAACAGCAACATCGTTATCTCGACAGAGATCGCGGATTTTGAAGTACGGTTCACCCATGCCGATTCCAAGCACCTTTGCTTCCGCCGTCCTTGCGACAGCGCAGCCATCATTGTTCGAAAGAACAATGACAGGGCGCTTGGCAATGCTCGGATCAAACACCCGTTCACAAGAGCAATAAAACGAGTTCCCGTCGATCAGCGCGAAAGATGTCATGGCTTTTTCCTGGGCCGGAGCCAGTGAACGTTACACATTGCAACGCCCCAAATCTCGACTTCGGCAATTTCAGGCAAATCGAACATCGGCATGTCCGAATTTTCAAAAGTCAGCTTCGGCCGTCCGCCGATCAGGCGGAGCCTTTTCAATGATCGTTCGCCGTGAATGGTGGCAACGACAATATCACCGTCAACCGGGGTTACGCTGCGATCCACAACGATCAGGTCGCCATTGAAAATTCCCGCATCACGCATCGAGTTTCCGTCAACCTTCCACAGATATGTAGCAGGAGGGTTGCGGATTAGCAGCCGTGTGAGATCGATTGACTCATCGATATAATCATCAGCTGGAGACGGGAATCCGGCGCATAGCCCATGGAGCATAAGCGGGACGTGTATTTCCGCCTCAAATTTCAGGCCGACGAGCATTCCAGATGGACCTTTCAAGAGTGAACTTCGAAAGGAACAAATAGTGAACACAGGAGGCGGGTAAAATCAAGATGGACGATTACGCGACTTATGTTTTGGACTACTCGGATGGATTGGGTTCGCCGTCCGCTATTGCCACGACCATCGCTGCAATCTTTTTGCGCACCGCGAGGTCATCTATTCTGTCGAACGCTTGATTAAGTAAACGACCCTCAGCGCTCGTTACGAACGTGGCAACCGTGTGTGGAGCGACATTTGTTTCGTTGATTTCTGCAGGATCGTTTTCCTGGTCGAAGAAGTACGATACTGGAACATCAAGAGCCGCAGCTATTTTCGACAGCCGACCAGCACCAACGCGGTTCTTGGCATTTTCGTATTTCTGAATTTGCTGGAAGGTTACGCCAACAGTCTCCCCCAACGATGTTTGACTCATCCCAAGTGCCTTGCGCCGGACGCGAATGCGCCGACCGACTTCAATATCAGCTGCTTGGGGTAGTCGTTTTTCGTTGTTCTTCATTGTGGCTTCAGGTTCTAGATAGGCTCTTTATCTGCCTATATGTTCAATCATAAGGTGACATGTGTAGAAGTAATAGCGCCCGACAAAAACCCCCCGAAAATTATGGGGTATATTATGTTGATGCTTTGCCAGTTCGGTAAGCTTCTACTTTTGAAAGTGCATTGATGCCAGCTGCTATAACAAATGCAAATCTTTCAAAAGCCCCCGGTCAAACGGATATCGACGTGGGCAGGAAGGTCAGATTTCAACGCATCATTCATGGTTTGAGCCAAGCCGAGCTAGGAAATGCACTGTCGGTGGCAAGGCAACAGGTTCAAAAATACGAAAGCGGTACGAACCGTCTACGTGGGGATCAAATCGTCACACTTTCCCGACTGTTCAGGGTGCCAATGGAATATTTCTATGAACCTGACCCAGAACGCAGTGGCCTCCCCTTCAGCGTTCAGCAAAAGGCAGACGATGATCTGTTGCGGTTCGTCCGCTCGAAGGCTGGCAGAGAATTAAACGCCGCGTTCGTTAGGATTCGCGATCCGGAAGGTAAAAGACAGGTGGCGGCGCTTGCTGACAGCCTTGCCAGGGAGGAAAGGAATGGCGATTGAATTCGAAGATCTTCCTTACAGCCGTCTGGAAGAGCATATTTACTTTCTCAAAATGCTTGGTGTTGGGGAACGGTTGCTGAAGGACGTGGCGCACGTTCTCGAGGAGCTAGGGAAAGATCACCGCTATCCTGTTCCCCCGCATTTGATCCTGTTGTTACCTGCCGAAATGATACCGCGCCGCTTGTTAAAGATTGCCGAGGTAGATGTTGCGGAATTCCGTATGGTCGCCCACAGCCTGTTGCAGATCAGGGCTGCCCATGGTGATAAACCTTCAAAAGCCGCCGGCTTCGCAGTTGCCTCCAGCCTGCGAGGCCGAGGCACCCCGGAGCGGCGACGACGCCTTTCAACGCGATCCACGCTTACAGATCGAGAGATCAAGAAAGTGGTTCGGAACCTTCGATCGCTCGACGATTCCAATGAGGAAACTCCTTGAGGGAGGTTCTTTCACCTTGAGGTTTCGCTACTGCCCTATGTTCTGGAATAACCGAAGCCGGAGCGCGCTTATCCAAATTGCGCTGTAGGGACGGCGAAGGCCACTTTACTACTATCAAAAATCAAAGTGGCAGCGACATATCAATACATGCTGACAGGAAGAGGCGGAAGCAAGATTGAGATCATAGTAAATAACAGCTTTGTCGTTTTGGCTTTTGTCATCTCGGGAGGAACTTGTTCACACCCTGCGGAGACGCGCTTTACAACTGCGGTTGAACCTTTAGCAGTAAATTTTAGTTGGTTTGAGGGAATATCTTCAAGACTCAATTGCACCGCTATATTCTGCTTCATTGTCTCAATTGATTTTACTTGTTTAGGCGAGAGTTCCCCAATTGCTCGAAGACGCCCATCTACCAAAAGATCGAGTCTCGCTGTCAGCGTTTCGGGACGGTCCTTATCCGTTCGAAACATGAGCTTTGTCACTCCGGCCGCAGCGATAGCTCCGAGAGTAAACGCGTCAACTGTCCTATCCGAGGTGACGTACACAAGTTCGTAGCGACCAGACTGACATTTCAAGCCGATTTGCGACGTCCCCTGCTCAATGTACCCGTACCGGGTTTCATGGTCAGCAAAGTCATCTTCAACAGTTTCGAACTTCCATTGTCCAAAGGCGGCATTAGCAGAAAACAAGGTGATTGCAGCAACCGCTATCAGACGTTTCGTATAATTTTTCATTTTAGCCCCCAGCTTCGTCTTAAAACTACGAGGACAATCTAAAGTGGAGGTTAAGTCTGTGACCTCGTGTTCACTGTAGTTATCGTTTGGTTAAGTTGACGACCGTGTGACCCTTAACGATTTTTAATTCCTACCCCTTGTAAGACTCAACTCTTATCTTATGTAAGACTCATACATTCCCGTTTGATTGGATTGATTATGTTTGGAGCTACGGAACTGGAGATGGAAATCTTGCGGTTGCTGATGACAGGTAACCGCCTCTACGGTCTGGAAATGGTGAAGGAGTCGGAGAGGCTGAAGCGCGGCACAATCTATGTGTATCTGAGCCGCATGGAGGAGAAAGATTGGGTGAAATCCGAAGCTGAAAAGGAGCCATCAATGCCAGGCCTTCCTAGAAGGCGCTACTGGATCACAGGAAAAGGTCAGCGTGTGTTTGAGCGCGCCTCTGAATTGCGGAAGGAGTTTATGACATTGAGCGAAGGATATGCAGTATGAATTCCGACAAGAGTTCAAATGACGATAGTGGCTCTGGTGAACGCCAAGCGCTTTCTCTAGATGCCGACATGCAACCTAAATTTTTCTCCCATCAGTTCAACTCAAACTTTATGGGACACAACTCTGTTGACCATTTCCGCCCAAAGAGCTTTGTTAAGCAAACAGTGTACGGAATAATGTGGCTCAGCGAAGCACAGAACCGGCAGGTGGCAAAGACGCTAGCGTCAGTCATCAAGGGGTCCCGAACTGTCGTCGAAAAAGAATATAAAATTGAGCGCCCGCCGGGTCATCGCGCAATAGGAATCTTGCAAGCGGTTTTACCAAAGTCAGTATTTGAGCGCGTTTACGGCCAAATGGTCGCAGACAGTCGCGCTGAATTTTACGAAGCTCTCGATAAAAACGACTACCTTGAGGCCAAAAAGATCAAACGCCACCTGAATTACTCTTTGATCCTAAGTGCTTTGACATATGTTGTCGGTCTGCCGTTTCATCTTCTATCAAAATGCTTCAACTGGTATGACAAGAGCGAGTAGTGGGGCCGCAGCCCCACCTGCGAAGTTTCATTTGAGGCCTAGATCAGCTTTTCCAAGTTTCATGAGCTGAGTGCGGGTTCGTTCGAGGATTGACCATTCCTGCTGCAAAGTGGACATCCAAGATCGGTCAATATTTGATGATTCGTGAAGGTCAGTCTGTAACTTTGCTAGAAGAGCCGCAGCTTCTGGCGGTAAGATGAAAGCTGCGACAGGTATTGTTTCTTCAAGCTTTCGCATCAAGACTCTGTAACGCGTTCCCTTGTCATCAGTCGCAGAACTCCCATCTAGTGCCTCCTCCCTTATCCACTCGTTGATTATCTGGTTCATAGTGCCGGTAGCCGCTAAGACGTCTGAATAAGCCGCGAGCTTCTTCTCCCAATGCTTTTCCTTTTTGTATCGACCTAGAGCCCACTTAACAGCGGACCAAGCGACTAAAAGAGCCAACCCTGCCTGAACAACAATTTTAGCAAAGTCAAAAACAACAACCCACCACGTGATCAAATGTTACCCCTCGCGAATGTCCTGTTCAAAGAGAGAGAGCCGTCGCTCGACTGCAAAGGTCTAGGCAACGGCTCCGTCTCCCTATTTCCAATGTTCAGGAGACAAGAAAAAATTTATTACCACTTAGCTGATTCTGCTTTCAGGATTGCACCAAAGTATCAAAATCACGCCATGAACTATAGTCGCGCTTAAACCTGAACCTGATCCGCTCAGCAGTGCTAGCCACATGACGGGCCCACCATTTTACGAAAGCAGCGCGAGGAAAACATCTCAATCACGACGTCGCATTGCTCTTCTGTTAAGTGTCCGCAAACGATCCTTATCCGGACATTTTAATGAAGGTGTCAGTTGTATAGCCAGAGGCCAGTTATCGGCACTTCGAAATTCTCACAAGACTGGTCCGAATTAATTCTCGCTTAACGGGCGTTATATGATACACCGTGAGGATGACAGGAACCCTTATCGGATATGCTCGCTGTTCGACTGACAAGCAGGACCTCGCTTCTCAGATCACAGCACTTCACAAACTCGGTGTAGAACCTGACCGCATCTATACTGACCACGGCTATAGCGGCACGAACCGCAATCGCCCAGGTCTGGATCAGGCCCTTGCAGCGGTGCGAGAGCATGATACCCTAGTCGTTCCGAAGCTCGACAGGCTGGCCCGCTCCGTTCCAGACGCTCGCTCGATATGTGACGATTTATCGAGGCGCGGAGTGAAGCTTCAGATTGGATCTTCGATCCACGATCCAGCCGACCCGATGGGACGGCTGTTTTTCAATATTCTGGCAACATTCGCTGAGTTCGAGTCTGATCTAATCCGGATGCGTACTAGAGAGGGACTTGCCGTTGCTCGCGCAAAGGGCAAGTTGAAAGGTCGTGCTCCGAAACTGAACGCCAAGCGCGAAAAGGATCTCCGCCGACTATATGATAGCGGAGAATACTCCATCAGTGATTTGATGGATATTTTCGGTATCGGGCGTGCGACGGTTTACCGATGCCTCAATCGTAATCTTCCGACGACGGAAAATTCTCAATGAAAGTGAAGCCGGAAAAGTCATGCCGTTTTTTCTCGTTACGCAAACCGTTCTCATCGAGGCAGACGACGAACAGGCCGCGGCGCTTAAAGCTGTCGATCTGGTAAGAGCAGGCGGCGAGATCACAGTCGCTGTAAAAGCTGATGAAATAAAGACGACATACATAACCGTCCCGGCGCAGGTTATCGAAGCTCACGCGCTCGTAGTTGATGAAGAGGTCGAGGGATCTGACCCAGCAAGCGCTGATAAGGAAGCTAAAAATGAATCGTTTTTGAAGCGGATTTTCTCATCCGTTTCATTCCGACCTTAGGGAGTATACATGTGAATGACGTCTGGATTGCGCCAATGGAAGTCATCGCTGCGCTAACCTATGGCTTTTGCAAGGATGTCCATCAGCGCAGTGAGCGTAGTTTGCACCATCAACCATGCCGGGATGGCGGCGATTGCTGCGGTCTTGCCTACCGTCTTCGCAAATTCCTCGGTAGCGATGTCAGCCTTGGCACCGATCCACTTGGCGACCATGCCGGCCACCCGCGCGATCGTCTGCCCGGCAGCTCGCAGTCTGCTGGTAGATGGCGAACCGGTAGCTGACTCCTGCCGGATGGTGGCTATCGCTGCTAGGGTCTTGGTGCGGTCGTCCTCTGTAATGGCGAACTCGTCGGGCGGTTGATTATGGCCAATTCCAATGAAGTCGCTGCTCCCTATGCCCTGGCCGATCGGCACTGCATGTATTGCGCGTTCAGCGTCCGTGGCGGCGGCAAGCAATTGACCAATCAGCGCCTGTCGGTCATCGAATGCGGACGCGAAGGGCGAGAAGTCGCTTGAGCGATCCGTTTGAATTGCAAAGCGCAGGCGTATGACGTTGCCAGATGGCAAACTTGAATGACCGACCTCAAGGAGTTCGACTGCTGCGAAAAAACCTGAAGTGTTTCGAAGTAGAGCGATCTGCCCAACGCGGGGCGTCCGGGTGCGGGAGGTGAAGTCAGCGGCAGCAACCACTTTTGGTGTCACCTGACCGATAGTTGCAACGTCTTCTGCTATTGCTACCCCTTCAATACCTGCTGGATCGTTGTAAAGATGGGCTGACCCTTGACCTGCACTGCTCCAGCGAGTCTCAAACGCCCAAGACGCTGCGCCGATTACAAACCGCCCATCATAGCTTGCATAGTTGAAAGTGGCTTCGCCCATCGGCCGTTCATCTTTCGGCGGCTGAACACTATTCAACTTCGGCAATTCAGTCTCCGTCTACAACTTAACCTAAACTCGGATTACCACATTGAAAGCGTGCATGCATAGCGCCACCCAAATGGTCCGCTTCGCGCCAGGAGCAGACGTAGCGGCACGCTTCGATCAATTTCGCCTCTCGCCTCTATTTAAGTCGTTGACGCACATGCCAGAAATCCCGGAAGCTTGCTGTCCGCTTTCACTTTTCATGCAACAGTTAAGTTGAGTGGTAGGTCGCGCTTGCGTCTCTTTATGCGGCCAGATAATAAAGCATTTATATGGGAGGGGGCTTTCATGAAAACCATCATTGCAACTGCAGTTGCTTGCCTAATTTTGCTAGGTGGCGGCCTGGCTTTCATCAGCTACGCTGGTAGTGATCCTAGCACTGAAGATCTGGACCGAGACCTCGTTAATATTGCAAACGAGATATCTACTGCAGAAGCGCAAAAGGCTCGCTACGACGGCGGTGCGATCAGCAGCCTCATCGATGTTCGCATTGAAACGCTGAAGGTGACCGCTGCCATGCTAGAACAGAAGCGCCTCAGCTTCCTGCGGCGGATCGACCTGAACTATAATTTGAATGGCGAGCTCCATCAGCCGGACGAAAGAAGGATTGCTGCTATCGGGGCAGACCTAGCCGCAGCCACGAGCGAGCGTGACCGCTTAAGCGCTGAGGCCAGTCGGTACACCGGTGGGTTAGTCCAAGCAATCGCCTTAGCAAATGCTGCGACAGCAGAATTGAGTATTTCCCAGCTTCAATTGGCGCTGCTGTCTGAACGGTATGGTTTTACTTGGAACCGGCTATCTGAGGGGCGGTCCGCAACTCCCATGGGCCAGGAAACAGTGGAGGACGGTGACGCGCTATGAAGAAAACATTGGCCTTTCTTGCTCTCCTTCTAATGACGCTGATTCAGCCGGTTCTCGCTCAGGAAGCTTCCGCCCCTTTTGGCCTCAAATGGATGGTCAGTGCTTCCGAAATCGAAAAACTCGGTGTTGTACTGCGTCCTGCGGAGAGCGCGACGTTCGGCAAAACTTACGTCGCGACTTCTTTGCCCAAGGCGCTGGCTGACATGAAGTTTGTGATGCTGTCGTTCGGGCATGACGATCGCCTCTGGCGTGTCGTGGTTCTAGGGGAAGAGTTCGTCAATGACCAGTATGGATCCCGCATCATAGACCGTTACAATCAACTCGCTGCTTCTCTGGCAAAGAATTATACCGAGACTGGGGTGTACGAACGTCGGCCCAGCGATACCTTCTATGGTAGGGCGGAAAATTTTGCGTACTCCCTTAGCCAGAACGAGGCCAATTGGTTTCGGACTTACAAATCAGATGCCACCACAGTCGAGCTTTCGGCTAATTCAAATCACAAGAGCACATTCTGGCGCCTCATTTACGTCCAGCAAGAGGGGAAGAAGGCGTTCGAGGCCGGCAAGGCTGGCGCCGAGCTTGATGCGCTTTGAAAAAGCGCTGTGAGATAGCCTCGAAAAGCAGGTCGATGTCACGCGAATGCGTGAGGAGCAAACTGCCCGCATTCTACCCCCATTTCAGACTTCTGGGGAATGCCTAAGGAACGTCCGCAATGGGCCAAAAGGCGACTTCCGGTAGAATTCATCTGCCTGCCTTTCTCCAACCAGCATTCCGGGCGTCGGCTTCTGAACAGAACCAGCGCTCGCCGTAGTCTGTTCTGATGCGGGTGGAATCGTAGTCGTACTGTCCGGGAACATGAAAAATCCGGATCCCAGAACTGATACTGATGTTACCTTTGATATTGCATGCCGGATCCCACAGTTCACGCGGCAGCAACGTATATCCGCCCATGGCTAGAAAAGCCGCAGTAGATGATGCTATCACTATAAGGCCGAAGTTGCTCATATGAGCCATATACTATGCTGATATTCAAATATTATTGATCTGATGGCTAAAATCCAGCCTATCGGTCTACGAGCGCTCCGTGCTTGGTTCGCTTTTCCAGCCCACAGGGCCGGAGCCTGCGCTAAGCGCTGGCGAAGCAGACGAAGGCCAGAACGCGCTTATCCAAATTGCGCCGAAGTGACGGCCGAAGTCTTGTGGAAAACACCGCTATGATTTTTTACGTCGAGCCAGTTCAGAAAACGGTTCGCGGCCTAAAGCAGCCGCGAGCTTGCGCCAATCGCTACCCCCCATGCAGGGAAGACGCAGAATTTGAACGCTCGGCAGGTGAGCCATGTCCTCTACCGTTTCATAACCATGCTGGTTAAGCATGAATACGGTTGAGGGCTTCATCTTGATATCGGAAAGTGATTTTGCATCGCTTGTCATCCCTGCACGATTCACAACAATCACGCCGTTAGCAATGTGCAAATCTGCAGTTGGGCCTAACGAGGCAACTGACCCATGATCCATCGATTTCCGAGGCGGTTGCCACAGGCTCGACAACGTAATCTTGCTTGCAGTGAAGCGAGAAAGGCGTTTCCCCATTTCTTGCGGACTGCCTCCCGGTCGATCCACGTTTCGCGCTCACACGAAGAACAAAAGCAACCAAGCGTGATGTATTGTGGAAGATCATCCAGCGCCGTGTTGACCGGATCAGGAACCGGCCCAATGTAAGTGATCTGGTCACGTTTGAGTTTGCTAGCTTCGGCATCCCTTGGCTGTTTCATAACCTGTCCATAGCAGCCAATCTTGCAGTCATTAAAACTGCGCATGTTCGATGAGCTTCATCTTAATGAGTGATACCATAGAACGAGCGCAAAATACTTGCGAGGTACGATGATGGCATCGGTGCCAGATTTATTGAGAGACGTTCATACGATCGCTGATCCCTGCGAAAAGCTCAGGCAGGGTTTCTCTGAAATTGCTTCAGACAATTCGACAGACCCCGAGTTGCGTCAGGCAGCAGCCGATCTGGCCGACGCCATCGAGCATGTGTTCAGGGTTGCCAGATATATTGCTGACAAGAGCGGGAAAGAGTGAGCGGAAGAAACATCCATAATCAAGCTCGATGGCGTGTCCCTTCGGGCCGGGCTCTAGTCGCTGCGCGCCCCGAACCCGCAAGCGGTTTCGGCCCATTCGGGTAACGATCCCTCACGCGAGATCCGCGCACAGTTTCAATATCGCAGGCAGGATCGAATTATATCAGAAGGAGCGCGCAGGCGCGCACATTCACAAAGCAGGCGGGCAGCAGGCCCGCCTCCCCTCTTTCCATTTCAGTTTCGCCCAAGCGCCCCCGCTCGGAGCCGTTCAAGGGGCAAGCGCGATGCGCGTTGGTCCGGCCTACGGCCCTCCCTGCGAAAATCGGCTTTCAGCGCTGCGCGCCGAACCTTCCGATTTTCTTGTGCGCCAACCCCTTGAGCGTTCCTCAACGCGGACACTCGGGGGTCTTCGCCCCCCTCCCTTCGCTCCGGTGAATGCCAGGAGGCTATTCACCGGAGCAAACGGCGGTGGCCTCGCCCACAGGCGAAAAGGGAAATCTTATGAGCGGCAAGGCAAAGACGGACACAACGCGCAGCGATATCTATCAGTCAGTCACCGACAAGATCATTGAGCAGCTTGAGCAAGGTGTGCGGCCATGGATGCAGCCGTGGGGCGCGTGTGGTTCGCCCATTCGTCCTTTGCGACACAATGGCGTAGCTTATCGCGGCATCAATACCGTGCTTCTATGGATGACAGCAGCAGAGCGCGGCTTTCGTTCCCCATACTGGATGACCTACAAACAGGCGCAGGAGCTTAAAGGTCAGGTCAGGAAGGGCGAAAAATCCTGCCTTGTCGTTTACGCCGGTGCAATCGAAAAGCAGGGAGAAAACGAGCATGATGATGGCGAGAAACGCCGCATCCCTTTCTTGAAGGGCTACAGCGTGTTTTGCGCGGATCAGATCGACGGCCTACCAGATCATTTTTATGCTCAGGCAGAAGCGCCAGAAGGTGCGGTTGAAAAAGAGCGTATCACTGCCGTCGATGAGTTTTTTGCCAATACGGGAGCGGTCATCCGCGAGGACGGAAGCCAAGCCTTTTACAGTCCTGCTGGAGATTACATTCAAATGCCGCCGTTTTCAGCTTTCGTGTCGGCAGAAGCGTTTGCAACGACACTGGCCCACGAGGGGGTCCACTGGACCGCAAATCGCGTAGGCCGCGATCTAAGCCGTTACAGCAAGGACCGATCCGAGAGAGCGCGGGAGGAACTGGTTGCCGAACTTGGCAGCGTATTTTTTGCCGCAGATATGGCGCTTGCAATAGAACCGCGTGACGATCACGCAGCCTATATCAAGTCGTGGCTCGAAGTCTTGAAGGGCGACAAGCGGGCGATTATTCAGGCGGCGTCACAGGCGGAAAAGGCGGTTTCGTACCTTCACAGTTTGCAGCCCGGACAAGAGCAAAGCCAAAGCGAAGAACAGCTTGCAGCATGAGAATTGATGGTGGCCGTATATCGGCCGCCATTCTCCGTTGCGGCGGTCAAAGCGGGCGGGCATCGAACCCGCCCGTTTTGATCTTCCGGCTTTGCAGCCTCGCGCGCTACGCTTGCAATAATGATGCGCGAGATCGCGCAGCTACACCATGCCCCGCATTAGCGGGGCTTCTTGCTCCATTTCCTCACCAATCGTGGCGGCGGTCCGAGGGCCAGCTTGATTGTGAAGCGGCCACGCTCCGTGCGAGCCTGCCAGCGAGCAGATGCGACGGCCAGTGCGGGCGAGATCGGTAGCGTCCACCGCTCCTTTCGGTGTCTGCGTTGATTGATTTCAGGTCAGTATGGTCCTCGGCCGCGCCATTGCAACTTTGGTCAAAAAGATTTTTCCCCGCCCGCAAGCGGGCTCCTCGCGCCCGCGGCTGAAGCCGCTCCAAAAATCTTTCCGTCCAAAGTCCTCCGCTTCGCTGCGGCCCTACGGGTGCAACAGCGCTCAACGCCGAGGACCACCTTTGACCTGCAATCAACGCAGACACCGAAAGGAGCTAACCATGAACGCAACCTACAAATTCCTCGCCCGCACTGGCCGTCGCATCCGCTCTTACTTCGCCAAGCTCATCAAGCCCGTCGTGAAGAATGGCCGCTTCACAATCAAGCTGACCCTCTCCATCCCTCTCATCGCCAAGATTGAAGTTGGCGGGGAATGGAGCAAGAAGCCCCGCTAACGCGGGGCACCGGGGGCTAACGCCCCCGGTTCATCCGCGTCAGATCGCGGGCAGTAGTGGTGTCGGAAGCTGGTTTTTGAAGGACCTGGCGCTGCGAAATGTATGTTCGAGTTGCAGCATCTACTAATCAAGCCCATGGGCGTGTCCCTTCGGGCCGGGCTCTAGTCGCTACGCGACCCGAACCCGCAAGCGGTTTCGGCCCATTCGGGTAACGATCCCTCACGCGAGATCCGCGCACAGTTTCGATATTGCAGGCAGGATCGAATATTCAGATGGAGCGCGCCAGCGCGCACATTCACAAAGCAGGCGGGCAGCAGGCCCGCCTCCCCTCTTTCCATTTCAGTTTCGCCCAAGCGCCCCCGCTCGGAGCCGTTCAAGGGGCAAGCGCGATGCGCGTTGGTCCGGCCTACGGCCCGCCCTGCGAAAATCGGCTTTCAGCGCTGCGCGCCGAACCTTCCGATTTTCTTGTGCGCCAACCCCTTGAGCGTTCCTCAACGCGGACACTCGGGGGTCTTCGCCCCCCTCCCTTCGCTCCGGTGAATGTCATGAGGACATTCACCGAAGCAAACGGCGGTGGCCTCGCCCACAGGCGAAAAGGGAGTTTTTGCCATGACTGTTACCAACATTGAAAACATTGCCCTGTCCAAACTCGTGCCAAGCGCAGAGAACGTGCGGCGCACTAATTCCCAAGTCGGGATTAGTGAACTGGCAGACAGCATCGAGGCGCATGGCCTTATTCAGAATTTGACTGTCCGCAAGGGATCACGCGGAAAGTTCGAGGTTGTCGCTGGTAGCCGCCGCCTCGCCGCCCTACGGCTTCTTGCAAAAGAAGGTCGCTTGGAAAACGATGCCAAAATCGCTTGCAACGTTCTGAATGAGCAGAGCGACACAGAAATTTCTCTGGCCGAGAACATGCAGCGTGAGCGCATGCACCCTGTTGATGAAATCGAGGCTTTCCGCAAGCTCAATGATGACGGTTTGACGCCGGAAGCCATTGGCGACCGTTTCGGCATGTCTCATATGACTGTCCGTCGCCGGTTGAAGCTCGCTCACCTATCGCCGCGCATCCTTGAAGTGATGAGAACCGATGAAATTACGATGCAACAGGCCGAAGCGCTTGCATTGTCCGACGATCACGAAGCGCAAAATAGCGCATGGTTTGGTTCAGAATATTCATGGCAGCGCCAGCCACATGCTTTGCGTGAAGCCTTGTCAAAGGAACAGGTGCGCGGCGATCACAAACTAGCGCGTTTTGTGACCCTAGCGGCCTACAAAGACGCAGGTGGGAACGTGGTCACGGACCTGTTTTCCGACGACGATGAAAGCTTCTTGTCCGACCGCGTTCTGTTGGTGCGTTTGGCAACAGAAAAGCTCGCATCACTTGCAGAGCAGTGCAAGGCAGAAGGTTGGCTTTGGGCTGAACCGGACTTGGAGGGCAATGCTCACATCAGGGCAGACTTTGAGCGCATACACTCGCGACACAACCAACCTAGCGAAGAGATTTCGCAGGAGAATGATCGCCTTTCGAAAGAATATGACGAGTTGGCGGAATTGCTAAACGCAGAGGCCGGAACGGAAGATGAGCTATCCAAGGCAGCCGAACGGGTAGACGCGATTGAGGCTCGACAGGAGGAAATAAGGGCAAGTCTTCATACTTACGACCCACAAGAAGTCGCCCTCGCCGGTTGCTTGGTCAGCCTCGATTATAATGGTGAACCACGGATCACCAAAGGTTGGGTGCGTCGGGATGATTGGGCGACCATTCTTGAACTACGAGGCGAAGAAGGCATTAGCGCCGACAACACCGAAGCAAAGCAACAGAAGCATGAGGAAAGTAGCGATACAGGCACCCTTTCCGCAGCTTTGGTAGAAGAATTGACAGCCATTCGAACGGCAGCTTTGCGCGTGGAAATGACACGCCAACCGACTGTCGCGCTAGCGGCACTTTTGCAGCCATTGTTAGTGCGGGCATTCTACCCGAACTATTACGGCTCACCGTCGATTTCCAGTGCTGTAGAGGTTCGTGGCGAGTATAAAGCTTTAGACGGCGCTATTCAAAATCCATCCAGCCACCGCGCTTATGTTGAGTGGGCGCAGCATCTGGAAACGGTCAAGATAGGTCTGCCACATGAACCCGGCTTGTTGTGGGACTGGTTGCTTGAACAGGAAACCCCTGTCCTACTCAATCTTTTAGCGACGGTTTCAGCGGCGAATACGAACGCAATCCGCTATCGTCATGACATTCGCAAAGATGGCCGCATCATCCAGTCAGATGAAATTGCTAGAGCGATGGACTTCAATATGTCTGTATGGTGGACGCCGAATGTTGATTTCTTGGATCGCATTTCGAAGAAGGCCATGGGACATATCATGCGCGATCAAGGCATAGCAGAGGATCGCATTACAGCGATGCAAAAGCTGCCAAAACATGAGGCAGTACATCGTGCAGAAGCCGAGATTATGGGGCTTGCGTACATGCCAGAATGCTTGACCACGCCGGAACTCGATGACGAAGACGTGCCAGAGGCGGTCCAACCAACAGATGACAGTTTCGCAATCGCAGCTGAATAAGTCTTACACTGGAGCATCTTGTCATGCTCCAGCCCCTCAGCCGGGCCGAAACAATGAGGGCGTCTAGCTCCCATTCGCCTGACTTGTTTTGGTCCGGCTGGTATCAAGAAATTCTCAAACTGGAGACAGCGATGTTTAATGTGGCAAATGCGAATGCGACCATCACCGCTTTTTTGATCGATCCAAAAGTGTCCACCATCGAAGCCGTCACAATGGCATCTGATAAATTAGAAATCGAAGTCAATCAAAAGCTGGAATGCCTTTTCACCGTTACTGGTGAATATGCCGATGGCTTTCGGATTGTCTCGGATAAAAACGCTGCGATGAATGGCATTCATGCCTTTGTGGAAAGCAAGGACCGCGACATGATTATCGCGGGCAAAGTCGTTCTGTTTGAAGTGAACGAAGCCGGTAAGATCATCGATTCCACTCGTTCAGCGTCCATGGTCAGCGAACTCGTCACCACCGTTATTCCTGTTCTCGACCCTATCTATGACGGCGGAAATGATGCGCCCGAAAACGGCATCCGCATACATGGAACCCCCCTTGATGGCTTCCGCGTCCGACTGCGACGGTCTTCGCCAGTAGTGAAATGAAAAGTTTGCTTGAGCAAACTTTTTGCATTTCGAGTGAGCAGACGATTCCATTTTGATCAGTGATCAGCTATTCAGAAATAGAGATTTCGCCGCGCCGAATTTATGAGCCGTAAGGTTTAGGAAGGTATCAATGAAAATCCTAGAATTCACCAATCGTAAGGGAGGCGTTGGAAAAACGACGCTCGCTTGCCACTCTGCGTGGTTCTTTGCGGAAAAAAAGCGTGTGCTGCTTGTCGAGCTGGACGAGCAGCGTAACGCTTCACGCACTATTCAAGACAATCTGCTTTCGATCACCAGTACCGATTTATGTGCTGGTCCGGTCGACATTCCCGGCATGGATGCGCCGGGGATCACGACAATAGCAGCCGACGAAAAACTAAAAGACTATGCCACGGACCCTAAGCTTGGGATTCCTCAGTTGAGAGAAAACATCCTTGGGGCGCGGGATGGTTACGATATCTGCGTTATCGATACCCCTCCGGCTGCTAACGCATTGTCAATCGGACCACTATTGTTTGCTACACACGTTATCGCGCCGATCAAGCTTCAAGGCTACTCGCTGCAAGGTATCGAAAGTGTTCTACAGAGTATTGTTGGTGCAAAGAAGCAGTTCAATCCAGACCTCGAATTTCTTGGCATTTTGCCAAACGAGTATGTCGCCAACCAGCCAGCGCAGAAAGACCTACTGAAAGACCTCATCGACAAGTTTGGTGCTCGTTTCCTATTCGACGCGGTTCTGCATCAAAGACAAGGTTATGCCGATACGGCGGCAAGCAAACAGCCGGTTTGGAAAGACACAAAAACAGCGGCTCGCGCAGCAGGACGAGAGATGCGTGAGTTGATGGAAAAGATTGAAGGGCGGATTTGGGCATGAGCAGCAAGAACACATTTGAAGGTCTCGACTTCTCCGGTTTTGATACTTTGACCGCACTCGACACAAAAAAGGATCAGGACAAGGAGCCAGCCGCAGGACACAAAGAAATTGCGCTGGACATGGTGATTGAAGACCCCGATCAGCCTCGCCGCTCTTTTGATGCCGATGCCTTACAGGAGCTTGCGGATTCGATATCGAAGCGTGGAGTGCTTCAAGCAATCGTTGTCCGCCCAAAAAACAAACATGGTAAGCATGTCATCGTCATGGGTGCGCGTCGCTATCGTGCTTCATTGCTTGCAAAACGTAAGACGATACCGGTCATAATTAGGGTCGAAGGTAGCGACGGCTATGACCAGATGGTTGAGAATATCCAACGCGAAGCGTTGTCGCACCATGACATAGCGCTTTTTGTAAGTAACGAACTGGCTAAGGGCGTGAAGCCTGCCGTGATAGCGGCGGGGCTTGGCAAACCTCGTGCCTGGGTTTCCCTGTATGTCGATTTCTTCGACATGGCACCTGCCATCCAAGAGCGCTCTGAAAGCTTTGGTATTCGTGCGGCTTATGAGCTTCATAAAGCCTATGGGCTTAATGCCGATGCTACGGAGGCGTATGTTGCCTCACGAGAAACTATCACGCAACGAGAGGCAATCGAATTTGCGAAATCGCTCAAGAGCGAAAGTAGCTCGCCCTTAACTTCACTATCGACCGACATTGCGGAAGACAAGGTTGAGGTCGGCGAGGCCCAATCTGCGGCGATCACTGAACAGCAACCAGTGAAGCGCGATCAGTCACAAGAGAATTCATCCCCGAGGTTAAGGGGTAGCGTAGCACACGCCGTTGTCGTTAAAGTAGGGGATAGTTTTGGAAGGCTGTTGCTAGATAAGCCAGCCGAGCAGGGTTCTAAATTCGGGACTGTTTCTTTCGATAACGGTTCAACAATCAAGGAAGTCGCTCTAAGCGACTTGGAGATATTTGAGATAATCCGCGTGGATTAAAGGAGTGATGGTTATGGGTCAGGTGTTCAACGGCATTAAACGCACCTTCATGTTGTCAGCGCGTTTTATCCTTTGGTCGCTTCGCATGGCAGCATGGAAGCTGCTTACGTTTGCTCGCGGACCTGTAACCATCGTTTGCGGATTTACAACAGTAGCGGGTTGGGTTGGCGGCGTTGTGCTGATGCCTGCATTACTCTGGTACGCCAATGCCTACAGAGGAAGCGATTTCGGGTTTGGCATGTTTGGTGGTGCAATCGCCATTGGTCTCACCATGGGACTTATCGCGCCTGTTATCATGGTCAAGTATGACAGCCTGCTATTCCGGCTCCAGCCAGAAGATCGCATAACGATCTACACTTGATTTC
The DNA here is from genome assembly GCF_014196515.1 of Rhizobium skierniewicense. Lineage (GTDB taxonomy): Bacteria > Pseudomonadota > Alphaproteobacteria > Rhizobiales > Rhizobiaceae > Agrobacterium > Agrobacterium skierniewicense. Next base: position 27,662 of record NZ_JACIDV010000018.1, on the reverse strand, counting down.
AAGCTTCTGCGTGTTTCGAAAACCCGGCCTTTGTGCCGGGTTTTCTTTTGCGCCTTGCTTTGTGGTTAACCCTCGGAGCCGCGCAGGTCCCGATCAACAGGGCAGGGGAGGCCAAGCAAGGGCAGAAGCGCAGCGTCCCTTGCTTGGATGAGACTGTCATGTAGGGACCGATCCAAGCGGCCCTGTGGGTTAACCCTTGGTGAGCGCCTTGCCCCTTTTCGGGCGTAGCCCTCAATCAAATGGACTCGCGAAGCGAGGCGTTATCTCTCTTGAGCAAATCCCGCACCCGCTTGTGTTTGCTCAAGCAAACTATTACATTATCTCGTATTCTAGTGCAGGATAGCCGACGCGACTGAATTCTTTAAAGATGCGATTATGAAACTTCTTGGCACCCACGTTGATGACGACATTGCAGAACGCTTTTCAGCGTTGGCAAAGGCGCATGGCGGTAAGTCCGCTCTGCTTCGTCGTCTGGTTTCGATGGCGGTTGACGGTCAAGGCGACGGCAAGGCTCCGTCGCTGCCTGACCCTCATGGGAGGGCAGTGCATCTTTCGGTCAGACTGTCTGAGAACGAGGTTTCAGCAGTAAGGAAGGCAGCAGCAGAGAGAAGCATGAAGCCTTCGCAATGGCTGCGTTCTGTGGTGCGTGTCCGGTTAGGATCGGGCGCACAGTTTTCCGTGGGCGAGCTTCATGAAATACGTGCACTGGTCAATCAGGTTCGAAAGGTTGGCGTCAACCTCAACCAGATCACCCGCGCAGTTAATGAGGCTCGAAGGGAAGGCGGCTCATTCTCGGTTGATGCAAAGGCAGTCGATGCGGCTCGCGATGAAGTTTCAAAAGCAATCACGGCTTTGCACCTGATGGCGAGAGGGAACGTTCGTTCCTGGGAAGGTTCCGGCAATGAAGAATGATCCCAAGGTTCGAGCGCTTTATGACGACTTCTATAAAGGGGTAGGTGTCTCCGCAGCTTGGCTTCGCAATGGGCAGATGCGGACGTATCAGGATCAGTTCCCGCAGCTTATGGCGGCGTTGAAAAAAAGCCCTGATGCGAAAGCCAAGCTTGCCCGCGTCGTATCAAAAGCACCGGAAGTGATGGTGAAGATTTCGGGCCGCACCAAGGACGGCGACCATCTGAAACAGCACATGGATTACATTACCAGAAACGGGAAGGTCGAAGCTGAAACCGATTATGGCCCGATTAAGGGCAAAGAGGCGGTTCGCGATCTACATGGAGATTGGGCAGATGATGAGGTCATTTACAAAGGCCAGCATCAGGTCCGCAAAACGTCGCTTTCGGTGAATATGGTTCTTTCCATGCCCCCCGGCGTGGACAGGTCGCAGTTCCGCGATGCGGTCCGTGATTTCGTGGATAAGGAAATCCGGCCTCGCGTCGATGTTATGGTCGCATTCCATGACGATACCAACCATCCGCATGCTCATGTGACGGTACGGGGTCGCCAACATAACGGGCGAGCGTTCAACCCCGGTAAGGCCGTTCTCTCAAAGTACCGGGAACAGTTTGCGGAAGCATTACGGCATCGAGGAATCGATGCTGAGGCTACGCCTCGTTATTCACGCGGTCGCAGCATGAAATCGGAACGTCAGGAGTTTCGACAGATGCGTGCGCGTGGTCTAACGCCACGCAATGAGAAGCGCTCGATGGAGCAAGCTTACGAGGAGCTTGTCAAAGGAACTGCACGGACTTCTGGAGCGGCTCGCAGAGAGGGGCAGGGAGCGCGTGAACGCCCTTGGGAAGACGCTGCGAAGGCGAAAAACATAGGCGTCAAAGCTGTTTACAGGGCCGCAGCCCGCGAGCTTGCGACCAGCACCAGTTCCGCAGACCGGCAGCTGGCGGTAAAGGTCGAGGCTTTTGCGCAGTCGCTTCCTGAGCCAAGGTTTCAGCGCGATATTTATCTCACTCTCCTTGCAAAGCAGATTCGAGAGCATGCGCAGGGCAAGTCGGTGGAACAGGACAGAAATGTTCAATTAGAACCGAGAGTTGGCGATAGAGGTGATACGGGACCGGAGCGGGGTGGAGGTCGATCCCGGTGATGCGTTATAGCTGATTTTGCTAACTCCCGATCAAACGCAAACTTTGTGCTTGTATTGGTGTATCCAATTGGATACAAATAGCCATGAACACTTTTGAGATATCGTCGCAGTTCGATAGCTGGTTGCAGTCCCTGAAAGATAAAAAGGGTAGGGTTCGCATCGCTGCACGCATTATTGCGGCAGAGCATGGAAACTTCGGAGATTCCAAGCCGGTAGGCGAGGGCGTATCCGAAATGCGCATTCATTACGGGCCGGGATATCGGCTCTATTACACGCGCAAGGGTGAGACCGTTTATTTTCTGCTGATCGGCGGGGACAAGTCCAGTCAAAAGCGTGACATAGAAAAAGCCATAGAAATGGCCCGTACCGTCGGAAAGGAATGATTATGACGCAGTTCAAAAAATTCGACGCTTCAGAGTACCTGCACGATGAAGAAGACATGCTGGAGTTCTTGGCCGCAGCCATGGAGGATGAAAACCCAGATGTTTTCATTTCGGCGCTGGGTCATGTCGCTAAGGCTCGAGGCATGGCGCAGATCGCAGAAACTTCCGGGCTTGGCCGCGAAAGCCTCTACAAAGCCCTGAAACCCGGGTCAAAGCTTCGCTATGAAACGATGCACAAAATCATCCATGCGCTGGGCTTCCGGATGACACTAAGCGCGGCGTGATCCGCCATGGTCGCGATGAAACCACCTCGTGAGCGCTGGAATTGTCTAATCTTTTATAAAAGTCTCTGAGTTCAGGAAATTCAAAAGTTTTTGGCCGCTCAAAATCGTTAAACGATGGTCCTGTAAGACGAGGTCTTTCGCGCCTGCGCCCGTTCTGCCAGTGTGAATGAAAATACCTTTGCAGTTGCGTGCGGCGATCAAAGCGCTGAAATCTGCAATGTGCTGGCGGTTGATGTGCTTGGCATATCTCTTAGCTTGCAGGAGATGTGTTTCCCCATCTATCTGAACCGAGCCATCAATCCCGCCATCACCACTGTAGTGTGTGTTTCGAACAACTCTATGCCCGCGCCTCTCAAAGCCTTCGAGTAATAGTTCTTCGAAGGTCAGAGGATCGATCTTGCGCAGGTAGGCGAGACGTTGTGGCATCAAAGGAATAGTGTTGATCTTTTCCAGGACACGGCGCGCTTGCTCCTGCTTTCTTTTATGTCTCAGGATGCGCGCTTTGGGTTTCAGAAGCCGCCGCAACAAGATTCCTGCTGCGATGATGATCGCAACTGCGATGATTTTTATTTCGTGATCCTGCATGACTTAACGCGCTCTAGCGCTCGCGTCCGTAGTCTTTTGGGCGATCATCTTCAGGTGGCGAATGATTGATATCCGAGCGATCAACGTCTTGATCTCGCTGTATGGTAGGGGAGGGAATATCAATGCCGTTGGCGATCATTCCTGCAATCTTTTCCCGAGCGACCTTTACGGCCTGATCAACAGCATCTTTGTCGTTTGGGAATTGCCGGGTTGTCTTGTCTGTCACGTACGTTTCGAGAATGACAGCTTTTCTCAATTCCGGCTCACTAAGAAGGCTTTCCCTTGAACCGTCCAAATATGTTCTCGCTTTGTCATGACCAGAGAAATCATGGGTCGCGACAAAATCGACTTCCATTTCATCCTCGATTTTTTGAGGGAAGTCCCGGCGGTCCACGACGACAATGTAATTCTCGGCTGCAACCTTTATTGTTAGCTCGTCATGATCGATTAGGTTACCAGTGACACGCTCACCTGGGAGTGCTGTGCGAACATCGTGTTCCATCGGATCTTCGCCATACTCTCTCAGCATCGCGAAAGTTGAGCGAATAGCACCCTGCCTGTTGGGATCAACGGAATCGAGGATAGCATGAGAGAGCGCTTTGCTGTCGGCATCTCTGATGGCCTCTTTCGATCCTTCAATCATTCGTGCCTTACTCACGACATCTAACTGCACTTCGTGGCCGAGTTCGCGACCGAGCTGGACAATAAATGTTTCCTGCGTCCGTCCATTTCCCTCTCGAAATGGGTGAACATAGTTCAGATCGCCTAGAACTTTTCCAGCCAGCTTTGAAAATTCGTCTGCGCTAATGCCCTTGAGGGTTCTGAGATCGCTTAAGTCCTTGAAAGCGTCGGCCAAGCCCATGTCGATATTCTGGCCGGGGAGGAAGTTCGTCCCGCCTTTGCTGATCGAGCCAATCTGCGGCATACGTTCGCCGTCAACAATCGGTGTTTCAGCTCGCGTGTAACCGGCCCACTCATAAACATCTTGGAATATATGGCGGTGAAGGGCTTTGAGGTGGTCAGCGTCAAACTTGCCTTTGGGACCGTCGCCAATCTCAATCTGGATCATGCGAGCACCCGTTGCGTTGTATTCTTCTTCTCGCAATTCCTTGTTAGAAGTTATCCCAAAGCGATTTTTTAGAACACGCTCGCCATCTGGATTGCCTGTCGGATTCGGATAGCAGTACGGATCATTACTCATGAAATGTCTAACTCATAAAAATGGCCGCCATATAGGCGGCCGCTGGATTACAATAAGATTGATCAAGCCTGCTTTGGCGAACGGATGACTTTTGCTCGGTACTCGACGTCTGAGATATCACCATTCACATAGGCTTCAGTAGCATCTTCCCATACCTGATTATGCTTGTATCCCTGTCTGGCAATCATCGCCCGAGCCTGATCAGCTGCACGGCGTCGCTGTGCAATAGCTTCCGGCGAACGGTCTGGAACGCTTTGATGAATATTCATGTTCAAACCTCCAATTAGTACCGATTACTACCATTTCCACAGGGGAAAGTCAAGTTAAATCAAAGTGTTGAGCTATCTATCCCTGTTTTGTTCGCGGATATTCTGTCGCGCGGATTCACGTTCCATGTCCCTCGTCTGCTCTTGAACCTGCTCGCGCTGTTCTATCTGCTTGCCGGTCTTTTCTGCTTCCGCACCCAGAACTTCACGCCCTCGTTCTTCACTTCTTGAAGCTTCTCGCGTTTCTACGACGCGGGGCTTCGGGAAATCCTGACCCCGTGCAATAGCCTGTGAAATCTTGTTTCTCGCGGTGCTTAGTCCACGTTGAACTGCGACAGGATCATTCTGGAATTTGGCACGCAGCTTACGCTCAACGTATGCTTCCATAGCAACGGCAGAGCGTAACTGAGGATCATCGCCGGCTCCGCGGCCAGTCGCGGCATATTCTTTCGCTCGTGCTTCATTGGCGAACCTGCCATCCTCTAAGGCAGCATCGCGAGCCGGTCCGCTGTGAAGCGCGTTTTCGCCTGCGACGATGGATCGAGCTACATTGGCTTCAGCTGCATTAATCCGTTGCTCTCTTGCCGAGCCGAGCGGTGCTTCCTGTTGCTCGCGCTCGTTCATCTCCTGGCCGCTGCGCTCTTGCTCCTTCGTCACTTCGGCATCCCAACTCCGACGCTCTACTTGTTGCTGGACACGTACCTGTTGGCCATCAACTGTGCGGATGACCGACTTCGTGACTGTCTCCATTCCGGCTTCTTGCAAACGGACCTGATCGCCTGTCTTGGCACCTGCCCTCAGCATGGCGTCTGGAAGGCCGACACCCCAAGCGGTGTGTTCGCGGCCATTGGCATCCCGAAGCACGACATAGGGGGAATGATCGTTTTCGGGATCGTCACGGTAGGGACGTGAGCCCTGTTCGATAACCGTACCTTCTATGCCGGTCTTATAGCTTGGATTTGAACGGTCAGCGCGTGTGCGTTCAAACGCCTCTGTCTCTTCCTTTGCTTTTTCAACGTCAGCGCCGTTCGCGGACGAGGCAGGGTTTGGTGATTGTTGTCCGAGTTCAGGAGCTATTTCATTTCGGAGAAACATCTGCTCACGCTTTTTAAGCTCTTGCAAATCAATCTCGTTCGGCTTGTAGCCGGTCACGTTTATTCCGCGGGCTTGTCCTTCAAGCCATGCTTCACGCCTGAATTCTTCTGTTCCCTTGACCTTGATTTCTGTCCACCCGCGATGCGCGGCTGTGTCCAGCATCAATTTGACAGCCTGCGGGTCTTCGTTTTTGGTCTTGAGCTTGTCACCGCTCACTTGAAAAAGCTCACGACTCCCCTTTGCGTCGGCATAAATGTGATCGTCGCCAGCGAAATCTTTCCTACGGTAGTATTTGCGGTTTATTTCGTCGGGGTAATCATCCTCGACAGCCGGACGGTCTGATTTCACAAAGTCCGTTTTGCGATTTGATTCTGACTGGTCACGGAGAGAAGTTCCAGCACCCGCGGTGTCGCCTCGATCTTGGCCGCCCCGTACAGGTGCCGCTATGCTGCGTTCGGGATCGCGCGCAATTTCCAGCAAATCGGGGTTTTCAGGCTCTAAGAGAGAGGCGGCTTCATCTACCTTTTCGCGTGTCTCGTCGAGATCACGCGCTTTATTGTCATCGTCAGCCATGGATTATTCCTTTCATTCTATCGAGCGGCCTTCAGACCTTCCATCCAAAAGCTCGCTGAAAAAGGCACCTACTCGTGTTTCTGCGTTTTGCTGATTGACGGTGGTATCGTCGCTCAGATCGATACCTTCGAATGTCAGATCGACAGCTGTTCCGTCTGGCATTTCCCAAATAAGGCCGTCTTCGCCGTCAGCTACCTGCACTGGCGCGGTAATTTCTTCGATTGTAGGTTCTCGCGCAATTCGCTCATTAAGCGCTTTGCGCAGCGTCTCAACCTGCCGCTCCAACACGTCGATCCGAGCATCGCTGACCTGATTTTTTGTGGTCAAGGAGGGAGGAGGGAGGAGCCGCTTTTTGAAAACAGGATCATTCCAGTAGAGGATTTTATTGGCCTTCACAGGTGGGATGCCACCTTTCAGAAGATACTCTTCCTCGAATGGCGTTAGCACCAGTTCTTGCGGGAGCATCAAAGCGCGTCGTTGGTCCGAAGTGGTTTCGGTCTTGGACGAGCGAGAAAAGCCAAGGCCACGCGAACGGGATCGTCCCGCGACGGTATCATAACCGAAACGCTCGCTTAATTCCGTGGCTATGGTGTGTTCCTTCGGTGTGAATACGACCTCCACACCATGGTTCGTCATGTAGTTAAGCGCTGCGTCGGGACCGTAGACTTCGCGGATTTGCGATGGTGATTGAACGATTGTCACAATGCGGATTCCGAAACCGGCGACATACGAAACACCTTTGGCAATGATTTCGACATTCCCGAGCGCCCGGAACTCATCCATCATAAGCATGAGCTGGCGCTTCAGTGTTTTGTCCTGTTCAGGCAAAACACGAGTGTTGAGGTCAACGGCCTGCTGAAAAAATAGGTTCAACAGAGGTGCCATGCGATCAAGATTGTCAGGCGTAACACCGAGGTAGATCGAAATCGGCCGCCGCCTAAGTTCCCGCAAATCGAAATCATTTGCGCTGGTTGCTGCATCGATCCTGGCATTGAGCCAAAGGCCGAGCTTCGCACTGACCGACTTTCTAACGCTTTGCAGCGTATTCTCCGAGGATGCCAGAAAATCGTTCATCGCTGTGCGGCACTGTTGGGATAGAGGCCGATCCTCACTTCTCTTTTCCAATATGCCTTTGAAGTGCTTGGAAATGTCTGGCGCGGCTGCGATTTGGCGAAGTACCTCGCCGATCGTGAAAGGTAATTCAGGCGTTTCAGCGATATAGCCGGCGACCGCTATGAATGCGGTGCGGGCGCTTTCGGTCCAGAACGGATCTACAGTGCGGCCTTCGATGGGAAACAGCATCCCTGAGATCCGTTGCAGGTCATCATAGAGGTCGGTTGGGTTGTCCCTTTTCACATATGCGAGTGGATTATAGCGGGCAGTTCTGCCTTCCGGGTCGAAGGGATCAAACAGATATACCTCTTGCCCAGCCTGTTTTCTGAAACCGGCAGTGAGCTGCCAATTCTCTTTCTTGATATCGAGTACAATTGCCGAATCCGCCCAATTCAACAAGTTTGGAATAACGACGCCGACACCTTTACCGCCGCGCGTAGGCGCGTAGACAATGACATGCTCCGATCCGCCGAAGATGAGATATTTTCCCCTCAGCTTGCCGACGATAATACCTGTCGTTTCCCGCAAACCTGCTTTTCGAACTTCCGCCTCAGTGGCAAAACGAGCGGTGCCATGAAGCGCTTTTGAACCTCTTGCTTTCCACAGAGCACCCGCACCGAACAAAGCAGCGCCGCAAGTTATGATGAGAGCAAGTCGAGCGGTTCCGTTTTCCCGTTCGTTCGAAGAGGTCAGCATATCGATGATGGTCAGAACATGAAGTTCACCATCATGCGACCGTAAAAATACCAGAGCCAGGTTCGATGAGAGGATGAAAACCAAAGCGATTGTGAGAAGCCCGGCTACGGCCCAAAGGCCGTATCGAAGTTGGTTTGGCATCTAAAATCCTCGTTGGTTAAATTCCCTGTCCAAGCTGCTTTTCAGGGTCGAAATAAACTTCAGTGATGCGACGAGAGCCGTCAGGAAATTTTTTGATCTGGACCACGATATCGACGAGCATCACCAGCAGGGCGCGAATGTCGTCGCGGTCGATCTGTGAACCGCCTTCAGACTCTTTCACAAGAAGCGTCAGTTGTTCGAATGCCAGCGCAGCCGAATCCGCGTGAACTGTCGTGATCGAACCTGGGTGACCGGAATTAGCATTGCGGAGGTAGAAAAAGGCTGTGCCGTCGCGCAGCTCTTGCAGGAGAATTCTATCTGGACGCATACGCAGGCAGCTTTCGAGAAGCTGTTTCGGTCCGGCCTTCGATTGCCCTTGACCATCCTTTGAGTAGATAAGCCTCACATGGTTTGGCGGAGGCACTTCAAGTTCTAAGGCGTCTTCAATCGTGATGATGCGCTCATTGTCCGGAATGCATCGAATGAGACTTTTCGAGAAAGTTGTCTTTCCGCTACCGGTGGCGCCGCTGATGATGATGTTTTTTCGACTGCGGACAGCAAGGTCAAAAAATTCCGTCCATTGATGCGCGGCTTTTAAGCGTAAAAGCTCCTCGTCCGTGTCGTTCAGCTTGCCAGTCTGCGTGCTGACTTTGGCGAATAGCCCGCGCTCGTCAAGGTCCGACAGGCTAAGCGATACATCGGACGGCTTTCTGATCGTTATAGAAACTGTTCCGGACGGGACGGCAGGAGGAATGACAATCTGGCAGCGTTCACCGCCTGGAAGTGTTGTTGAAAGAACTGGATGCTTCTCATCTATGTTCTGTTTGGTGAAAGAAGCTGCGAGTTTTGCAAACCCGGAAGCTAAGCTTTGATAGCTCAACTTCGGGTCTGCAATCTCATGACGTTTCCAGCCGTCTTTTCCTTCACACCAGATTTCATGAGGCCGGTTGATACAGAGTTCCGTCAGCCCTTCCTCATCAAGGAAAGGCTGTATCGGCTCTAAGAACGTCAAAAGCGGCGTCGCATCACTCACGCACTGGATTCCTTATTTCGTAGCCATGATAGGTGCGTTAGCACGCATGTTGCCTGTGGCGGTTCTATCGAGGATCTGAGTGCGGGTTTCAGTGGTTTGCAGCTGATAGACCTTATCGAAGAACAGGTCACGAGCCACAAAGATCGACACTTGCTCACCCTGATTTTTGTAAAGGGTTGGAGGAATGTTGATCGAGTTCTCGAGAGCGATCGAAGCTGCATCACGAGATGCATTCTCGGTTTCGTTGGTCTCGAAATCAGTCCCATCATTCAGTTGCTGGAAAGCATACTTCGAGGCATCACCCACAATCGACATTAGGATTGCTCCGCCGAAGCGTTCCCAAAAATGATTATCGATCTTACCATCGAATCCGGAGCGGCCGAGGCCATCAGCGCCGGGGCTAGCCATGTTCACAATTACACCAGTAGGTGTACGAGCGCGGTTCCACAGAACAAAGATTCGCTTCTGGCCACGGCGAAGGCCATCATTATATTCGCCAGTGACAGTCGTTCCTTTTTCCATAAGAACGACTTGGCCACTTGCGCTCATGACGTCGCGCTGAATTACGCACGACACCATACCGGGTTGATCGCTGGAGATTGCCGTCTGCAACACGCAAGGAATCTGCGTACCTTGTGGAACGACCATGTGAAGATCCGGAAGCACCGACGCCGTTACGCCTTCAAGGTTTGTAGGCTGTAATTTGTCGCGCAGGCGATCTTGACGCTGTTGAGCCTGTTGGCCACCGAGGAGGCCGCCAATGCCGGGGGGAAGGTCAACGGAGAAATCCTGTCCCGGTCCGCCTTGTCCTTGCCCTTGTTGGCCACCTTGTCCGTTATCGCGACGTGACGAACTGTTGCTAAAGGCGATGACAGGCGAACGGATGCTTGCATCAAGCATTTCGTCACGCGGCTCAGGCTGTTGGACCTGCTGGACGGGTTGAGGCTGCTGGACGGGAGCTGGAGGTGGCTCAGGTGGCGGTGGCAAAGCCGCAGGCTGAAACGGTACAGCGCCCGGACCAATCTGCGTCTTGGTTTCTCGCACTTCCTCATTTTTGTCGCCGCTATCCCAGGTCGCATAAAGGAAACCGAGACCGGCCAGAACGATAAGGCCGACGACTACACTACGGCCAATCGTACCAGCGGCGCTTTTTTCTTCAGCGACAGACGTAATGCCAGGTCCGCGTTCGCCAGCAACCGAGGCTTCTTCATTCTGATTTTGATTGTCGGTGTTGCTCATCGATTTGCTCCACGCGGTTCAGGCCGTACGCTGCGCTCAACAGACGGCGAGGTGGTGCCTGTACCGGGGTTTACGCCGACAGGATCATACCCTTCGTTGAAAATGCAGATGACGTCGCCCCCGCGCCTTAGACGGAACTCCTTCGCTGTCCCATGAACAACGACGAGTTCACCGCTCTTACGAGCATCCCAAGGAATAAGCGTTTCGCTTCCGTCACTTTGAACCATATAAATAGCGGGGATTTCACGATTACCGGCAAATCGCATCGTAGTGACCTTGCCATCGTCATAAATGCTATCCGGCTGGATCGCGCGTGAGCCTTGAGCCGAATAGCGGTAGTTTCTTGCACCGTAGCTCTGGTGCAACGACAGAGTGCTATCGACGGCTCGCTTATTGGCGGCGGCTCGATGTTGGGCGGCTTGGAGCGCGGCAAGACGCTGACGCTCATTTGCCTCGTCCGTTGGATATCGGAATCGGACTAGGAAATATGCGTCGTTGGCGGTCACATCGCCTTCTGTGGCCCGTAGCTCGAACTGATAGACGCGCCGCTCACCGCTTTGGCGAACGGTCACGACCTGAAGGTTTGTAGGCGGGTTTTTCTCACGCGGCTTCAGGAAAAGAATATTGTGAGCAGGTGCGACTTCCCAACCAACGCTGTCACCAGTTGCGACATGTACGATTTCTTCCGTCGCGTCGAACTCGATCTGCGTAGAGGCACGATATCGACCAATGACTTTCACAACGTCATTGGCTGAATAGTCAACGAAGCGAATGCGACTATCATTCGTTCCGGCCTTTGGTATGTCCAATGCGTGAGCCCAGGTCCCGGCGAGGGTTATGCTGCAGGCTAATATCAAGGTGCGGGCGTAGCTTCTCATTGGTCAACGACCTCCGGGTCGGTCCTGTATTCTGTTACCGCGAAGGCGATGGGATTGATCAAGCGTTGCTGCCAGGTAAGCCGTTCCTCAGGCAGAACCTCGTAGGCTACGGTCGCAACGTAGTGCTGAGTACGCGGTTCAGTTCCCTGATATTCCGCGATCTGGACGAATCTCACTGTTGCAAGACCCTGCCGAACTAGCTGAACTGAGCGGATTTCAATCCGCACAGTTCCTTGGGGTCCTAGAAGCTTTTGAGGGGATTGTGGGTTATTGGCGCTTATCCAGCGGGCATATCCCTCTTGGACTGGTCCTGTGGACATGGTGTTGACCACACGATAGTTGTCCTGCACCGTGACCCTTGAATAGCTTTCCCTAGCCGTCACATACTTTGCAATGAAGTAGCGTGCTTGAGCATCGGAAAGTGTCGCAGGCGCATCTTTCAGCATCGATGCGGCTTCGGTAATTCCGGTTCCAGTATCGACCCGGATTATGAACGGCTCGATTTTCTGTAGTGGGACCAAAGCCGCCACGGCAGATACCGAGGCGATCGTGCCTGCCATAGAAACGGCAGCAACAGTCCATGCAAGTCGCTTAGACCGTAAAGCAGAGCGAAGTTCGTCCTGCTCCCAACGGCGCGAGCGCTCAAAATATTCCTTGAGGTTTTGAGCCTCAACCATCTTTAAGCTCCTTCACCGCATGGTTTTTCAGAGGCGGCAACATTCCATTGGGAAGCTGCGCTACCAGTTGCCGTTTCGATGGCCGCGACGGATGCGGGCTTGTTCGTTTCGACCGGAGAATAGGGTTTCAAAGCGGAACCAATTTCCGATCCGCTCGTTGGTGGTGTAGCGGAATCCCACAGATCCGCATTCAAAGGTCTCCTGTCACTGCCTGAGCATTTGGGCAGCCCCTTTTCCTCGATTGTGGTACAGGCACTCAGGACAAAGACGGCCATTGCTGGCAGAGCCAGCTTTGCAATTCTGTTTTTCATTATTTATCTCCCGCCGGCTCTTGCAATTGTTCCGCCAACTTTGGCGGCCGTCCCTGCGCCGGGTACTTTTTTGAGGGCTTCAAGTGCGGCTCTACCGAAACCGCCCCCGAGGGCCAATCCACCTGATGAAACCCGCGCTGCAATTTCCGGCAGTTGAAGACCGAGATAAAGGCTGAGCGCGAAAAGACCTGTCAGTCGCCATGCCATCACAATTTGAGTGCCAGCGTCCTGCCCTTCAGCATCGCCGATGTACGACTCGATAAGGCTGACAAGTAGCGTCAGCAGAGCGATCGTAAGGACTTGCAGAAGGACAAAGTTAATGGCCGCTGAAAGCCATGAAGAGAACAATGACTGTGTGGCGCGGAATAGAAGCATTGCGATAAACAGAGGCCCGAGAACAAGGATCAAGGCGGCGGCCGTTTTCGCAAACAAGTAAATGGCGAGGAGGATCATCGCGACGATAAGCGCCGCAATGGTAAAAACACCAGCCACGATGTACGGATAGACATCGCGCCAGCTTCCTTCGGAAGCAATTTCTTCTCCCATGAGAATGACCCGATCTATGATCGCATCGAAACCCGCCCCACTTTTGATCTCCTCTGTGCTTACACCGCTCGATGAAACGGAGCCGATGGCCTGACTTAGACCATCCGGCAATTGGGTGAAGAACAAATCGGTGACGTAAGTGTTGTAATTATCAACCTGCGTCACGAGTGCTACGAGTATCGAGATTTTGAAAACGTTGATCACAAAATCGGAAATCGGCGCGCGCACGTAGCCTAACAGGATCATGATCCCGAAAATCACGATGTACAGCGTGGCACCGACAGTGAGTGGTCCCTGCAATGCCGAAGCAAGGTTGCCTGCACCCTCTTGGATAAATGTTTCCAGCGGTTCAACGAAACTGCTGACGATTTCCGATGCGATCGCCATCCTTACCCCTTATTGATTGCGTCGCGCATTTCCTGCCGACGCACCTGCTTGGCAGCTTCAGTCGCATTTACGCAGTTCGGCGTGTCTTCAAGAGCGCCGGGGTTATCCTGGCACTGGACGAGCATTTGCCGTCTGGCTTGATCGTTGTTGAGATAATACTGAACGTCGAAGACTTCTGCCTTCGGCGCGGCTTCTGCCGGCTTTTCAGTCTCGCTGCTGCATCCTGTGACGAATGCAGCAAGCGCGACGGCCATTATCGTGTAGCCAGCGTTCATCAGTTCGTATTTCCAATCGCAGCTTTCATTTGGTCGCGCCGCTCTGCACGGCGCTCCTCAACGCGCTGCTCATCGACGCGGTTACGAGCTTCTTGGATCATTGCAACGCCCTGCATCCGCAACACCTCGTTTTGAAGAAGCGCGCTTTCTGCCTGAATACGTGCCTGCAGTTCCATTACTTCGCGTGGGCTTGAGGTTGAGCTGATCTTATCGCGAAGCTGGTTGAGACCTTCGAGGCGCTTTGAGGCTTGGTCGTAAACGACTTCACCAACGGCCATGTCCTTATAGGTCTCGCCCTTTCTGCGTTTCAGTTCAGCTTGATAAAAGTCGTTGGCGTTTTGTTGGCCCTTGCTTTCGTAATAGTCATACTGCTGCGCGAAGCCATCAACATTGCCTTTCAGCAAACCATCTACAGCGCTGGCATACTGACCATATTCCTGCGGGAGATACTGTTGGAAATTGCGATCTTCCAAAATCGTCTTGAGATCTTCGAGCTTCGAAATGTCGAAGGACTGATTTAGCTTCTGTGCCTCATCAAAAATCTGCTTTGCCTGATCAAGCTGATTTTTCATCTCTTGGAGTTGCTGACCCCATCGCGCGATTGCAGTCGCGTCGATGACCGGAATACCCTGCGCTTGCGCGCCGGTGGCAAGACCAAGGGCAACGATCGATGCGGCGAGGCCTACTTTCACAGAGTGTAAGGCGTTGACTGTGGCCTTCATCGAAGATTTGTTCGACCAAATTTTCGTCATGCGGCTTCTCCTCTATTATCCCGTTTGTTGAGTAGGATAGGCATCCAGTCGGCGGGATCGTCGCCAACAGTTGCGCGAATCTCGTCAAGTCTGTTCACGGCTGCTGTACGACCCGAAAGGATGGTCAATTCGTCGTTGAAACCATGCAGAGACAGTTCCGCCACAACGGAGTTGTGTTCCTGCTTGATCAAGAACTGCCGTTTTTCCACCGTCAGTTCTGTCTTGATAAGTTCGAATTCGCGGCGCGATAGCCCGAACCCGTCGATATAATCGGCGGCACTGGCTGCCGAATTAGGCATGAAAATCTTTGTCGGGCATTGCTCGATGATTGTGTACCCGATCGAAGATGCAATCGCGTCCCGCGGAGACTGCGTGCCGAAAATCATCAAGCCGTTCTGTTTACGGATGGTCTTGAGTTTGTTTTGGGCCAATTCACGAAACGCCGGATCGCCAAGAGCTTTCCAGAACTCATCGATGTCGATGACGATCCGGCGACCATCGATAAGCCGCTCGATCCGGTAGAACAGATACATCATGAGGGGTGTTCTGATCGTCGGATTATCCAAAAAGTCCGTCATATCGAACCCAAGGAATGTTGAATTGAGGTCCAAGGCATCGGTCTCGTTGTCAAAGACCCACCCAAGAGGACCGCCTGCGGTCCATCGATCGAGACGCGCAGCAGTCCCTTCCAAGTCGTTGGAAGACAGGAAAGCTTTCAACGCTGAGAGAGAGCGCTGCGATTGTGGCAGCTGGCGCATTTGAAGGATCGCGTTATCGATATCCTTTTGCTCTGGCACGGTTAGCGGACGTCCATCTGAATGCGAAATCAGATTCGTCGCCCATTCGACCGCAAAAGCATGGTCATCGGGGTTATTTAGATCAAGTGCCTTCAGGGGCGCGCAACCTGTTGGCCGTCCATTCTCAAGCGAGAGGTAGTTACCGCCAGCTGCACGAACGAAAATGTCTGCACCACGATCTTTGTCAAAGAACACTGTTGTTACATCGTGCTTTTGCAACTGCGCCAAAATGAAGTTCTGCAGTACGGTCTTACCTGATCCAGACGGGCCGCAAATGAAGGTGTTCCCAAGATCACCGACATGAAGGTTCAGGTGAAAACCGCATCCGCTCGAAGTTTTGAGCAAGGCGATAGATGGCCCCCATGGGTTGGTCAAATCGCCCTTCGGATAGGACATGAACGGCGACAGAGCCGCGAAATTGCGAGAGCTTATGTGACCGGAGCGAGGGCGCTGATTGAAATTGCCGGGGAACTGCCCCCAATACGCAGCTTCGAGGGCGAGATCTTCGCGAGCGGTCACAACGCTACAATCTGACATCATTCGACGGGCAATAGCCATCTTGTCCATGAGCGATTGCGCGGTGTCAGCCACAACCATGAGGTTGAGGTGATGGCGACCCATTGTGAACTTGCTCGATTCCAGATCGTCAAGCGCTTGGTCCAGGTCCACGATCTGTGATAGAGCGCGGTCCCTCACATTGGTCATCTGGTTCTGCTTCAGCGTCAGGATCGAGCGGCTTTCCGTTTTGGAGGCCATGGCAAAGGATTGCGACAGGACAAACTCAAACGGAGCTTGCAGAAGATCATTCAGCATTCCGGGCCGCGTCGTTGCTGGATATTCCTTCACCCCAAGGACGCCGCAATATCTGGATTGCCCTGCTCCGCGAAGCTCGATGACCTCACGGCCGAACAGAGGACGATCAAGCAGAATAGCTCCGTTGATCGGTCCTTCTGTCAGAGGCATTTTCTCAAATGACAGAGTACCAACTGCGTTCAGGTATTCACTGACTTGTGAGAACATGAAGCCGTTATGCTCATAGAGGCCGCAGAGGCGGGCTTCATAGCGGTCGAGTCCTGTGACGATTGTTGGAATGATGCCGCGAAAATCGCGCAGCCCCTTTTCGTCTATCTCCGTACCGGTTTTGCGGGCCTTCCTCAAACGAGCAACGAGCGATTTCGTCGGCTTGTCCGCATCACGCGCTGGAGCCCACACAAGGGCGAGGTAAAGGCGGTTTCGGTACAGCGTTTCGCTGGTCATTTTCTGCTTGTACTTATCGTCAAGCTGTTTCGCGAAAGCCGATTTGAAGGTTCCTTCAGGGTAATCGACGTCCCGCGTTCGAATAAGATGTGTCCAGACCGCCAGGCGCTCATCGTTGATGTTGCGCCACATGAGGTTCAGCTTTGCGTGAAGGTCATTTTTTTCGGTATGGTCAGCCGTATCGAAAGACGCGCCTTCAAGCTCGATTACAGCAAGCATCTGACCATTGCGCAGGCTCACGATGTGCTCATCGATGTGCCGGATATATGGCAGTTTTTCTGATGCAAGCGCCTCGCGCTGGATGGCACGGTTACGGCCCATGAGTTTGACCATTACACTTCGACCTTTTGAACTTCGCGCCAATTGCGCGCCTTTTTGACGCGGAGGGGGCTGACAGATGAAGCGCCCCAATACACGCGCGTCCGGCATTTGAGCTTGGTTGCTGCCCAAGCGAAAATGATGCTGAACTGGTTGGGATCGTTGGCGCACACCGCACGGCATCCCGCATAGATGAATACGCCAACCAAGAGATAAAGCAGGCTACCGCCTGCGAGGAAGACAAGCCCGGTCAAAACGATGATGATGAAGACCGCTTCCATGGTCACGCCCGCGAACATCGCAGGCCGTGTGCAAGCAAGGAAGAGAATGTCTTCAGTGGGCTTTTCGTCCTCATTCGCCATGGATCAGCTACCCGAAGAAAGAAGGTCTACGATTTCACGCGCACCGAACAAGATGATGGCGCCAACGACGAAGTAACCAACCGTCCGCAGATCGACAAAACCGAACAGGAAGCCAAAGCCGACCAAAATGCAGGCGATGATCGCGATAAGACGCGCAATGTTGCCCGTCAGAGCATCAACAATCGTTTCGAGAATGGATTCTGCGCCTCCCAAGCTTTGCGCAAAGGCAGGCTCGACCATGACTGCTGAGAAGAATACTACCGCCATCATCAGGGGCAGGAAGCGCATAGCGCCGTTGATGAACATACGTGGCTCCTTAATTACCGCGAAAAAATCAAAAGTGATTGGGACCGCTGATTGTTGAAAACGTCCCATTTGTTTTCCGGCACTGCTGCTTGCTGCGCCGGGGGAGAATTGGGCGCTTCTTCATCGGAAGATGAAGCAGGACCAGCGGCAACTACCTTGCTCGCCTGTCCCTGCCGCTTGCCCAAACGGTGAGAAAGCTCATTGATTTCTGCCAGAGCGGCGTCAAAACGCTTAGAATAGTCACTATCGACACCGGGTTCTCCGGTCCCATAGTCCAGTGCCGCCAACCGCCAGTGATCCTCTTGGCCACCGAACGATTCCCAACGCTTGCGAAGTTCATCCCCTGCAACTTCGAGGTTGAAGCAGGACGAAAATCCTTCGGTGTAAGACACCTTCAGGCTGTCGAAGGATTTCACAGGAACGCCAGCAAGACCGACTTTCACGGTAGCGCCTTCGACGAGAGCGAGCGCCACGCTTTGAACAGCCTCGTTCTGTTCAGCGTGGTCGCTTCGCTTACCATCGACTGTGACCGAATAGGTCGAGCCGCTGGTTTCCGCCATGGCGACAGCTGCAACGATTGGGGCCGGTGCAGCAGTCACGCATTGGGTTGCAAGGGCAAGAATGGCTAGCGTGTCCATTCTACCACCACAGACGGCGGCTATCGCCCTGCACGACATAATCGAGATAGCTAGGCTTTGCCCGAATTGGCGCGGCCTCGGTCACTACCTGGCCGTAGACGCGCTCTCCGTTGACCATGCGATATTCAAATACCGGAAGATCGTCGTTATCATTGCGACCGCCGTTGCTTCCGTTGCTGAACGCGCCTCCGACAGAAAAGCCGCCTTTGATCGGAATGAATTTTTCACACATGCGCATGTTTCGGCTGGAGCGATGTCCCTCGTCGTCATCCCGATAAACCGTGCGTGTGCCTTCCGGGCAATCTTCCTGAAACTCCATCCCGTAGCGGGTGAACTGCACATGGCCATCCGCTGATTTGCACATCGGGAAGCCCCGGCCTTTGGCCAGATGTTCGTAGAGTTTTTTGATTGGATTGACGCATTCACCAACCGCCATGGGACCGGCCGGATTTGAAATGCACAGAGCAACCTCACAGGGCCAATTGTCTTCTGCGTTTACGGGCGCGCTCATCAAACTGCACCCTGCCAATATGGTAACGCCCGTTACAAACCTCTTCAGTTTCCCGATTTTACGCACTTTATCCCTCCATCGTATCCGTGTCCGGTGAGACGAAAAACCCGGATAATTGCAAAAGTAGTGAAATGCAATCACGATATTAACGAGGAGGTGCTAAATGTACACCCGTAAAAATTGCTGTTTGGTATGGGTTTTGATTTCTTCGGTTGATTACTTGATGCCTGTTGCTGTCAGACTACACCGGATTTATACCGATGTTTTCGCATGGCTCGCGCCAGTTTCTAGTTCGCTTACCGCTTGCGGTGCTGATTGTTTTTCTTTTTTTAGCAATTATAAATAGAAGGTCTCGCGCTTTAATCAATCTGAATGGGAATCCCAGGAATCTCTAACAATGGCTTCACATGCATTCCCATGCTTTATGTGCAATACTCTTTTCTGACCGCAGAATGATGAATACCGGACGTTTTGAATGAGACTGCTCACTTCCACTGACGTGGGTGTAAATGCTTTGATTTATATGGCCGCTGTATTACCCCGCGAGGTGGTGCAGCAATCAGAGATTCAAGAATGTTTCGGCATTGTTCAAAGCGCTCTCAAGCGGCCCTTCAGGCTGCTTGGCGATGCTGAAATCATTACAACCAGGATGGGACGTTCCGGAGGCCATTCGTGGCTTCGAGATCCAGCAACGGTATCGTTGCGCGAAGTAATCGAGCTTCTTGAAGCGGATTTCGAGATCGCTCCAATTCTCGCTATTGATGAGCAGCATAAACCACGACACCCGAAAGCGACACTAAGCTTTGTTTACGAGCGGTCTCGCACGGCGTTTCTCAAGGAGTTGGAGCGTTTCAATTTTGCTGAAATCGCTGGCGATCCTTATACCCTAGAAGCTTTAGGTATCGAAATTCCCAAGGTGAAATAGGTCTCTGTTCATTCGATTTCATCATATATTTCAATGGTAAATCGTGCCCATGCGTCTTTCATGGAAACGGACTGGAGGTGTCCGTAATATTTGCCGTCATCTGTATTCAGTAAGATTGATCGTCTCTCTAGACCTGCCCAACACCAACATACGCCTATTTCGCGTTGTGAGTTGCTGCCCTGCTCATAGAGGCGGTACGCTCGATCACCGTACTCCGGCCAAGGCTCGCCAACAATTTCTACGGATCGTTGGGGAAGGCTAATGCGGCCGTTCAAAGCGCCGTTTACGATCTCGACCCAGCTATCGCTTTTCTCTCTCACGATACCGCCCCTTCCAATCCAACCTGTCTCGAAGGCCTGAACAAAAGCATGGCGTGGGCTTCGGACCCTACGTGCCATAACGCTGTTGGACATATGTATTCGCGACCTTTTGACGGCAAAATCGACGCATTATTACGATTTGTGGCGAAGCGGATCGGGTGATTGACGGTACGACATCTTAACCCACAGAAAAAAAGTGCACCAAAATGGCGAGTATCGAAAAAAAAGCGCTTAGCATCTTGAGCCATAACGAAAATTCATACCAATATTAGCGATCAATTATTAACGACGCCGATCCGTCTTTCGCAAACTTCTATCTCAGGGTGTGACAAAGAGGAAATTAAAATGTCTATTTAATGGTCGTAATGTAGTAATTCTAAATACCCATTTAAGACTTGTGCGAATCGTAGAATCGCAATAGGCCTGTGTAGGTGGTAACTAGAAAGTCGGGAAAGCCATGACGGTTATGGACAAAGAAGTGCAGCGGAAGATTGATCGTGATTTCGTAGCGAAATCACGCGCCAAGCGCATCCAGTCCGGACGGGTGTTCGTCCATCTCGATCTACCAGCTGAATTCGTTGAAAAATGCGACGAGCTTAAACAGAAGCGGCGCGTCGTTGGACGTTCCGTTATCATCGAGGAAGCTTTGAAGGAGTATCTATCGAAGCACCAAGGGGCATAAAGAAAAACGCCCGCCGTTGGCGCGGCAGGCGTTTTTGATAGGAGAGCCGAAGCTCGGGTTTGGAAGACCTTAATAGTCGACCACTTCACCTCCAAACCTAGCTGATCCAAGCAATTTTCGCAAGAGCCTCTTGCGAGAAAACGCCGTTGGCTTGCCTGTCATTTGCCCTTCTCCGAAGGAGGGAGAGGACAATGACATTTACTGAACGGGCTTTGGGACAAAGCCCGAACCCTTCCGGCTGGCGGAAGGTCGATGCAGTGCGCGTGAGCTATGACCGTATGGCGCAGGCCGCAAATCTTGGCGCGTATTCGCGTTCCGAGATTTGGGCAGTCACGAAACGCGCCCTTCACTGCATGAAAATTAATGGCACCGCGCAGCTTATTCTACAAACTCTCGTCTTCCGAACCTTCGAGGACGACTGGAAAACGGGTGCGCGGCCCATCGTCTGGCAGCAAAACGCCGCGCTGGCGCGTTCGGCCGGTCTCGCGATCAGCAACAACACCGTCCGTTCCGCTCTTGCATCGCTCGCACAACACGGCCTGATCACTTATCAGGACAGCGCAAATTGCCGAAGATCTGGAAGCCGCGCGGCCGATGGATCAGTCAAGTTCGCTTATGGGATCGACCTCACAATTCTCGTAGCTCGCTACGAGGAACTGCGAGCGATGGCTGAGCTTCACGAGGCGGAACACGCGCAATGGGTGGAATGCCGTACCGCAGTTCACAAACTACGCCGCCAAATCCCCGCACACTGCCAGTCCGCCGCCTCGCAACAGCTCAGCGGGCGATGGTCGCAGTTCAAGGCGAGGTACGAATGGATTAGCCGGGTAGTCGGGCGCTCGAACAAAGCACCGTTGGAACTTCTCAAGCGAGCCAGACGCGCCTATTCCACATTGCTGCGACATATCCAGATCGCCATGCTTTCCAATGCTCAGAACAAATATAATGATGCCAGCGCAACAGATTTCGGATGCCTATTAGAAACTACAACCCATCCCAACTCTGTATCTTGTAACGATGAGCGGAATCGCGCTGAAGCGCGATCAACTGATTTACATACTGACGACGGCTATGCCGTCGAAAAAACGGCTTATGAGAATTACGAAGGCGAGAGCGGCGCTGTCGAGTCCGATCTGCAAACTCCGAAGCAGAAGATTTTCGTTCAAACGGTACTAAATGCTTGCCCCGAAATGCTCGATTACGGGCAGATCACAAACTGGAGGGATCTGATCGAGGTGGCGGCGCAAATTCGCGGAACCCTCGGGATTTCACCGCAGGCGTGGCATGAGGCCCGGGCGGCTATGGGAGCGGCCGCGGCGGCGATTGCGATTGCGATTATCGTTCAAAAGTCTGCCGCTGGCCTTGTGCGCGAGCCGGGAGGATATTTGCGCGGCATGACGGCGAAGGTTGCCGGCGGCGATCTTCATCTTGAAAAAACGCTGCACGGTCTTATTGCCGACCATGAAAACCAGCGTTATTCGAGCGCTCATGTCTCCCGCGGCTTGGTGGCGAGAGCAGCGACGCCCTGGCGTCCGGAGACAATGCCGAGATTGCTGTGACATGCGTTATGTGGTGTTTCAAAATACATAGTTTATCTGGTAACGCCCCTGAAAAGCTGTTGTAATGACCGGGCAATTTGCATCTGGCGTGGCTAATAGCGTCAATCACAATGACGGTTTCCGTTTCGCGGACCCTCCGCAATTGAGATTGACGCCGCCACTTCAAGATGCCTTAAAGCCCTGTCAACAGCTTTAGGGAGTGTACCATGAAGAACCATGCTGAATTCGATATCCTCGGTCGCGTCGGTCGTATCAGCCCATTCGAAAGTGCCACGCGGGTTTCGATTTGCGCCAACTATCGCCGCCAAGAGCGCGAAGGCGGCGAATGGATCGATGATCCGCACTGGAACGAAGTGGTAGTCTTCAACAAGCGCACCCGCGATTTCATCGCGAACCACGTTGGCCCCGGCGACCTCGTTATTGCACGCGGCAAGCTTCGCCAATCGAAATTCACGGATAGTGCCACCGGCGAAGAGCGCTACTCGACGGATCTCATCGTTCTCGATTTCGGCCAGCTCGCCAAGAAGCAGCCCGAAGATAACTAAGCTTCATTGCGCCGCTCGAAAGGGCGGCGCGACCAACCGTGTTGCGAGGCAATGGACTATAAAACTTTCAGTTTGATGGGTATCGCCGCGATCGGCGTGTACGTCCTGTCCCAAATGGGAGAGGATAAGCGTATTGGCGGTCAAATCGACACGTACAAAAACATGATCGAGCAGACGACCTTGGCAGCTAATACGCAGCAGCCGGCTCAAAAAGTCGAAGCGCAACAGCAAGGCATCCTGCAGGGCCAGGTCCGCGTGATCGATGCGCGAACGCTTCAGTTTCTCAACCCCGATGTGAAAGTTGAAATCGCGGGGATCGAAGTTTGCGACAAAGGCCAGCTCGCGTATTTCAACGGGACGCCGTGGCCGTGCGAGCCGATGGCAACAGCGTGGATAGTTTCACAAACCTTGGGTCGCGAGATTCAGTGCCAGACGCTCGATCGTCGATACGATGCAACGGTGATCGCAAGGTGCGGGGTCAATGGTGCAGATATCGCCGCTGAAGCCATCGTTGCAGGTCACGCATTGGTCGATCAGAGAGGGCATTACAAGTTGCCCTACGACACATATCAATCGCTGGAAAACCAAGCCCGACAAAGCAGAGTAGGTCTTTGGTCGAGTTCATTCACAAGACCGGATGAGTGGCGCCAGAGCGTGTATGAGGATCGCAAAAGCCAGGTGAGGATGATTGAATAGCCTAAAACCCACTAATTTAGAGGGGTGGGCATCGCTCGCCATCGGCGAGCGACCGCGTGCTACCGCGGGAAACCCGCGACCGAGCCGCCCAATCCCGGTGATCGAGCTGACCCAAGGCGTCGGCTTCGTCTCAAAAAGCCGATTCCGAAGCCGGTAAGCTAACGACCACCGTTCAGGCGTCTCGGCCCTTCTGGTGACGCCCCCGGAAGCAACAAACGGAACCGTACAATCAACGCAATTTATCTCCGGATTTATCTCTGCGGGTACGATGGGAAGGTCATGCCGCGATACCTGCGCAAGATCCTCGCAGGTTCAGAGTTTCATCGCTCATGGGTGCTTGGCTACAAGGGCTTCTTTGAAGAAGGCGGGGTTAGATACGGACCTGCAAACCCTTATATGCCAGTTCTTGGACCATAGACGGTTTGAGATCGCGATCCTTCTTGGGGCTGAGGCAGCGAAGGCGTCTTCAGTCTCATCGCGAAATAGATCGTGCCAGACACAAACACGGCTCCCAGAATGGCTCCAAGGAGTAGTTCGAGTACGATCATACCGTTTCCCTCAACAAATTTCCAAGGTCCAGCGTCGTCCCTTGGGACCGCAAGATGTTAGCTCACGCTCAACACCTTCTGTCCGGCATACGTTCCTAAGCCGCCACCAACGCCAGCTGAGAGAAGTGTGACTAGGGTGGAAGCATCCAGGATTTGTGCGGCCGAAACAAACAACAGGGCGGTCGCGCCGCCAAAGAAAGCTGCTAGAAAAGGTTCCATCTAGACCTCCGTTGTAGAGCGAAGCATAAGGGATTTTGCTTGAAATCACAAATTTCGTGAGCTCACGTTTTAAAAACAATCGCCTGCTTACGGATCATCAATTGTTAAGGGCTTCGAGAAAGATACCGGGCGTCCGAGGCGCCGCGTGGTATCTCTAGCCATAATTCGTTGACATCGGACGTAACGTTTCAAAAAAGCGCATTAAGTCACGCTCCTGTCACTCGTATGACTGTTGAGGGTCGAGACGCGGCAACAGGGCATAGCCAAACGACAGTTGAAATAGTTTATAAAATGTTAAAGAACGCCTATCAGGGGTTGACTCGCGCTTTTCTCTGCCCCTACTGCTAGGGGAAGGGAGAAATGTGTATGAAACGGGTATTTACTTCTTTTGATTTCGACAATGACGAAGATCTCCGAAACCTTCTTGTTGGCCAATCTCGAAATCCAGACTCGCCATTTTCGCTCGCCGACTGGTCAGTTAAAGCGCATATGACCGGTGATTGGAAAGAAAAGGTCCGGACACGAATCCGGAGCGTCGATCAGGTCATCGTAATGTGTGGTACAAACACTAATATCGCGACCGGCGTCAGTGTCGAAGTGATGATCGCTCAAGAAGAAAAAATTCCTTACTTCTTGCTCTGGGGCAGGAGTGGCAAAACGTGCGTGAAACCAGTCGCGGCGCTTAGTACGGACAAAATCTACAAGTGGACATGGCCAAATCTTAAATCGTTGATTGGGGGCGCTCGATAATGCGTAAAGCGCTTGTCGTAGGTATTGATGACTATGATAACTCACCACTGTCCGGCTGCGTGAATGATGCGATTACAATTGCTTCAATGCTGGAAGCCAATGGAGATGGTTCTCCGAACTTTGACGTAAGGTTGATCACCAGTAACGAAACAAAGGTGACGGCGGCACTCCTGCAGGACGCTTTGGCTGAGCTCTTTTCCGGAGATGCTGACACAGCGCTTTTTTTCTTCGCAGGTCACGGACTCATTAACCTAGAAACCAATGCCGGCTACATCGTAAGCCAAGATGGAAAAAAGGGCGGATGGGGATGTTCACTTCAAGACATACTTGCCTTGGCCAATAAGGCTCATCCCCGGATCAAGTCCTCCGTAATCATACTAGATAGCTGCCATTCGGGGTATGCGGGCGAGGTCGCTGGGCTAGGAAGTGATGGCCAGGTTTCTGTTATCGGCAATGGCGTCACGATCCTTACAGCTTGCCACCGGCAAGGCACGGCTGGAGAAGTCAGTGGCCACGGCATTTTCACTGATATGTTGGTGGATGGTCTCCGGGGCTCCGCTAGCGATATTTGCGGTCGCATAACCCCCGCATCTATTTACGCTCATGTCGATCAGACTCTTGGCCCATGGGATCAGCGCCCAATCTATAAGGCTAACGTGCAGCGCTTTGTCGTTCTGCGAGAAGTGGCACCGAAAATTCCTCGCGACGTGTTGCGACGATTGCCAGAATATTTTGGTGACGCGACGGATGTCTTCAAGCTTGATCCTTCCTTTGAGCCAGATCGGGGAGAGGAGGCCGCAAATCTCACGGAGATCCCGGTCGTCGATGAGAACGTCCGCATCTATCGTGAGCTCCAGCAGTGCAATCGCCATGGGCTGGTGGTCCCGGTAGACCAAGCTCACATGTGGCACGCGGCTGTGTATGGTACTGGTTGCAAACTCACAGCATTGGGTGCTCATTACCGTAAGCTCGCTGAAATGAAACGGATATAGAATGAAGATTTTTGTTTCGCACCAAAGAGCAGACTCAGTTCTCGCGGCTGCAGTTGCAGCACGCTTGAAGACCCAACATGGCATTGACAGCTATCTTGATCTTATTGACCCCGAAGGGTCCAAGGCCGGTGAGAACCTTGGCGAATACATCCGTTTGCAGCTCGGCAAATGTACGCAACTCCTTGCCGTCGTCTCCGCAAACACGAAAACATCATGGTGGGTTCCTTGGGAGATCGGTATCGCAACGGAGAAGCATCAGCCCATCGCTACATATGCGGGCGACAATACCACTCTGCCAGAATATCTAAAAAAATGGCCGTATCTGCGTAGCCAGGCCGATCTTGATGTGTATGCAACCGTTAGCAAAACGACGGAAACAAGCTTTGTGCGCAGACGCGCTTACAAAAGCGAAGAACTAGCGAAAGCTGAAACCACGGGGGACTTCTACACCACGATAAGAAGCCGTCTCGGCCAGTAACTCAAAAGGTTTTGCTCAGAGAGCTTTTGAGAAGGGGCAGGTATTTTTGCACCTGCTCACGATCGCTATCTTTTTCGGCTTCTGAAAGCTGAGCGAATGGCAGAGCGATCTGACGCTCCCACTTGGTGACGAGGTAAGCGGGAATAATCAAAGATCCATCAGGTTGACGGAGCGCCTTACTGTGCATGTATTTTTGCCAATGTGCCCAGCGCTCGTGCTCTATGCTGGCTAACTGGTCGAGAAGGGTGTCTAAGATCGAGTCTATGTCTTGTTTCATAAGTTATCGATCCATTACCCCGATATTGCCCAGTCCATTCATTTAGGCAGAGGATAACGCAACTTCACAAATTCGTCGACTCATTGGTCGGATATACTACGGGTCGGTCGTCGGAGTTGATATCTACCTCGTCGACAATTTTTCCGTTAGCCGCGCTTCTACCTGTCTAAAATGCTCGCGCTGCTTAAGACTAGTTATCCTGTCATGCAAGGCTTTGGCGCGAGCTTCAATTTCTGGCTTTTTCTCTTGAGCATATTTCCTCAAACGTTCTGCCTTTTCCTTCATCGTTTCATTCATCGTTTTCTCCATACTTCGCTTTAATCTGGTATTGGTTGACTGAAATGGCCGAAATAAATAATCAAATCGGCGTTTAATTTACGCTTATATCATTTTATATTTGTATAAACCAGTCCGCCGCAAGGCGGTCATTGCTGTTGTTATGGGAAAAGAGGGCGCTGCCCCTCTCCCCAACAAGCATAAAAAGCCCATCCCCCATCCTTCACTCATACGACCTGGCCGGACGAGCCGGCTAGGTCTTTTCGTTGCAGGACGCCGGCTGTGCCGGCGCACCTTCGGTGTGGGTGGTCCCCCCTGACCTTTTTATGCTTGCCCCCCTCTCCCCCGATCTCGCCGCCGATGTCTCAGGAGCAGGAGCGGGGCTCCTGCCCTTCGGGACAGGACCGCTTCGCGGATTAAAGGAGATTTGAGCAATTGCGAAACTCGCAAAACAGCAGTGCAAGGCCCACGCAGAGGCAGAGGCGATATTGACCAAAGACCGTCTTTCAGATGACGAACGCGCATTCGTGTTTGAGAACTGGCACGAAGGAGCCGATTTCAACAACGGCGCAGCCGGTGCATTCTTTACGCCTTACGATCTTGCCGCCGATTTCGCCCTTGATGGTAAGCGGCAAGGAGACCCCATCTGGCGCGGCTGATGCTGAGTAGGGTATGTCGGGCATACGAGTTGTCTGAATGTGAGGATCTATGTCTAGAC